>JAIBDY010000001.1 GCA_024685995.1 Piscirickettsiaceae bacterium | reverse complement strand
GGGCTTATTTGTTTATAATGGCGGAGAGTCAGGGATTCGAACCCTGGGTAGGGATAAACCTACGCTGGTTTTCAAGACCAGTACATTCGGCCGCTCTGTCAACTCTCCAAGACGCGAAATAATACTAGGATTGCGGCGACAAAACAACAGTAACTTGAAACTTAGCTGATTTTATTGGTTAAGGCTTGCACTTCTGAACTTATCGGGTAGGATTGTGTCGTATTCTAAAACTTTAGTAAATGATGCATTTTAAACAGGAGATAAATTGATGAATTATGATGCTCAACCAACGGTTGTTCGTTCGCAAGAGTCAGTCCTTGCAACCAATAAGCTATTACGTAATACCTATAGTTTGTTAGCTATGACCTTGGTCTTTAGTGCATTAACGGCCGGTTTGTCGATGGCGATGAATTTTCCGCATATGGGATTGTTGACGCTAGTTGGCTATTTTGGTTTGTTATTCTTAACAACTAAATTACGAAATAGTGTTTGGGGGCTAGTTTCTGTCTTTGCTTTGACAGGCTTTATGGGTTTGACCCTAGGTCCAATGCTTAACTATTATTTAACGATGCCAAATGGCAGCGAGATAGTGATGCAAGCGTTAGGTGGCACAGGCCTTATCTTTTTTGTACTGTCAGCCTATGCTGTTAAGAGCGAAAAAGATTTCAGCTTTATGGGCGGTTTTTTAATGGTAGGTATTTTAGTCGGCTTTTTAGCTGGACTGGGTGCGTACTTCTTTGAAATGCCGGGTTTAGCACTTGCCGTCTCAGCGATGTTTGTTTTATTGATGTCTGGATTGATTTTGTTTGAAACAAGTCAAATTATTCATGGCGGTGAAACTAACTATATTATGGCAACGATAACGTTATACGTGTCTATTTATAACTTATTTACAAGTCTATTGCATTTGCTTGGTGCCTTTTCAGGTGAGGATTAACAGCTAGCAAACGCATTGTAGTTTCATACAAGCCTTACTCTATATAGTAAGGCTTGTTTTTTTTACGAGACAAAAAATCAAAAGGCATGCAATAATGATTCATTATTTGCAATGTTATTAAACGTGAGCTCTCATGACTGAAGTAACTACACCAACACAATTGATCGACCGCTTCGGACGAAAAGTCAGTTATGTCCGTATGTCTATTACCGACCGCTGTGATTTTCGCTGTGTTTATTGTATGGATGAGGAAATGACATTCATGCCAAGAGAACAATTGTTAACGCTAGAAGAAATTGTATCTTTATTAACTGCTTTTGCTGAATTGGGCGTTGAAAAGATCAGGGTAACGGGTGGCGAACCCCTAGTTAGACGGGATGTAGATTGGCTGTTTAAAGAGCTCGGTGAATTGAAACAGACAACGGCATTAAAGGAATTAACCATCACAACCAATGGTTCTCAATTACCTAAATATGCTGAAGGCTTAGTTCAGTCGGGGGTTGATCGTATCAACATTAGTCTAGACTCCTTGAAAGCGGATAAGTTTAAAGCGTTAACGCGCACAGGCAGCTTGGATAGTGTTTTAGCGGGGATTCAAGCGGCGAAGCAAGCTGGGTTTAAGCGGATTAAGCTCAATGCAGTGATCATGAAAGGCCGGAATGAAGATGAAATTGTCGATTTAGCGCAATTTGCTATTGATAATGATTTGGACATTTCTTATATCGAAGAAATGCCATTAGGGCATGTCACCCATGAAAGAGGTGAAAGTTATTGTTCTAGTGATGAAGTGCAAAGTGCATTGGCGGCGGCTTTTGATCTCAAAGTCTCACAAGCGAATACAGGCGGGCCTTCACGCTATTACGACGTTGTTGGCACAGGGACGAAAGTGGGGTTTATCTCTCCACACAGCCATAACTTCTGTGAAAGCTGTAACCGCGTTAGAGTCACCACAGAAGGACGTTTATTGTTGTGTCTAGGCCAAGAGCACTCGGTCGACTTAAGGGCGATTATGCGTCGTTACCCTGGCGATCACACGCGTTTAAAGCAAGCCATTATCGAGTCAATGGACATCAAACCTAAAGGCCATGATTTTAATGTCCAAGAGCAACCGATTATCTTTCGGCATATGAGTGTCACTGGTGGCTAAAAACCAGATAAAGATCACGGATGCAGGGATCGATTTATTGCATTCATTTAAGGCGATTGATGAGTTTGGTGAACAACGGCAGGTTGCCTTAACGGGCGAAAGGCCTTTAACGATTTATCTTGATAAAAGAGAGATTGTGACCCTGATGACGATGGGGGCTCAGCCTGAATTGCTCACACTCGGTTATTTACGAAATCAGGGCTTGGTATCATCGATTGAAGACGTGTTGGCAGTTCAAGTTGACTGGGACGTTGAAGCTGTCGCGGTCACGACCCGCCAAGAAATGCCTGATATTGACCGATTATTGTCAAAGCGGACGGTGACGAGTGGTTGTGGTCAAGGCACCATGTTTGGTGATGTGATGGCGTCCATTGCAAAACTCTGTGTGACGAGCCCCAGTTTTTCATCGGATACCATTTACCAAGTTTTAGATGGTTTAAAAGATTATAACGAAATGTATAAAACGGCTGGTGCCGTGCATGGCTGTGCACTGTGTACGATGTCAGGCGAGGTTGAAGTTTTTGTTGAAGATGTCGGTCGGCATAATGCGGTAGACGCTATCTCAGGTTGGATGTGGTTGGAAGGTGTCTCAGGCCAAGATAAAGTGTTTTATACAACAGGTCGGCTAACGTCAGAAATGGTCATCAAAGTCGCTCAGATGCAAGTCCCCTTATTATTGTCGCGATCGGGTGTGACGGAGATGGGACTGCGGATTGCACAACAAATTGGTATTGGTATGGTTGCACGGGCGAAGGGCAAACATTTTTTGGTTTTTAATGGGTTTGATGGTTTCAAGCGTCGCTAAGTTGGTTCGGCCCCCCAGAACTGTGAGCTAGTTCACAGGCTAACGAATATTCTCTAGTAAACTTTAGTATTCTATTTAATGATGACAAGGATATTGTTATGGTGCTAGTTATCTGTAATATTTCTAAAACATGATTAATAAATTACTAAGGACAGTCATGAATAAGCGTACCGGTTCTTAACTAGTATTGCATTCGATATGGCTTTGAGTATATGGATAGAATAAAGACAAAATCGGTATTGGGGTTATAAGGTATGGTGTCACCAATCAAGCGCATTAAAAGCGTGCCCTCTGTTGTTACGAGCAATAACCTGTCCTCAGACAATACAAGAGCCAACCTAAAACATGAGCGAACTGTCGTTATCGTTGATGATGAATCAACAGGCAGAATGATTCTAGGCAAAATCATTCAACAGGTTGCTGATGATATTAAGGTCGTTGACTTTGATAGCCCACTTCAAGCACTAGATTGGTTGGACCATAATCAAGTTGATTTGATTGTTACAGACTATAAAATGCCGGCGATGGATGGTATTGGCTTTATTAAAGCGATCAGAGCTAAGCCCGCACTAGAACATATTCCTGTCATGATGATTACGGTTGTGAGCGAAAAAGCAGTTCGCTATGACGCATTAGATGCAGGTGCAACCGCTTTTTTAATCAGGCCTATCGATCAAGTAGAATGTCGGACAAGCTGCCGGAACCTACTGAAATTACATGAGCAACACTTAATTATTCAAGATCGGGCCGATTGGTTAGCTGAACAAGTCAAGATAGCGACAGAACAAATTTTGCTTCGTGAACAAGAGACAATATTGCGTCTTGCAAAAGCAGGGGAATACCGCGATGAAGAAACCGGTAATCATGTTATACGTATGGCAAAGTATGCGCGTGAGATAGCAGAACAACTTGGATTAACACAAGCCGAGTGTGATGATATAGAATATGCAGCCCCGATGCATGATATTGGAAAGATTGGTATCCCTGACAACATATTATTAAAACCTGGGAAACTCAATGCACAAGAATGGGAGATAATGCAAAGCCATACTACCATCGGCTATGAAATATTATCAAACAGCCAATCTAAATATATGCAAATGGGCGCGGTTATTGCGCTGTATCACCATGAGCGCTTTGATGGTCAAGGATACCCGAATGGGCTCAGAGGAACGGATATTCCGTTGATCGCACGGATTGTGACAGTTGCCGATGTTTATGATGCATTAGCCTCTGTCAGACCGTATAAAGACGCATGGCCAGTCGAAGAGGCCATTGCTTATCTAAAAGCCCAAGCAGGTACACAGTTAGACCCAAAATGTGTCAGCGCATTTGGTGAACGGATTCCACAAATTATGCAGATCCAAAAGGATTATGCGGATGAGGTGGGATAATAAAATGACATGGATCAAAGTTATTGATGAATTTAATTCTAAGCAGCTTATCGACGGCTAAGCAGCATTTGCAACGTACAGGTGATAGTGAGCCTGAACAAGCCTTAGTGCGTGTATTTGTTGGTTTTATATTACTTCTTATTTTTTGTGTACCTTGGGCTGAAGATGAATCTTTTGCAGATATTCTTGCTTCAACCGTCAATTTCATTGTTATCGATTATTTTGCTTTTGGCCTATTGATTGTTTTATTCATTGCCAAAAAACCTAAACCTAGCCCCATTCGGCGTGTTTTCGGGATTTTAATAGACTTAACGTCATTATCGGTACTGATGTATATCGCTGCTGATGAAACGATGTTCTTATTCTTGTTTTATTTATGGGTTATCTTGGGTAATGGTTTTCGATATGGCGTTGATTATTTGTACATTTCACTCGCCGTGGGATTGGTTGGCTTTTTGGCAGCAATTACTTGGGGGGAATATTGGCAAGTCCATAGAGCGATTTCGATTAGTTTATTAATTTTGATAACCGTGATTCCGGTTTACTCTATTTTCTTGATCAAAAAGCTTTATGCCGCGATTGCGATGGCGGAGAATGCAAGTAAAGCCAAAACTCGCTTTCTAGCCAATATGTCTCATGAATTAAGAACGCCTCTCAATGGCGTCATCGGTATGGGCGATTTGTTAAGGGAGACTAAACTGGATTACGAACAGCGTGATCTTGTTAATGTGATGCATAGTTCTGCTAAGACTTTACTACGCTTAATTGAAAAAGTACTCGATATTTCAAAAATAGAAGCCGGTAAAATCCTCATTAATCATGAGCAATTTGATCTGCATTCTTTAATTAATTCCGTTATTGCAATTCAAGCACCGATAGGCAAAGCTAAGAATATTACCGTGTCCTGTAATATTAATTCAGACGTCCCTTTTCTATTAAACGGGGATCAGCAGCATATTAAACAGGTTTTAATCAATCTCATCGGAAATGCGATCAAATTTACAGAGCAAGGCTCTGTCAATCTACATGTAAAAGAAATTGCACAGAAAAACGACGAGGTCTTGATTCGCTTCGATGTGAGCGATACAGGCATTGGTATCGATGAGGCTTCGCTCGGTTCAGTTTTTGATGACTTCACCCAAGTCAGTGTGTCTGCTTCACATCGTTCGCCAGGAACGGGGTTGGGCACGACAATTTCAAAAGAGTTAGTTGAATTGATGGGTGGCAAAATAGGGGCAGAAAGTGTGCTTGATAAAGGGTCTACTTTTTGGTTCGAGTTGCCATTCACCGTGATTGAGCATGATGATGTTGTTATCACTAACAATCACGTCTTATTACTCTCAGCTTCAGAAGCCGCTACTGTTATCAAACCCTTACTCGAAGGCTGGCAAGTCCCGTTCGATTCCGTTGAGTCACCTGCACATGCGGTGTCGATGCAATCTAAGGCCTTAGCGCAAGAAGATGGTTATAAAATTATTCTTGTTGATCGAACAAGTCTATCTGGGCTGACGCCTCTAGACTTTGCCGAGTTGTTAAAAACGAAAAAAGTCTTAGGTGATGCATCGTTGGTGTTAATTGATAATACAGATGAACACTTGACACCTGAGGACAGAGGCCAACATTATATTTCAGTTATTAAAGGTTTAGCGGATAGGCGTGTCATTTTTAACGCGATTCACGCTGCGCATAGTATTCATGTCGGTAATGAAAATGTGGTTTCAATCGCTGACTATTATGCTAGTCAAACTGGGGCTAAGGCGCTGTCTATTTTGGTGGCGGAAGATAATGTCGTTAATCAACAAGTTATCTCGGGTGTATTAAAAAAAGCAGGACATGTTGTCTATATTGCTAATAATGGTGAAGAAGCACTCGATAAATTGGTCACTGATTTAGATACCATTGATTTATTAATCGTTGATAAAAATATGCCAGAACGTTCTGGTGATGACGTTATAAAGGCTTTGCGTTTTATGGAGGCAGGGCGTGTTATGCCTGTGATTATGTTAACAGCAGATGCAACGCCAGAAGCTAAACAATCGAGCCTCGACCTCGGCGTCAATGCGTTTTTAACAAAACCGATTGATTCCAAAGTGTTATTGGAAAAAATAGCCGTGATATCGAGAGGAGTTAAGACCGCTAATCCTTCGACAGCACCAATAATCGCTGAGGTAGCGACGAACGAATCTACCCCTCCTGTGCAAGGATGGTGTGATATGCAGGTATTAGAGACTTTATTCATGTTAGACCGCGATCCCAATTTTATGAAGCGATTAGTTAGCGGCTTTATCCATGATGGTGAAAAGCATGTATCGCGTATCCATGACGCGGTTGTCGACGATTATTTACAATTATGTGAATCCTTACATGCATTAAAAGGATCGGCTTCTGAATTGGGCGCAAATAAATTAGCCGACCTTTGCCGTCACGGAGAGGAGTTTAAGCCTTACGATATTGGTAGCGCTAAGTTACAGCAGCTAAGTCAAGATATTGAAAATGCTTATAAAGGCACCGTCAAAACACTTAACTTAGCAATAGATAACGATCAAAAAAAGAAAGCTGTAGAGTAATCATGAGTTTGTGTTTTTAGCAGTCTGTCGTGCGACTAATCTTTCCATCATTCTAAGGTCTTTGTGCGTTAACTTGATTGCAGAGTCGACCCATACTTTTGTTATATTCAATAACTCATCATAAGAAATGTTATCGCAGAGATCACGAACCTTTCTAATCGCATTGTAACTATTTGCTTTTGCATTTGCTGTCTTAATATATTGATAGACGGCCATTTCTCCTTGGCCTTTCTCAGCTAGTACATCAACAATTCCCAGCTCATAAAGCTCTTCAGCACTATATAATTTGCCGCTTAAAATGATTTCTTCTGCTTTGACGCGATTTACTTTTCTACTTAAAAGTGAGTATGCGCCCATGCCAGGGAATAAATTAAACAAAACTTCTGGCAGACCCAATTTGCTGCCACGCTCTGCGATTAAAATATTACTAGATAGCGCTGCTTCAAAACCACCACCTAAGGCGTCCCCTTTGACTAAAGAGATAGTCGTCAATTCACTGTCTAAATGCGTCATATTCTGATGAAGTACATTGATGCATTTAATGGCGTACTCTAATAGGCCAACTTTATTCTTATTCTTGATGAGTTCGAAGAAGACTGCTAAATCACCGCCTAAATTGAAAGTGCCTTCTACTTCGGAAGCCAAAACAAGATAATCGTATTGATTTTGTTTTGTTTTGAGCATGTCATATTTTACAGTTTGTTGATAATCGTTAATTTCATCCAACAACTGTGAAGTAAAACATGAGCGTGGCTGTGCGTGCATGTAGTACCAGCCGGTTTTATATTTTTTGTCGTAGTGTGTAGTTAGCTGTGTATAGACAGCACTCTGTAAGTCACTGCCGTCTGCTTTCACGACCGTAGCTAGGTTATTCATCCTTTAAATCTCCCTAAATAGTCCAATTTCAATGTCAGTTAGTGTATTGGTTTCATTGGTTGCGTTTAGCTAAATGCTAAAGACCCTATTTAATTCATAAGCATGATTGGTGCCAAAAAGTATTGTTGATTTTTTAGATGAGAATATCGATGGAGTCAACCGGTATTTGACGACGTAGCTCGGTCGTGGAGTGAGTGGTTTATTCAGCTTCTTTTGCTTGAAGCCAAAGGGTATTGAGCTGTTCAGGTGATTGCTGGGATAGGGTTGAATTGCTCGCAGATGCCAATGCTTCGATCGCTGTAAAGCGTTGGTAGAACTTTTGGTTTGCACTTTGTAAAGCGAGTTCGGGATCGACATTTAAATGACGCGCTAAGTTTGTACAAGCCAATAATAAGTCCCCCATTTCATCTTGTTGTCGTGCATGATTATCATCGAGACCTATTTCGGCAACGACTTCGTCGAGTTCTTCTTTGATTTTAGCGATGACACCATCCAGATCCGGCCAATCAAAGCCGACTTGGGCGGCAAGAAGTTGCAGTTCTATTGCATATTTCATTGTAGGTAGTGTGTTATCGGCTTTTGCAAGTAAGCCTTTTTGGGGGGATGGGGAGGACATGGCTAGCCTCGAGTGAACTTAATGATATGGCGACGTTCACGCTTATTGGGTTTACTTTGATCGTGTCGAAAGCCTAAGGGTTGGTTTTTTATTTCTTGGCGTAGTTTTTCGCGTTTGTCGATACTTTGTTGACTTTCACGATACAGTAACTGGGCTTCTGAGGCGGGTCTACGTTGTGTAGCCAAACCTAACACGGTAATTGTATGTTCGTAGGGCGGTTTAGATATAGTTAAGACATCGTTTTCTTTCACAGTCCGGCTGGGTTTAACGCGGTGTTTATTGAGGTGAACTTTACCACCATTCACGGCTTCGACAGCGAGGCCACGTGTTTTATAGAAACGTGCAGCCCACAACCACTTGTCTATGCGTTGAACAGCATCATTGGCTTGTGCTCTTTTGTTCATGTCAGGCTATGCCTTGAAGCTGCGGTAAAATGCCTTCGTTTTCTAGCGTGGACGTATCTTGTGTAATAGCCTCGCCACTGGCGATAGTCCGTAATAGTCGACGCATAATTTTACCGGATCGCGTTTTAGGCAAATTGTCGGCGTATCGTATATTGTCAGGCTTTGCGATAGCGCCAATCTGTGAGCCGACCCAGTCACGCAGCTCTTTAGTCAATGCGTCATCAACGCCATCGGTCGGTCGGTCCCCTTTTAAAACGACATAAGCAAAAATCGATTCGCCTTTGATATCGTGGGGTTGACCTACGACTGCGGCTTCAGCAACACGTTCATGTGCGACTAAGGCGGACTCAATTTCCATGGTTCCGAGGCGATGGCCTGATACATTTAATACATCATCAATTCGGCCCATAATCCAAAAATAACCTTCTTCGTCTCGCCGCGCACTGTCACCAGATAAATAATATCGTCCATCGAAATATGGCCAATAGGTGTCTTTATAACGTTGGTCATCACCCCAGACGGTTTGGATCATCGATGGCCACGGTTGACGAATCACTAAAAAGCCACCTTGGTTTGCTTCGGTGATCTCTTCTCCTTGCTGGTTGACCACAGCGGCATCAATCCCCGGCAGGGCATGGGTACAAGATCCTGGTTTGGTGATGGTGGCCGCGGGAACGGGGGCAATCATATGCGCACCGGTTTCTGTTTGCCACCAAGTATCAACAATGGGACAACGTTGTTGCCCGATAATATTGTGATACCACATCCAAGCCTCTGGATTGATGGGTTCGCCGACCGTGCCAAGTAAACGAAGACTAGTTAAGTCGTATGAATGCGGAAAGGTCCCGCCGATTTTCATTAATGCTCTAATAGCTGTGGGCGCGGTGTAAAAAATAGTCACTTGATGGCGTTGGCAGATATCCCAAAATCGTCCCGCATCTGGCACGGTTGGCACCCCTTCATAAATGACAATCGTAGCGCCTGTTGCTAAAGGGCCATAAGCTACATAGGTATGGCCTGTAATCCAACCGACATCTGCGGTACACCAAAAAACATCATTATTTTGAATATCAAACACCCAACGCATAGTGGTGATAGCATTGAGTAGATACCCCCCTGTGGAGTGTTGTATGCCTTTTGGTTTACCTGTTGAACCTGATGTATATAAAAGGAAAAGTGGGTGGTCAGCATTAACCCATTCTGGTTCGCAGTCTGTTGATTGACCTAGTTCTGCATCAGACCACCAAATATCACGTTCTGCATTGAAGTTGATGTCATGGCCCGTTCGTTGATAAACAATGACGGTTTCGATATGTTCACACGCTGTTTCTAGCGCTTGATCCGTGATGGCTTTGAGCTCGATGATTTTGCCACCACGATGTCCGCCGTCAGCAGTGATGATCATTTTGGCACCAGTATCCTCAATACGGTCTTTCAAAGAGGTTGCCGAGAAACCACCAAACACAACAGAGTGAATTGCCCCAATGCGTGCACAAGCCTGCATTGCGACTACGGCTTCAGTGATCATTGGCATATAGATAATGACGCGATCACCTCGTTGAATGCCTTGATTTTTTAAGGCATTGGCAAAACGGCAGACGCGTTGGTGTAACTCACGATAACTAATATGTTGCGTATCTCCCGGCTCACCTTCGAAAATGATGGCGGTTTTATCGGCATTGCTTGCTAGGTGGCGATCTAAGCAGTTGTATGATGCATTTAATTTACCATCATGAAACCAGCGGTAGAAAGGGGCGTTTGATTCATCTAATGTTGTTGTGAAGGGCTGTTGCCAATCGATTTCTTGACGCGCCTGCTCTGCCCAGAATGCGGGGTTATCTTGCTTGGCTTTGGCATGTAATGTAGCGAGATTATCTGCTGATAAGGCAGCGGTATTGATAAAGTCTTGGCTCGGCGGAAAGATGCGAACTTCATTTAGGGTCGACTGAATGTTTTCTTGTGCCATGCTACGTTACCTAAAGAGTAGTGATTTGAAAGTATAACGTGAAATTAAGACAATCAAAATGAAAATTGCACTACTAGATTCTGGATGGATCTGACAGATTAGATATCAAAATGCCCCAATTAAAACGGGGCATTAATAGATGACGTTAGCTGAATGCTAGCATCGACATAGCAATTGCTTTGGCCTTATACGCGGTTTTTCTCGCGAATTTCTGCCAACGTTTTACAATCAATACAGAGGGTTGCAGTTGGTCTAGCTTCTAGGCGACGAATACCAATATCGGTGCCACAAGACTCACAATAACCATAATCACCTTTATCAAGGTCTTCTAAAGACTCTTCGATCTTTTTGATCAGTTTACGTTCACGGTCACGCGTTCTAAGTTCGAGTGTGAACTCTTCTTCTTGCGTCGCGCGGTCATTTGGATCGGGAAAGTTCGCGGCATCATCCTGCATGTGGTGTACCGTGCGGTCAACTTCTTCCATGAGCTGTTTACGCCAGTTTCCTAGAATAGTCCGAAAATGCGCGACCTGTTCGTCGTTCATGTAATCTTCACCCGATGCCTCATCGTAGGGGGTGAATTTTGCTTCCATCTGTGTCGAATCCATTGTGTGAAAACCTCGTATCTTTTCAAATTTAAGGGCGCATCTATACCAGAGGAAACCCTATTGTGCAAAAACTTGCTATCATTTTATCTCATTTTGTAGGAGAAAAACGAGTGCTTGAACGGTTAAAAGCAGTGATTTTTGATGTCGACGGTACACTGGCAGACACCGAACGAGATGGTCATCGTATTGCTTTCAATCAAGCGTTTTCTGAGGCGGGGTTAGATTGGGTTTGGGACGAAGCCATATATGGTAAGTTGTTAGCCGTGGCGGGGGGTAAAGAGCGTATCGCTTATTACCTGTCTGTCTTTCACCCGACATTTGATCATGGCGGTGATATGGCGACATACATCCACCATTTATACGCTGCTAAAACAGGAATCTATGTCTCCCTGTTAGCCGAGAAGAGGATCGATTTGCGGCTAGGCGTGTCGAGGCTGCTTAATGCGCTTCGCCACTCAGATTTGCGCATTGCTATTGCGACGACGACAATACCTGAAAATGTCACGGCGCTTATTCAAAATACATTGAGTCGGTCAGCTTTGGACTGGTTTGATTGTATTGCCGCTGGCGATATTGTGACGGCGAAAAAACCTGCACCGGATATTTTTCATCATTGTTTAACCGAACTGGGTTTAAAGGCGAACGAATGCATCGTGATAGAGGACTCTGAAAATGGGCTTAAAGCATCATTAAGCGCGGGTATCCCAACGATTGTCACGCTCAATGGGTATACAGAAAATGATGACTTCACGGGTGCAATATCAGTGTTAGACCACCTCGGTGATATAGGGCAGACTTGCCAAGTATTGGCAGGTGTGCCGCTGGATGACGACTGTGTGACGGTTGATAGCTTAAAGAGGCTACATGCCCAACACTAAATTAAGGCTCGCGAAGCGGGCCGAGCAGATTTCGCCTTTTCATGTGATGGATATATTGGCTCAGGCCAAACAGCTTGAAGCTCAAGGACGACAGATTATTCACCTAGAAGTGGGGGAGCCTGATTTTTCGACGCCTCAACCGATCATTGATGCTGGTGTCGCGGCTCTACACGCGGGAAAAACGCATTATACCCCCGCTTTAGGGTTGCCCGAATTACGTCAAGCCATTGCTGATTGGTATCTGCAAACGTACCAAGTTGCTATACCGGTAAATCGTATTATTATCACGCCAGGAGCATCGGGTGGTCTGCTACTATTAATGGGGGCGTTGCTCGAGTCTGGCGGTAATATTTTATTAGCCGATCCGGGTTATCCTTGTAACCGACATTTTGCCCGTTTTGTAGAAGGGCGAGCGAAAATGATAGCCGTCAGCGAAAGTAATGGTTATCAACTCACTGCGGCTGATATTGAACGACATTGGGACGAGCATACCGACATGGCATTGTTGGCTTCACCATCGAACCCAACGGGCAGTATATTGTCGCGATTACAGTTATCGACACTCTCTGCAGCGATTCAGGAGAAGCAAGGCGTATTGGCGGTCGACGAGATTTATCATGGCTTGACGTATGATGATGTGGATATGACGACGGCATTAGCAGTCGATCCACACGCTTTTGTACTAAATAGCTTTTCTAAGTATTTCGGTATGACAGGGTGGCGATTAGGTTGGTTAGTGGTGCCGGAAGCCTATACCTCGGTAATGGATAAATTGGCTCAAAACCTGTTCTTAGCAGCGCCAACCGTGTCACAATATGCCGCTTTAGCTGCATTTGAAACGTCAACATTAGCGATACTAGAACAACGGCGATGTGTATTTGAACAACGGCGAAATACCTTGTTGAGCGCCTTGCAGTCACTGGGCTTTGATATCAAGGCAACGCCACAAGGTGCCTTTTATATCTATGCAGATTGCCAACATTTTTTGAATGAACAAGTCCCAGACAGCATGGCGCTATCACAATACTGGTTGAACGAAGCAGGGGTTGCTGTGACACCGGGTGATGATTTCGGTGTTCACGGTGCACAACACCATATACGCTTTGCTTATACCCAAGATGAAACCAAACTATTAGAAGCGGTAGCCCGAATAGCACAACTTTATTAATCAATAGCGATTCAGTATTTGCTAACGCTGAATTTATTTAAAATTTTAGGAAACAACATGACTAACGCCACGATTGTGTATACCAAAACAGACGAAGCGCCAGCTTTGGCTACATATTCATTATTACCGATCATTCGGGCTTTTACTGCCGCTGCGGATATTGATGTGACGTTGAGCGATATATCGTTAGCGGGCCGAATTATAGCGCAGTTCCCTGAATATCTAGACCGAGATCAGACCATAGAAGATGGCTTGGCTGCCTTAGGCGCACTGGCATTAAAGTCGGAAGCCAATATCATTAAATTACCAAACATCAGTGCATCGCTTCCTCAACTTAAAGGCGCTATTAAAGAGTTGCAAGCAAAAGGCTATGCTTTACCCGATTATCCGGACACGGCGGAAACAGAAGCACAGAAAGAGATTCAAAGCCGTTATGACAAAGTGAAGGGTAGTGCTGTCAATCCGGTATTGCGAGAAGGTAACTCCGATCGTCGGGCACCATTAGCGGTTAAGAATTATGTTCGTAAACATCCGCATTCAATGGGGGCATGGCAAGCCGATTCACAAACCCATGTTGCCAGCATGTCGTCTGGCGACTTTTTTGGGAGTGAACAATCTGTCACTTTAACCGAAGATGCCGTGGTAAAAATCGAATTGGTCGATGAGCAAGGTGAATTAACAGTTCTAAAGCCTGCAATCACTGTGTTAGCTGGTGAAATCATCGATGCTGCCGTTATGTCGACGCAGGCTTTGAGACAATTCATTAGCGAGGAAATCAAGGCGGCAAAGCAGCAAGGGGTGCTATTTTCTTTGCATCTGAAAGCCACGATGATGAAAGTATCCGACCCCATTATTTTTGGTCATGTTGTCAGTGTGTTTTATCAAGCTGTTTTCGACAAGCATCAAGCGCTATTCGAGCGTCTAGGCGTTAATGTGAATAATGGTTTGGGTGATGTCTATCATAAAATAGCTAGTTTAGATGAAGCGCAACAAGCTGAGATTATGGCCGATATTGAAGCCCTTTATGCAGAACAACCTGATTTAGCGATGGTGGATTCTGATAAAGGAATTACCAATTTACATGTTCCCTCAGATGTAATCGTTGATGCCTCGATGCCGGCTATGATTCGTGCATCAGGTCAAATGTGGAATAAAATGGGTCAACAACAAGACACGAAAGCCGTTATTCCTGACCGTTGTTATGCGGGGATCTATCAGCAAACGATTGATTTTTGTAAAAAGCACGGTGCTTTTGACCCGACCACGATGGGCAGTGTGCCTAATGTGGGGTTGATGGCACAAAAAGCGGAAGAGTATGGTTCGCATGATAAGACGTTCGAGATACCTGCTAAAGGTACAGTTCGAGTGATTGATACTGACGGTCAGGTTCTTATTGAGCATGCAGTCGAAGAGGGTGATATTTGGCGGATGTGTCAAGTGAAAGATTTGCCGGTTCAAGATTGGGTTAAATTAGCGGTCAAGCGATCGCGTTTGACAGCGACTCCGGCCGTGTTCTGGTTAGACGAACAACGCGCCCATGATGCGCAATTGATTGTGAAAGTGAACCACTATTTGGCAGACCATGATACGACGGGATTAGATATTCGTATTTTATCGCCGCAAAATGCGATGACTTTTTCTTTAGAAAGAATGAAGGCAGGCTTAGATACGATTTCGGTTACCGGTAATGTGTTACGAGATTATTTGACCGATCTCTTTCCGATTTTAGAATTGGGTACCAGTGCTAAAATGTTATCGATTGTGCCGTTGATGAACGGCGGTGGACTGTTTGAAACTGGTGCCGGTGGTTCGGCGCCAAAGCATGTTCAACAATTGGAACAAGAAAATCACCTTCGTTGGGATTCATTGGGCGAATTTCTAGCCTTGGCCGCTTCATTAGAACATTTAAGTCAAACGACGGGCAATGCCAAAGCGAAAGTACTGTCAGAAACATTAGACGCCGCCACGGGGCGTTTTTTGGATAATAATAAATCGCCTTCTCGGCAAGTGGGTGAGCTAGATAATCGGGGTAGTCACTTCTACCTAGCAATGTATTGGGCGCAGGCATTGAGCGAACAAACATCGGACCTTGAATTACAAGCGTACTTTCAGACCTTGGCGACAGCTTTAAGCTCCGACGAGAAGCAGATCGTGGCACAATTTAAGGCTGTGCAAGGCAAAGCGGTAGACTTGGGCGGTTATTATTTTGCTGATACGGCGTTAGTCGTAAAAGCGATGCGACCTAGCGAAATATTCAACGCAACGATTGAGAGCTTTACGCCTTAAGCTGTTCTATATAAAGCGCGGTGGCGCCGGCAACGGCCGCCGGGATCACGATGAAATTCACGATAGGAATCATGGTGACAGCCAAGGTGGCAATGCCAAAACCTAATGTTAAGGTGCGTTGGGATTTGAGCTTGTCGCGTTGTGCTGGAAACTTGAGATGATGATTGCCCATAGGGTAATCGTGATATTCCAAAGTCAGCATCCAAGCGGAGAATAGGAACCACAGTACAGGCGCGACGATATTCACCACAGGGATCCATGAAAAAATAAATAAAGGGATAATCCACAATAGGAAATACTTGATTTTCTTCAGCTCATTCCATAGAACCGATGGCGTGTCTTTGATGATTTGTTGCCATGGTAACGCGGTCGGAGTTTGGCCGGTGAGTGAGCGTTCGACCGCTTCCGCTAAAGGGCCATTAAAGGGGGATGCGAGGAAATTGGCAACAATCGAAAAGCTAAAAAAAACGATAATGCTTACCAATGCGGTGAAGATCGGTAGGATTAACCACATGAGTGCTGTCATGAGCCAATCAGGTAGCCAACTCGGTAATAAGCTATTAAGCCAAGCATCAAACTGACTGTAGCCTAGCCAAATTGCGCTGCTAAACAGCAAGATGTTAATCGCCATAGGTAAATAGGCAAAACGACGAACACCTTGCTGATTCATTAGCTGGAAGCCTTTGAATAGATACCCCGCGCCTTTGGATAGATTTGCTATCATTTTTTATTTTATCCTCGCTTGTTTTATGTACATAGGGTGTTGATATGGCCTTGGGCAATCAGCGCGTTACCGTAAGCCGCTTCAGTTTGCGTAGCTAATACTATTGGGACCGCTAATGTACGTTCACGTATTGTTGTCCAAATTGGGTTTTTGGCACCACCGCCAACCGTATAGACTGCAGTGACTGGATGAGCTCCAGCGGCTGCCAAACATTGATATGTCAGGCGTTCAATATTGGCGATGCTTTGCAATAAGCTATGGCAAAAATGGACATCAGATGCGGGTCCTGGTGTGAGTCTCGGGGCGTAAGTTGGGTCATCAAATAGGGAAGCGCTCGCCTGGCGACAGTAGCGGACAATACTCCAACGTAGGTGCGATGAGATCGATTTGTGCACTGAGCTGGTCGAGGGCTTGATCAGAAAAAAATGGCGTAATGGGGCACCACCGGTATTAGAGGCTCCCCCCACTAACCAACGATTGGCTAAGCGATGACTATAGATACCTTGCTTGGGTACGAATACGGCTTGGCCGCTGATTAATTTGACCACTAAGGTCGATCCTAATGAGGTAACGGCTTGGCCTGTTTGCTTGATACCTGTCGCGATGACGCCAGCAATGCTATCGGTTGTGCCGGCAATAATATCGGGGGGAATCGTGAGTTTAAACTCTCGGCACAAGGCCGTTGATAAGCGACCTATTGTTTTGCCAACAGGCACGACTACGGGTAAGTAGTGGGTATTCGTGACATGGTCAAGCCATTGTGGCCAACGCCGTTTTACAGGGTCGTAGCCGGTCTTCAAGGCATTATTTTCATCGGTGATCCCCAACGGCGCTCCCAAATTAAAATTGATCCAATCAGCTTGATGAATAAATTGGGCTTCAGAGGGAAGAGTTTGTTGTTGAAAAAAACACAGTTTTGCAAGTCCACTGGTCGGACCATGAGCGCCTGAGTGTGCTGGTGCTAGATTGACTATCTTTTTGCTTTGTTCAATGGCACGGTCATCGTGATACATCAACATCGCTGAAATGGGTCTACCATAATGATTGGTCATCATGACCGACCCTGATGTGGCATCAACGTTAATGGCTTTGATGGTCAGTCCAGCACATTGTGTGATGACTTGGCCCAAGACAAGTTTGACCGTTTGCCATTGCATAGCAGGATCTTGCATTGTGCCTGTTTCTGGCATGGCCAGCCGATCGCTGGCGACAATACTGCCCTGTTCATCGATCGCCATGACGCGACATGCAGAGGTGCCTACATCGATGCCAACAGTGATCGAGTGTGTTGTCTTCATCTCACTGAGTGCTACAAATGCTAAAAGGGTTAAGGTAGTTGGACGAGTTCCGGTGCGTCCCAACCATCTTTACGGTGTTCGGCAACCACATTGGTATAGACACCGCCACGAACATTGAAAATACCGGTGACCCGCATAAATTTAGGATTTGTCGCTGCAACTAAATCATCCAGAATCTGATTAGTGACTACTTCATGGAAAGCACCTTGTTCGCGATAGGTCCACATATATAGTTTAAAAGACTTTAATTCTACGCATTTTAAATCGGGTACATAGTCAAGTTTGATCGTGGCAAAATCAGGCTGTCCTGTCATCGGGCACAGGCAGGTAAACTCAGCGGTTTCGATGTGAATGGTGTAATCGCGGTCTGGTCGAGCGTTGTCGAAAGTCTCTAGGGCTTTGCTGGGTAATGTAGACATAGTGTTTCTCAGAGTATCGTAAAAAGAGACTATTATCCTTGAGTTGCAAGATTAAACAACAGTGCCAGCACAGACCTATTAAATAACTTACTTAAAGGCCAGCTGCAAAAAAGGAGGTCAATAAGATGAACTGAACTGACATTATTAAAGTTGTGCCGTTACATTCTTTGATATTTTATCTTCTGATTTATCTTGTTTACACGCTTTTGCTAGTGCAGTCATCGTTGTTATTTAGTGTTAAGAAATACGTAATAATTGCGCCTAAACTGGTATTAGTAGACAATTTTGACCGTTTTGTCCTTACATCTGAAATAAAGATGTGCGATACTTCGACCTGCTTTTATCCACAAATTAGAAATAATGTGAGCGTTATAGAAAGCAACTTCTTCGGTTTCAATGCATAGTATAAGGTCTATAAATTATGGGTGCTAAACGATTAAATCAGCTCGGACAAGGAATGACGGAGTACATCATCATTGTTGCATTGATTGCAATTGTGGCGATTACTGTATTTAATATTTTTGGTGATACTGTTCGTGGTCAAGTGGGTGATATGGCTGCAGAGCTAGGTGGGGGCACGAGTGCTCAATCTGGTAATACCGCTGGTACTGCCGGTGGTGTTGAAGGCGCGAACACTAATTACGGCTTACAAGATTTTGAACAAACCGAATAATAGTTAGGACGTCTATTTCGACTCACTAACCAAGCTATCTCAGGATGAGGACAAGAATCAGTCAGTCGCGCAATCAAAAAGGGCAAGCTATGGTTTTTAGCTTGCTTTTTTTTGCGGTCGCTATCATGACCTTGTTGATCTTGTACAACCAAGGTCAGTTAGTTAAAAATAGAGTACAACTAGAAAATGCGGCTGATGCAGCCGTCTATTCACAAGCTAAATTGGCCGCTCGAAATTTAAATTTTATTGCTTATACTAATCGTGCGATGGTGGCCAACGAAGTCTCTATCGGTCAAATGGTGGCGTTACTCTCATGGGTAAAGCATTATAAAAACGTAGGGGCTTTTAGTTTTTTCCCACTTTACACGGTGCCGATAGCGCCGCCTTCACCGACTACGCTACAGTCGATCATGGCGCCAATCACGTCAGTTTATACACAACTAGGAACGGCACTCGAACCGCCGCTACGCGAAGTCAATAAAGTGTGGCCAACGGCGATTTCTTACTTCAATGGCGCCTTAGGTATTTTCCAAAAAGTATTTGCGTTATCTACACTCGAAGCTGAAATAGAAATGAACCTTAACGTGGTAAAAGACCACGAGTTTTCAGCGGATGCAGACAAAGCTGAAATGTATACGCCCGTCGTAGGTTGGTACTTTTTTGTTCAAAATACTTTGTTGACCTATTTTGGTGAAAATGTCAGCCCGGACAATCTCTATAGTAATGTTTCTGGCAAACTCGACTCTAATGCCGCTAATGCTGATGGCCATGACATGGTGGGCGAATTTCTAGGAGGGCAACTCGGTACTGTCGATAATATGATTAACGATAATAGTTCTGGTGTCGCTCGAAAGAGAAGTAATAATGCCAGTGGCGGTCAAAATGCCAACCTGAATACCGATGCAGAGGCCACGGGGGATAGTGCCGTCGATGGCTATAAACGCTTTGCTGCTATCGTTAATAATAATCGCGAAGCGTTTACACGCGACAGACATTGGGATCTTGGCCCGCCTAGAGTCGAGTTTCATTTCCCATTGGTACTCGATGCAGGCATCGTTAAGCTTACGATTAAACTTGATCTTGGGTTTTGGGCGGGGATTAAAAATGATGGTGGTGCCGCTTATGTGGCTAAGGGCTCAATAGAGGAAGACAAAGATATTGCCAGTCTGGGCTGGTCTGCAATTGATGTGACGTCATTTGGGATTCAGATCGATATTGGTTTGTTTGTGAGTTTTGAAGTGTGCTTGCCAGTTGTCGGCTGTAGCGGGGGTACGATACTCGATGTCGACTTTTCTATTCCTATTGGCTTGCCACTAGCAGGCGCAACCCATCAGTTGGTCAGTGATCGCAAATATGCCAAAAAGATTGTGCCTGAATGGGGTTACCCCTTGATGCCCGCGGATGTCTATGGTGGTGATATCAATGATGTTCTCAATCAAGGTAGCTTTGATTTATTTCACCTTGTTGCTTTAGGCTGGGGCTCAGTTGCCCCTCAATTGCCCGGTGGCATGTTTGGTACGAACCCCGCTGATGTCACTGATACTTACAGTGGACCGCCGTCATTTTTCTCATTAGGGGATTCATTTCAAGAGTCGGGCGTTGGCTACGAATTTGTCATTGCGTTGGCTAAGACAATGGATGAAATCGAAACGACGGATAAGTCTAAGCCTTCAGATTCGGGTGCATCGCCATCGGCTTTAAATATCAATACGGGAACCCCTGTAGATTGGGATAATGCCAATAATAACCCTATCGCTTATACACGGTTTGATGTGGAATCACATTCTCGGGTCGAAGGCACAGATATCTCTGCCGACTATCAAGAGTTGGTTTGGAATGACGAGCGACCCATGATGACAGTCAGTGCAGCAGAGACATATTTTGCGGATCCGATGCAAAAGAATAAAGATGGAAGTGATGTCGCACCGAGTTTATTTAGTCCTTTTTGGGATGCCCGCCTCACAGAGCCCAGCGCCATCTCTATGTTAATCGCTACCGGTGAGATTAAGTGGAGTGAGATATTTGAAGGGCTATCGGACAATGCATCGGCTAACGATATCATTGATTGGGTTTTAAATGGTATCGCAGGCCGTATCGTCGACGTAGGGGTGGAGACGCTTGTAGAACAAATTGATGATCCGATTATTGGGCCGTTAGTTGAGCCGACCATAAATGATCTCACTTCACAAGCCACTGGGGCTGCGATTGATCAATTACCTGATTTTGATAGCTATTTGCCATGAACCATTTTAAATCAAACCTGACAGCATGGACACCGGAACAATCAGGGCAAGCAATGACCGAATTTGTGGTCTCGGTAAGTTTTGTATTTTTGAGCCTATTTGTTATTGTGCCGATGTTTGGCAAGGTTATGGACCTACAAGCACAAAATCAACAGGCAGCACGCTACGTAACTTGGGAGCGTACGGTGTGGTTTGACCAAGGTGAGGCGCCTGACGAAAGTGTTATCAGCCCTAGCTATTGGGAAAGTGTAGCCACACGTAGTGATAAAGATGTCATGGACTCGATGACCAACCGTTTTTTCTATGGCACCGATCCTGGTGGCTTAAAACCTATCACCGAAGATGATACTAAGATCGCATCCGGCGACATCAACCCGATATGGACGTATGTACAAAGTAAAAACACCATGTATGGTGGCACAACAGTAGGTACCGATGCCGACCACGATACCGACACGATAGACGGTCAACTAACACCGGCAATAGGATATCAAATTGTTGATGCCATCAATTCTGGTGTCAAAGTGATTGCGGATCCTCTGAATACTTTCTTGGGCGCATTTGGGGGTAGTAACGATGATTTTATGACCTTTGCTTACGAGACTAAAAATTACTATAGCCCAGTACTGACGACACAACTTAACGTGGGTAATAGTCATGGTGGTGGTACTGGCGTTTGGGATCGTGATAGTTCTGGCAACTGGGGAACAGGAATAGAAGATGCCATTTACCAAAATTGGGACGGCAAATTAACGGCACGTAGTGCTATTTTAGCGGACGGGTGGAATACACAAAGTTTGACACATTTTCAGGCCCGGGCTGATGATTTTGTACCCTCCACACTTTTTGATAATGATTTATTTGATTTAGCCATTGGTATCGCTAGCGTGCTGGATGGGGGGCCAGGGAATAGTGCTATAGAGCAGCTCGACTTCGGTGCGGTGGGCATAGCACCGATGCCTTCTGAAGATGGTAAGCCATTAGACGTGTCTGAGACGGGTGGCATAGACGGTGGGTTTTATTATTATGATGATTAAACGACAGTTACGTTTAATGACTTGGTTTTGTGCGATTATTATGTCGTGCCAGCACGCGGTTGTTGCTGCAAATTGTGACTTTGATGACTTTCCTATTATGGATGAAATGACGTTACAAAGTGTGATGGACGATGCCGTCTACAACAATAGACCGATGATGGTTCGAAATTTTATTGCAGACCAAGCTAGTTATCATGATGTTGTCGATTTCTATCATAAAAAATGGGATCAACGTTATGACGATACCGCCTTTGGTATGTGGCACCAGATTAGCACCATGACAGACAAATGCATGATGACAGTGCAGGTCGCAGCACAAAATAATGAGCCCCCTAGCGTTGGTCGACTCATTATTAGTAACCCACCGACTGTTGATGAAACTGCCGACGTGGGTGAGGATGTTATCGCACCCCCAGACAGCGTTATCGTGTCCGACTTGGCTACCACTGATGGGCCTAAGCAAGGACGCGTCACGATGCTTTCAACCTCGGAGAGTACACGTAGTGTCAGTAAGTTCTATCTAAATGAAATGCAGCGTAAAGGTTGGACATTAGATAGGGAGTTTAATGAAGGTGAGTCCCGTGTTTTGGTCTTTCGGAAGGGCTTAAATATGAATAATATTTTGATCATTCCGGCAGGCGAGATGACGCAAGTTTTAATTAATGAAGAAATCATCAAATGACACGTCGGCAAAAAGGGCAAGCCATGGCCGAGTATGTGATTGTCTGTGGCGGACTTATCGCTGCCTTATTCTGGGGAGCCAATGTTGAATGTGATGGCAGTGATAATACCAGTAATAAATGCATCTCAAAATTATTGTCTGTGATGCACGATGGTTATGACGGTTATTCAAGTTCGATATCTGCAGTACAACAATACGGCGAATATGCTGCCAAAGGCGCTTATGAACCAACTCCTAGAACGGGTACTGGGACAGGCGGACGGGATTCGGGGACGGGGGGGGCGATTGGTGGCGGATTGGACCCCGATGGTCTGACTGATGTGAGTCAGGTGACCAGTGCTGATGGTTTTTCCACTTTTGGTAATTTACAACCCGATGGTACAGTGCTCGACGCCAACGGTGAAGTTATTGGTTTTTATTCTGATGCCGACAATAGCTTTACGGGTACCCATGGCAACAGTACATCTGCCGCATTAAATAATGTGGTGTTGGATGAAGAGGGCAATATTCTTCATTTACGTGCGGTGACAAGTTGTGCTGGTTTGCCATCCCCTTTTCCGCGTAATACTTATAGCTGGGCTTACGTCAGTAAAGCCAGTAGTAAAGTTTTTAATAGCCTGAATAAAAATGAATTGGATATCGGTAATTTATGCACACAGAGCGCCTTTAAAGTTGTAAAGAACGGCCAAGAACAGGGTGGTCGTATTATCAACAGTGAATATTTTGCCGCTGTGTTTTCCGTCGATGTCAGTACAACTGCATTGCCAGCAACAGGAGAGGTCGTGTATTGGCCTGAACTGGGTATCTGTTCAGTCATGGCCTCAAATTGGGATGCCGATATCGATCCAGATAATGATAAAGATGATGATGAACTCTATGCTGCACGGTTAGCATTATTTTCAGATCCAGATAGAAACCTAGGGGAAATTGATCGGGTTGATTATTTTAATCAAACCGCAATTTATGGGGCGCCAACACAGCCCAATGATTGTCCCACGGTGAACATCGTTTCAGCCCCTTAAATCACATAAAAAATAAGTAAACTTTTAAATAGGTAATGACAGCATGAAGCAACAATCAGGGCTCCGTTTGACAATTATTGCAGTAATCTGTGGCCTCGCCGCAGCTGCATTAACGGTTTTTTACCTTAAACAGGTTGAAACAAAATATCGTAAAGCCAGTCAACCAGAGCAAAGAGTGATGGTGACAGTGGTGGTACCAAATCGAGACCTTAGCAAAGGTAGCGTGATTACACCGAAATTGGTTGCAGCGCGAAAAGTGCCGAAGGAGTTTTTACCGTCTAATGTCATCCTCGCAGAAGATTTTAAAAAGGTGATGAATAGAACATTATTGATGCCTTTACAGATGGGGCGGCCGATTACCTGGGAAGCAGTGACAGGAAAGTCGGCGAAAACGTATTCAGAGAATATAGAACTTGGAAGGCGTTCGCGTAGTGTGAAAGTCAGTAAGATAGACTCTTTTGATGGCTTATTACGGCCAGGCGATCATATTGACTTAATGGGTAACTTCACGATGTCATCTCTAGGTCTAGCGCCAGCTTCTGGTACCGGGACAACGCCAGAAAACATTGTGATGCCGATCCTCGAAAATGTTGAGGTACTGGCGGCCGGTAAAGAAGATATGTACGGCCGAAAATATGAGTACAGCAATAATAAAAACTCACCTGATGGCTTTAATATGGAATTTACCATTGTGGGTTTAAATTTAACGCCGAAACAGATTGCTCGGGTTGAATTGTCGGAAGGTATTGGTGATATGTTCGCCGTGTTAAGACACCCAAAAGATACCAGCATTGCAGACTTTAAATACGTTGGCGTTGAGTTGTTGTTCGAGAAAGATGAACCGGAAAAAATTGACTTGGTTATCGGCGCCGATGGCCAAGCCGTGGGCCGTATCATAGGAGATAATGTCGTTGATGAAAATGGCAATATTGTAGGCAAAATGGTCAATGGTCAGGCTGTGACATTTGATGGTCAAGCATTAGGCACTATCGTTGAAAACGTCAGTGTTGATGATCCGATGCTGGCTGTTGCTGAAATTGCTGAAGTCGTGCGTGATGACAACGGCAATATTATTGGCAAAATTGTCGACGGCAAAGTGATTGATAAAGAAGGTAAGGTCATTGGTGAAATTATAGATGGTCAAGCGGTCAGTAGTACCGGTGAGATTATCGGCAAAGTGGATGAGGGTGTGGTGCGTGATGACAACGGCAATATTATTGGCAAAATTGTCGACGGCAAAGTGATTGATAAAAAAGGTAAGGTCATTGGTGAAATTATAGATGGTCAAGCCGTCAGTCATACTGGTGAGGTCATTGGTAAAGTTGATAAAGGAGTCGCTTTAGACATCAATGGCAATGAGATTGATATGTCTACTTCCGTTACAGAAAATATCACTGCAGATGCAGAACGCTCACAATATGAGATTGAGTTCATTGACTTTATTTCAGGTGGAACAGCGAAAGATGGCATTGTCTCCGTCACAAAAGTACGCAAAGAGTAACCGTAACAATGACATTAAATTTAACTGAACTTAATAGAAGTGAATCTATGAACACTAATCTAACCGCCACAGGCCGATTGCTATTTTTGATGTTGTGCCTGATAGCGATAGCCCCTTTCGCCCAAGCTAAAAATAAAGGATTACTACCTAATTCACTGACCTTATACGAAGGTGAGTCTAAGGTTATAACGGCCCCCGATGTTGAGCGAATGTCCGTTGGTAAAACCGATATATTGAGTACAACGCTACTTAAAAACGGTGAAGTAGTGCTTAATGCGGATGCGGCTGGCGAAACCACGATGCAAGTATGGTTTGCTGACGGACATCGTGAAATCGTCTCTGTTGTGATTGTGCCTAGTAATGGGTGGCGTGAAGCTTACGAAGTAAAACAATTATTGAATGATGTGCCCGGAATCAAAATAACGACACTTGGACGACGTGTAGTCATTGATGGCGAATTAAAAGCACGGGATTTAGAACGAATCAATTTATTAAAAGAACGTTATAGCGATATTTTGGTGTTAGCCAGAACAATTACGACGGAGAGAGAAGTTGCAGACATCAAGGCATTTCTTAAAAACATTCCGGGTATTGAAGTCATAGTCGTTGACCAAAAAGTGGTCGTTGACGGCAATATTCAAGATCGCGACTTAGAACGAATTAAGATACTTCAAGAAAGTTATCCTGATATTTTGGTGTTAGCACGTGAAATCAGTCCCTTTGAAGAGAAGATGATTTATTTCGATGTCCGAGTCACTGAGTTTTCAAAAGATAAAACTGAAAAACTGGGGATTGATTGGCAAAAAAGTTTTAGTGGGCCCATCCTGAGTTTAGCGAGGAATGTGATAGTTGGCGGTGCGGTCTTACCCGATTTGTCTGGCTCTTCAACCACGGGCGCCTTTGATAATTACCCGACGACGGACAGGGCCGGTGGCGCCTATTTTGGCATTGCGACTGAGCTGACGTCGATTATTGATCTGTTAGAAGAGTCGGGTGCTGCGTTAACCTTGGCAAACCCTCGGTTAAGCGCACGCAGTGGCGGTAAAGCTGATTTAACCGTCGGAGGGGAAGTGCCGGTGGTAACAAGCTCGTCTAATGGTAGTAGTGTTGAATATAAAGACTACGGGATTATTCTTAACTTAGAACCGAGTTTAGATACCTACAACAATATTACCGCGAACATCGGCGTTGCGATTAGTCAGCTTGATTTGGCCAATGCTGTGGGTGGCCAACCGGCATTCAAAAAACGGGCGACAACCAATGAAGTTAAGCTAAAACCTGGCGAAACACTAGTGTTATCGGGACTACTTACCCGTGAAGAGCAAGAGTCAGCGAGTAAAGTGAAGTGGTTAGGGAGTATTCCTGTTTTAGGGCGCCTTTTTAGGTCAGATAGTTTTATTGCTGGCGAAACGGAAATGGTCATTTTTATAACACCAACAGTGATGAATAAGTTAGACGAGGGCGTAAATCAGGCCGAAATCACTAAAGCAGCAACGATGGTCGAACTCTTTGAAAATAGAAAAACCAACGGTCTTTTGGATTAATGACGACGATGTTTGAGTTAAAAATTTTAGACAAAAAAAACCAAGAAATTGAATCAGTTCGCTGTGGTGCCGACTCGTGTGAGATAGGGAGTTCACGCGAAGGTATTTTACGGATTAGAGGCTGGAAGGTATCGCCTAGACATGCGCGATTTACCCGAGAAATGGCCGGTGTTTTTATTGAGGATGTGAGTAGTGGTGCAGGCATCGTTATCAATGGCCAAGCGCATGAACGATATGGACCCATTTTGGAAACCGATAGCATCAATATTGGTAGTTACTTCATTGTCGTTAAGATCATCGATGACGTTCCTGTGGCGCCGTTGGCCGATGAGGACAACGCCCCACTCACCACGCTAGGTGCTGACGAGCAGTTAGTCGAAAATGATCGCTTATCTAAAGAGAAAAATGATTTACGCTCACAATATATGGAGTGGGCTAAATATATTCATCAAGAATTATTGCGTCAAATGGATCTGCGGCGGATGCATATTGATGAGCTCACGCCTCAGAAAGTTAGAGAACAATTATCGACTATTGTGAATGAGGTTATCGTAGGGATAACAGCTCAGTTGTCTAAGGACATTGATCGTACTGAACTAAGTAAGATCGTGCTGGATGAAGCCATTGGCTTAGGCTGCCTTGAGATATTATTAGCCGATAAAGAGATCACCGAAGTCATGGTTAACGCCTACGATGATATCTATGTCGAAAAAGCGGGTAAATTGACTAGGAGTGATGTCACCTTTACCAGTAATGCCGCAGTGTTGTCGACAATAGAACGGATTATTTCACCCTTAGGGCGTCGAATTGATGAAAGTTCGCCGATGGTCGATGCACGGTTGGCCGATGGTTCACGTGTTAATGCCATTATTCCGCCGTTAGCATTACGGGGACCCTGTATTACAATCCGTAAATTCTCGGATAAAAAACTAACGGATCGTGACTTGATCAAATACGTGACCTTGAACGAGTCGATGGTGACTTTTGTTCGCATGTGTGTTGAACAGAAAAAGAACATCATCGTTTCTGGAGGTACTGGCTCGGGTAAGACGACACTGTTAAATATACTATCGAATTATATACCGGAAAGAGAACGCGTTATCACAGTTGAAGATGCGGCTGAATTGAAACTCGTGCAACCGCATGTTGTTTCTTTAGAAGCCAGACCGGCCAATATGGAAGGGCGGGGGCAAGTCACCATTCGAGACCTTGTTAAAAACTGTTTACGAATGAGACCCGATAGAATTGTGGTCGGTGAGTGTCGTGGCGGTGAAGCATTGGATATGTTGCAGGCGATGAATACTGGGCATGATGGTTCGCTTACGACGGCGCATGCAAATACACCAAGAGATATGTTGCGACGAATGGAAGTGATGGTGTTGATGGCAGGTATGGATCTACCTGTGACGGCGATTCGCGAGCAAATTGCGTCAGCAGTACATATTGTGATCCAACAATCTCGATTTGGCGATGGTACGCGTAAAATTACCAATATCAGCGAAATTACCGGCATAGAAAGTGGCACGATCCAACTCAATGAGATATTTAGATTTCAACAAGATGGCTTTGATGACAATGGTCATGTGAAGGGTGAGTTTATGGCTACAGGCATCGTGCCGCACTTTTATGAGGAGCTACAAGCGCGTGGTATTCCTGTTGATATGAGTATCTTTAAGTCATGATGCAAGACCTTATTAGTGTCAGCTTACTGGCCGCCATTGTATTGCTGACTTTTATTGCTGTGTTGGGCTTGGTATCTAGCTCCGGTGATTGGTTAAGTAGTTTTTCAGCTTTTTATAAACAAAAATTTACTAAGAATGCGAATAATCAATTAGCGGATATGTTTGTCTTTACTGATGCCAGCAACCTCTTTTTGATCAATATCCTTGCTTTGGTGCTTATACCCGCTTTTTTACATTATTCATTTCAATTGTGGGTAGTCACTTGGAGTGCTTTAGGTGTTTTATTCTTTATACCGGGTATCGTCTGGGCAACCTTAAGAAAAAAGCGTTTGGCTAAGTTCGAAGAGCAGTTACCCGATGCGTTTATGATGTTATCGAGTAGTCTACAGTCGGGTGCGAGTTTAAATATGGCATTGGAACAGGTGACAGCGCAATCACCTGCGCCATTAAGTCAGGAGTTCGGCTTGTTGGTTAAGCGAATGCGCTTAGGTGTGACATTGGAAGATGCGTTAATTGAGCTAGAGCAACGTCTGCCAATGCAAAGCTTTGTGATGGCGAGCTCGGCGATTCGTATTAGTCGAGAGGTCGGCGGTAATCTGGTTGAAACAATCAATACGATGGCCAAGACGTTACGTCGTAAAAAAATGATGGAAGGTAAAATTGAAAGTTTAACTGCCCAAGGCAAGGCGCAAGGTACTTTTATGGCAATGTTGCCGATCATACTCGCCATATTATTAAGTTTTATTGAACCCGATGCCATGCGAAAGCTCTATACAACGACAGAAGGACTGGTTGTGTTGGCCATCATGGTTGGGATGCAGGTGCTCGGTTACGTGTTTATTCGAAAAGTGACGTCAATAGACACTTAAGGTAGGGATTTTATGTTTGATGATTTGATAGCATTATTAGCAGGGTTGAGTTTTGGTGGTGCTGTGGCCAGCACTTTGATGGGCATCGCGATATTATTTGCGATGACCGCTGGTGAAGAACGTAAATACATGGATCCGCCGCCTGCTTTTATGCTTCTCGTCTGGCCCTTTGTCCGGTTAGTTACCTTTTTCATTGGCAATAATTTGCCGGCTAAATACTTAAATAAATTAGATATGAAGCTGCAAAAAAATGGCTTGAGCTTTGTCATGACGGCTGAAGATTATTTTTCAGTATGCCTTGTCTTTGCTGTAGTACTGCCGGTGCTAGCTGCTATCCCAATGGCCAGTTCGGGTGATATTAAACCCGAGTTTTTGTTGATTTTGGCTTTAATTGGTTATGTCTTACCAGAAGCTTGGGTGAAGGATTCGCGCCGAAAACGTGATAGAGAAGTGGTCAAGTCGTTACCGATTTATTTAGATTATTTGAGCATGTGTGTCGATGCAGGATTAAACTTTTCTGGTGCGCTTAAACAAGCCGTCGATAAAGGCCCTAAAGGTGCGATGAAAAATGAGTTTCGAATCGTACTGCGTGATGTCAATTCTGGGCAAACTCGCGCAGACGCATTAAGAAGATTGGCTGAGCGAATTGATCTGAAAGATGTCACCGTTTTTGTGAGTGCGGTTATTCAAGCAGAAAAGATGGGAACCAGCATGAAAGAAACATTGAGTGTTCAGGCACAACAACGACTCGATGAACGTTTTCAGCGGGCAGAGAAAATGGCAATGGAAGCCCCCGTTAAATTAGTTATTCCTTTAGTGATTTTTATCTTTCCTCTGACCTTCATGATTTTATTATTTCCGATTATCGTCAAGTTTATTGAGCAAGGTACATTGTGAGGAATGGGCAAATCATTGTGACACGGCAGGGTTTAAAAATCGTACAGATTCAGGGCATGCGAACACAGTCGTTAAAAGAAAGACTTGGTGGTTTATTGGTTTTAGACCCGTTAAAAAAGCATCAAGCGCTGTGGATTACACCTTGTAATTCAATACATACTTTTGGCATGCAATACGCTTTAGATTTGGTCTATATCGATAAAAATAAGCAAGTTTGTGGGTTCGTTGAAAATATTCCCCCTTGGAGAATGTCTTTTTTATGGTGTGCGAATAGCGTGATGGAATTAATGGCGGGCAGTATTCAGCAAATGGGCATTCAACGTGGAGATGATTGCATATGGTTAGATTAAGTTATCTGGTGCTAGCCCTATTGAGTTTAACGGCGTGTGCCCAGAATGCTGTCAAAAATGTTGAATCAACCTTGGCGATGCAAATTGATGCTGACACTTATTATGTCGAGCAACAGTGTGATAAAGCGGTGCCACTTTATAAGTCTCTGTCTATTGCGCTTCCCAAGGACACCAAAAGTTTATTGCGTATTGGTAATTGTTATGCACGTGACAATAACTTTACACAGGCCCAAGAAGCCTACCAACTGGCAATTATGCGAGATAACCAATTTATTAAAGCGTGGTACAACTTGACCTATGTGCGTGCTCAAATATTGGCCAATACGGTGACCGAAATGTATCAACATATTGATCAATCCTCGCCCGAGACTGAACAGATACGAGACTTAACAATACAGGTGCTCGCGCCCTTCGATATTACGGTTGACGCCACTCGTGAGATACAAGAGTAGGCGATGGACAATCAAATTAAACCAACGAAGATCAGAACGACAGAGCACCACTCATCAGGGCAGGCCATGGTCGAGTTCATTATTGTTATTCCAGTATTGATTTTATTAATCTTTGGCGCGATACAAATTGGGCTGATATATTCTGCCAAAACAACTCTAAACTATGCCGTTTTTCAATCTGCGAGATTGGGTGCGGTGAACAATGCGACTTATAGCTCATTGCGTCGAGGCTTAATAAGGGGCTTAGCCCCGTTATATACAAGCAATACGACGCTAACCAGCGTCAGAACCGATATTGATATGGGTATCAACAGCGGAGGCACCAAGCGAGACTCAAGCTCAGAAGTCGATAGCTATATTAAGATAATTAGAGTTAGCCCAACAACAAAACAGTTTTCAGCCGCCGCTTTTGGGGTAAAAAATGCTGACAATATTTATGAGATTCCAAATGATAACTTGATGTACCGGCCGCAGACACAAGCTGACGATGCATCGATTCAAGACGCTAATTTATTAAAAATACGGGTGCAATATTGCTATAAGTTGATGGTGCCCTTAGTTAATAGGATTATTGGTAGTTTAAGTGAATTAAATAATCAACGTACCAATCAACAGATTTATGAAACCGTCAATGACCCTAAATTCGCAGATGCTAATCGATACTATGTGAATGCGGCCGCTGGGACGTTATCGACTTATCAGCAATTATGCGGCGATCGAGCAAATTCAAATGAAGGGTTTATTATTTCAGCTGATGCGATTGTGCGTATGCAATCGCCAGCATATGAGGACGATGACGATCCAGACGTAGGCTCAAATATGTGTGATGGCGTCAAAATGGCTTGTCCATGATGTCGCTAGCGCGCCACGCTATCGATGACAAGGCACAATGACCTCATAAAACAGTCACCTCATAAGGTTATGCTTTATCGGGCAGCAGCCCTTAACTACGATATAATTATCGTCGATTACCACCCAATGATGAAAACAATATCGTTGTCGAGATGTGAATACAGGTGGATTCAAAACAATAAAACTAAATAGATATTTATAAAATACCTAGAGTATGTAGGTTTGGCTGGAAGATTGAATGACGTGTTAGAACTGACCATTGCAACAATTATTTTAGTATTAGGGTTTATTGGCGTTGCTTGGTACGCTCGGTATCGTAGTCAACAGCGCTCACAAGCATTTGCGCAGAAGACGCGCGTAACGGAACCAAAAGTTGATAATGACTTTGGTCAATACCTTGAAGAACAGCTCGAACGACAAGAACAAAATATTTCGACTGAACTGGAACCTGATGCTGATGCATTCGAAGATGGGCCTGTCATTACCTTGTCTTCTGACGCTACCGCTGCGGTAGAGACGCTGACTACCGATAATGTAAGTACAGCCATCCCAGAGCAGAACAAACCTATTAGCCGGGAACAAGCTGAATTAGACTTGGTATTAGATTCAGAACCGCTTACTTCACCGACGCCTGTGCCACCAGTCGGTAATAAAGTCGTGGCGAGTGACGCCGACAAGCTTGAAGCAGTGTCAGATACGAAGACAAAAAACTCGCCTACTACAGCCCCAAAAGATAAGGAGTGGGATATTGTCTTAGCTTTGACGATATTATCAGCGGACGACGCCGGCTTTAGAGGAATGGACATTCAAGCAGCATTGTCAATGAATGATGTCGTACCAGGTGAAATGCAGATTTACCATCGATATCATACAGGGCGTTCAGGACAAGCTTTATTTAGTGTCGCTAATTTATTAACGCCAGGAACACTAAAGCCTGATGAGTTAAGCGCCTTAGAAACAAAAGGCTTAGTAGTCTTTATGCGCCTACCGAGTCCGGTAAATGGTTCGCTGGCATTTGATGCTATGCTAGATGCCGCCGATAAAATAACAAAGCAATTAAATGGCAGGCTCTGTGACGATAAGCGCCGCACCTTGACCGAAACGACATTGGAAGCGATGCGTAGTCGAATCTTAAATTTCAACTTAAGCCAACAAGTAGACAAGAACCAGTTTGAATATGACTATTCCCGCTAAGATTTTAGCGCGTAGAGATACGCTTCACGACTTGATAAATCAGTATAACTATCAATACTATGCTACTGATAAACCAGAAGTTACCGATTCTGAGTATGATCGTCTATTTAATGAGTTAAAACAACTAGAAGCGGATTATCCCGCGCTGTTAACACTCGATTCACCGACCCAAAGGGTTGGCGGTCAAGCACTTGATAAGTTCAATCAAGTGATCCACGCCATGCCCATGTTATCGCTAGATAATGTGTTTGATGTGGCAGAATTAACCGCATTTGATAAGCGCGTTAAAGATTGGCTCAACACTCGTGAGGAACAAACCTATATTGCGGAACCTAAACTTGATGGACTTGCAATTAGCTTACGTTATGAACAAGGGGTTTTAGTACAAGCCGCTACCCGTGGAGATGGCGCAGTAGGCGAAGATGTGACAGCCAATGTTCGTACTATTCCGACGATCCCCTTAAAGCTTATTGGTCACGATGTGCCAGACGTCATTGAAATTCGTGGTGAGATATTTATGCCGAAATCTGGTTTTGACGCATTAAATCTGCAACAGCTTGCTGAAGGTAAGAAACCGTTTGTAAACCCACGCAATGCGGCGGCTGGCTCTTTAAGACAATTGGATTCTAAAATTACGGCCAGTAGACCATTAGAAATTTATTGTTATGGCCTTGGCGATATTCAAGGTTTGAGTCTTATGCCAGAAAGTCATTCGGCTGCGATGAAGCTGATAGCGGGATGGGGCTGTCGGATTTCTCCAGAATTAAAACAAGTGTCTGGCGTTGAGGCGTGCACAGCCTATATCGCCGATATTGGCGAACGTCGTGCTAGCCTACCTTATGATATTGATGGCGTGGTGTTTAAAGTCGACAACCTAGTCCTGCAACAACGACTTGGTTTTGTCTCTCGTGCACCACGGTGGGCGATTGCCCATAAATTCCCAGCGCAACAAGAAATGACCACGGTCGAAGGCATTGATATTCAAGTTGGCCGAACTGGGGCGTTGACTCCGGTTGCTCGATTAACACCTGTATTTGTCGGTGGTGTCACGGTCAGTAATGCAACATTGCACAACCAAGACGAGATTGATCGTAAAGATATTCGTGTTGGCGATACCGTCATTATCAGGCGTGCTGGGGATGTTATCCCAGAAGTCGTACAAGTGGTGCATTCCAAACGGCCCGCGTATTCGCAACCGTTTACTTTACCGACACATTGCCCTATTTGTGGTTCAGAAGCAGAGCGTGGTGAGGGTGAAGCCGTTGTACGTTGTTCCGCCGGTTTGTATTGTCCAGCACAACGTAAAGAAGCGATTAAACACTTTGCCTCGCGTAAAGCGATGGATATTGATGGTCTGGGCGAAAAAATTGTGGAACAATTGGCCGATGAGGGGCTGATACGAGATGCCGCCGACTTATTTTCGCTGACGCTGGCACAATTATCAGCGCTGGATCGGATGGGTCATAAATCGGCCGAAAACTTGCTCACTGCTTTGCAAGCGGCTAAACAAACTAAATTTTCACGTTTTCTCTATTCATTAGGAATTCGCGAAGTGGGTGAAGCGACGGCTCGCTCGTTAGCACAACATTTTTCAAGCCTCGACGACTTAAAAATGGCTGATGAAACACGATTAATTGAAATTGAAGATGTCGGCCCTATTGTCGCCCACCATATAGTGACTTTTTTTCACCAAGTACATAATCAAGAAGTCATTGATCGTTTATTAGCTGCGGGGCTGACATGGCCAAACGAACAACAACAGGCTGTCGACTCTGCATTAAGTGGTAAAACTGTAGTGTTAACGGGCACATTAGAACAATTGTCTCGTAGCGAAGCTAAAGAGAAGTTACTGGCACTTGGCGCTAAAGTGGCAGGGAGTGTATCTAAAAAGACCGATTATGTAGTGGCTGGCCGTGATGCCGGCTCTAAGCTCACTAAAGCAGAAACCTTGGGGATTTCCGTCGTGGATGAAGCTACGTTAATTGACTGGATTCACTGAAACAAAAAAGGAAAGAAATGACTGCACTTGCTCAGGCGATTAAAAAAGTCGCGACAGGCCCACACTTGAGTAAAGATTTGACGGCGCATGAGGCACAAGCGGCGATGGCTGAAATATTGTCAGGCGACGCTGACCCTGTCCAAGCGGCTATCTTCTTTATCGCCTTGAGGATAAAAAGAGAAACTGACGACGAAAATTGGGGCATTTATCAAGCGCTGCAAAGCAGTACAACACAATGCCATGCGGATGTTGGCCAATTATTATTGATTGCTGACCCGTTTAATGGATTTAACCGTCATTGTCCTGTCCATGCTTTCTTACCGGCTGTTTTAGCTGCATCGGGGCTAGCAACATTGTCGCAAGGCGTGAAAGAAATGGGCCCGAAGTTTGGCGTCACACATTCACAAGCCTTGAGTGCGGCAGGGGCCAAGGTTGATTTGACGATAGAACAAGCTCGGGATTATATTGTTAACCCAGAAGTGGGTTGGGCATATCTGGATCAGTCATGGGCTTATCCCGCTTTATTTGCTTTGCAAGACCTACGAACGCGTATGATTAAGCGACCTAGTTTGGCCACATTAGAAAAAATGTTGATGCCGATTAAAGCGAATGGTCAAACCCACCTACAAATTGGCTTTGTACATAAAGCATATCCAGACGTTTTAGCTGCGATGGCGCAGTCGGCAGGTTTTGCATCAGCTTTGATTATCCGTGGGATAGAGGGAGGAATATTACCGACCTTGCGTGAAGCCGCTAATTGTTTTCAATCGACAGGTAAACAAGCGGTACCTTGTTCGATTGACCCTAGTGATTTTGGACTCTCACAAACTACGCGGGGGGTAATGCCAGTGAATCATGATGTGGTCACCGCTGAAGAAACCGTCGACTTGGGGTTACAAGCCTTAAACGGTCAAACAGGGCCAGCCTTGGATAGCTTAATCTATGGCGGTGCGTTGGGGCTATGGCACTGTGGTATGGCGGTATCACAACGTGAAGCCGCTAATCATGTTCGGCGTGTGATTCAATCGGGTCGCGCTAGGGCTTACTTTCAAAACATGATGGCCTAGGAGCTTTTAAAATGGTTTTTCAGCAACAACTGAACTTTCATACACAACCTCGAAGCACGATGAATATTACTTCTGAAATACAGAGTATCGTGGCGCAATCTAGGATTAGGATTGGCACTTGTCATGTGTTTGTCCAACATACTAGCGCTTCGTTAATGTTATGCGAGAATGCTGATCCTGATGTTCGCCGTGATTTAGAAACTTATATGCAACACATCGTGCCCGATGGTGATGCGATGTTTTTACATCAAGATGAAGGTCCGGATGATATGAGCGCCCATATTCGTACCATCTTGACCAATCCTGAATTAACGATGCCAGTTCGTGATAGCCAATGTGATTTAGGCGTTTGGCAAGGCATTTATCTCTGGGAACACCGGATGCAACAATATAAGCGGAAACTGATAGTCACCGTGTTAGGTGAATGATTGACGTGTAAAATAGTCTTTCATTTATTGTATCGATATTGTTGTAAAAGCATGTTATTAGGAAGTCAATCAAAGATGTTTCAAAAGGGTTATCAATCAGGGCGCTATATTTTGTTCAGTGTCATGTTGTTGCTTATTGCTTGCCAGAGTGAACCAGCCCCCTGGCAAACAGTGAATATTACTGGTTATAGGCCCAATTTAGCCTTTACCTTGACCGATGCTAACCATGATAAAAGTGTGGAAGCGGAAGATTTTTTGGGTCGCCTAGTGATATTGAGTTTTGGCTTCACCCATTGTCCTGATGTCTGTCCTATGTCGTTGCATCAACTGCAAAGTGCTTTAGCGCTATTGAATGACCAAGCGAATCAGGTGCAGATTTTATTTGTTTCTGTCGACCCTGAACGTGACAGTACCGACGTGCTGAAGCAATATACTGAGAACTTTGGTTCAAACGTTATAGGCCTGCGCGGCGCTGATCAAGCCGTGAATAAACTCGCACAAATGTATAAGATTAGTTATGGTGCTGAAGAGCCTATGACGAATGGTCAATATGATGTTTATCACAGCCAAGCTGTTTATGTGTTTGACCGTAAAGGTATTGCACGGTTACTTATTCGTCCTGATGATAAGGTTGAGGCGATTGCTAACGATTTACGACGCTTACTGGTTGAAAAAGTCTAGACAATCGTCTTGAGCAAACTACACGCTTTGCATTGTTGATAAAGCGGTGCCATCAGCCGGTCGACCATAAGCTTGTAATAGGTGCATGTTTAAACAGAGCAGTTCATTGTCATTATTGCCAAGCTAACGCCGAATCAAAGGTGCGATAATGATGCGTTATTGAGATAAGGTATTTGTTAGTTGCCATAACACGACCTAGAGGCGTAAGGTAAATATAGAGCTTTATTATCATTGTTAACAATTCGAATCTAGTTGTTCACAGCAAGTTCTAGCTAGGAGGTAGCAATGGAGTCACCAAGTCATTCAATAAAATCATTATTTGAACAGTTAGGGTTGGACAGCTCAGAGCAAGCGATCGATAAATTTATTAATCATAATCGACCACTCGCCCAAACTGTGGCACTGCATGATGCCGTATTTTGGACTGCATCACAGTCACGTTGCCTCCAACAGATGAAAGATGAGGATGCTGACTGGGCTGCGATTGTGGACCAGTTAGATGTAATGTTACGTTAAATCAGGCCTATTTTAATGGTGCTGAATATCGCTAATCGCGGTGTACAATATATTACCGTAAAAGTCGCAAACCATATAATCCTGTGGTCTCACTGGGTGAATGAATAACTATTAGCCGAGATAGGAAAGAGATGTCAACAGCATTGGAATTGGTACAACGATATTTTGATTATTCTAATCAATCGGATATGACGCGTATTGCTACGCTACTTAGTGAAAGCAGTACGTATTATTCGGTTAATTTAGGCTTTTTCACCGGTAAAACCGCCATTATCGCGATGCAAACAGCCTTTCATGATCAATACCAAACATTAAAATGGACAATTGAGCACATTACTGAAATTAAACCAGATGTGGTTAAAGTCGTGTTTAGTTTTGACGGTACATTACAAGATGGCTCGCAACAACAACGGCAAGGGCATGAGTATATCCTAGTTTATGCTGCCCAAATTCAACACATCTCTGTGGATAGATAAAGGGACGTCAGATGACGACACAACTTAAAACATTATGTGATCTTGTGACAGAGGCACACGAGCGCGTGCAACTCAAACATGCGGATATAGATCCAATTGTCGGAGTGCATCATAAGATGCGTGATGCTGGCTATGCTGCAGATGTGATGACAATAGATTGCTTAAAGTCGGGCAAACGGATCATTGTGATCCTGAATGACGATCAACCCGATATGGTGAATTATCAGTTTTCATATAAAGATAAAGACCCCGCAGCACAATTCGAGCAATTGGCGTTTAAAGACCTTAGTGCGGATACCTTGTATAAGTGGATGAGCGACTATTTTGCTCGCCCGATACATTAGTATGATGTTGCGAGGATAATGATCAAACCGATTGCCCTTTTCTACTTACTATCGCTAATATCTGCTGTCGGTTGGCAAAGTGGGGTACATGCGCATCAACTGACTGTGCCATCACGCTTTATTGAGCATATTGTTGAACCCGGTCGAAACCATTTAGCGTTTTACTGGCGAGATAAAAACCAGCAACCATATGGCAGTTTTCGACGATTAAAGTCTGCATTACGAATTCAAAATAAAGCACTTTTGTTTGCGATGAATGGCGGTATTTTTCAGGAAGATCTGACACCTTTAGGCCTGTATATTGAAGATGGGGTGATACTGCACCGACTCAATACGCGTCGACATGCTTTTGGTAATTTCTATATTCAACCCAATGGCGTATTTTATGTGACGGCATCAGGGCGGGGTGGGATCGTTCCTACGGCACAATTTAAGTTTGACGAGTCAGTTCGCTATGCAACGCAATCAGGGCCGTTGTTGGTGGTTGACGGAGAAATAAATGCGCGTTTAACGCCAGGAGCGACCAGTTTACGCGTTCGTAATGGTGTCGGTGTGTTACCTGATGGTCGCTTACTGTTTGTCATATCAAAAGGCTTTGTCAACTTTTACGATTTTGCTGATTATTTTAAACAACGTGGTTGCCAAATGGCCTTGTATTTAGATGGCTCTGTCTCTCGGATATATTCTGCGAATAACAAACGTTTAATACAAGATGGCGTCTTTGGTGTCATGATCGCTGAAACGACCGATGAAGCAAATTAATGGCCGAGTTTTGGTTTGTTGCACCGACGGTAAACGCTGAAATTTAGATGCGTTTGAAAAAATAGCTTGTAAAAATATTTAGACCTATGCATTATTCTCGAAAATTAGGTTATGAAACCTATATAACCTAATGTTATTAATAGACTTTGAGAGGTTTATTCCTTATGAAAAATGCAGCACATTCAACAGTTTGGTACGGAGAGTTAAGGGCGTTAAAAGGAAATACAATTATCATCCGGGATGAACAGTTGCCTGAAGCTGCGCGCGGCAGAATCTATTTATACAATACAGAACGAGACGCCATCATTTTATACGATGAAGCGATTGTGACGCCCAAACTCTTTCCGCTCACTGATGAACAGCGAGAAGCGGCCGAATTGAAATTTAATGCTTCGTGGCAAAAAACGTTAGATCAGTTTTTGAAGAATCATCGTAAATTTTCTGTTTCCGAAAAAGCCGAAGCCAAGAAAGAGGCGCTTGAAGACGATTTATTTCAAGATGACGGTGATGATGACTCTGATGACGATTAACGCGTCAGGATCTTATTCAATGTGTTTAATACTGCCCTGACCGAGCACCATTGACCATAATTGGACAAGGTTACGTTGACGATCTTGCCGCTGGTTAATTTGTACCCATTTGACATGGTCGGCTTTACTCGCTGTAGAATCTAATTCTATTCCCCACAGGCCATCTATTTTATTGGGCAACATGGAATAACGCATATCGATAATGCGGCTAGTGTTGTTTGGATCTAGCGCGAGGTGTTGTGCAGAGAACCAAGCAAAGCGTCCGATATCTTTGGCTTGTTGGCTCGTTTTGTCTAACCAAGGAAAGTCGCGGTCAAGATTTAATTTAGCCGTTGAATCCCCTTCAAAAAACTGAGTTTGATCTAACACCCTGATGGCATCCACATAGTATTGCCCATCGTGCTCGTAGATGCTTTTCCAAACAATCACATTCATGAAGCTCGGCTTTACATTCAGGTTAATCGCTTGATGGCCACGGCTATCGGCTATTTGTTGGGCTGTGGTCTTTGCACGCTGTTCTTGTATTAACCCGAAGCTGAGGTATATAACAACGTAAGCCGCTGCCAGCCCAGCGATTTTTCGAGACCGTTGAAATAAGGCGAAACCAACGATTAATAATAAGGGCAAGGTAAATAAGGGATCAACAATCGATACATTATTCCAAGCAATACGTTGTGCGCTAAAGGGCCAAAATAATTGGGTGCCGTAACTGGTACAGGCATCCAATAAACCATGAGTCGAATATGCCACTGTGCAGTATAAATAGGTATGGGCGAAGGTGAGAGAGGGATGCTTAACGAAGGCTTTGCTGATAAACCAAAAGACAATCGCGCAGATTAGCCCCCCTAGCGGCATGAAGATAATGGAATGGGTAAATTGGCGATGAAATTCTAAAAACAATAGGGGATCTTCATCCGAGCGGATAAAGATATCAAGATCAGCAGCCATACCTGAAAAAAAACCGAGCAGACTGGCCGACACAATATTTTTCCGGTTTGATACAACTTGGGAGGCCGTCATGCCAACGACGCTTTGACTTAATGGGTCCATCTGTTGCTCGAGTGTTTGTTGTTCGAGCGCTAATCATAGCATTAGCGGCTTTAAAAAAGCCGTTATGAACTTACGCTGGTGACCAGCGGCGTTCATTTTTATTTCAGCATTGTATCGTTATCATTGTGTGCGTAAGTAGCTATAGGGGTTAATCTTAATTGCTTGTTACACTGTGCTTAGCATTTTGTGCGTCATAAAAAAGTACTGACTTAGTACGCCATGAAACGGCGTATTAGTTAGACAAGGTTTTTTATCAGTACAAAAATGCTTCACAGTGGCGTGGTCATAACTGGGCTCGAAGCTGATAAGGTGACTTGTTATGGTATGACGGTTGCTAATTTAAGATGTAAAATGTGGACATTATGTGGTCAACAACGAAGGATTTAAGATGAAAATATTCAAATTTCTGTGTTTATCCACTTTGCTGATTGGTAGTCCTCTCGCTTATAGCGACACTGATGGCCACCATGCCCAAACGACATCATTTAAAACGACACCATTGTCACCTCATATTTTCGTATTACAAGGAAAAGGGGGCAATATTGCCTTAATTACCGGTGAACAAGGTTTGGTATTGATCGATGCGGATTATACTGAAATGTCTGAAGCACTGGCCGCTGAATTAGATAGCCATGGTGGTGTTGAGCAAGTACGCTACTTGATTAATACACATTGGCATGGCGACCATACACAAGGCAATAATATGATTGGGCAATATGCACCGATAGTAGCGCATGATAATGTCCGTAGCCGATTGTTAACCCGTCAAGAAATAAAACTGTTTGGCATGGTGTCTGAACCTTATGTGCCGCATGCGGTACCGTCAATAACCTATAATAAATCATTAACCTTGACGGTGAATGGTGAAACATTGGAGGTTGTGCATTTCGCCAATGGGCATACCGATGGGGACTCTATTATATTTTTAAAACAGTCTAATATTGTGCATATGGGCGATCATTTTTTCTCTGGATTTTATCCTTTTGTGGATGTGGATACGGGCGGCGATGTCCGTAAAATGGCCGACAATGTTGCTGCGGTGCTTGAACGTATCGACGATGACACGGTGGTTATCCCTGGGCACGGACCCGTGTCCTCAAAAGCGGAGCTTGAAGACTTTTACGACATGTTAGTTGGCACCACAGTAGAGGTTGAGGCGATGTTGGCCAAAGGCATGACCGTTGAACAAATTCAAACTGAAGGCTTGTCTTTAGAGTGGGAAGATTGGGCTGTGGGGTTCTTATCTACGGATGTTTGGATTGCAATTATTGCAGCCAGCCTCAGTAGACAGAGCGATTAAGAGACTAGGTAAATAATATGGATGCAGCCTTTTGGCATCAAAAATGGCAGGAAAATCAGATAGGGTTTCACCGCGATACCGTCAATGCTTTTTTGATTAAATATGTTGATCGCTTAGCATTGAAGCCTGGAGACAGGCTATTCTTACCGTTATGTGGGAAGACATTAGATATTGCTTGGTTAATTGCCAAAGGCTATCGAGTTGTCGGTATTGAGCTACATGAACCCGCGGTGATCGCTCTGTTTGAAGACTTAGCTGTCAAACCTGTTATCACCTATTTTCGTGACTTTAAACGTTATCAATATGAAGGTGTGTGTATTTTTGTAGGTGACTTATTCGATCTGACAATACAAGATTTGGATGGCATTCATATCGATGCCGTGTATGATCGAGCAGCCATGGTTGCTTTGCCGGCTGAAATGCGATCTGACTATGCACAGCAAATTAGGTTGATTTCAAGTACGGCACCGCAGTTGGTGATCACTTATGCATATGATCAAACGACTATCAATGGGCCACCTTTTTCGGTGACTAATGATGAGTTGAAAGTACATTATAACCAGCATTATAAGATGGTACTCTTAGCACATTGTGCTGTTGAAGGCGGTATGAAAGGTCGATGTCCGGCCACAGAAAATGTCTGGCTTTTGCAAGCTACTTAAGGTGTGTTGCGAGTGATTAGGCGAAGTATTAGTAAAAATTAATTAGAGATCTTGATGAATAATATTATTGAAGAATTTATAGAGAGGGAATCCTCGAGCGGCATTTTATTGATTTTCGCGACTGTGTTTGCATTATTTTTAAGCAATTCCTTTTTAGCGCCGTTATATCAATCTTTCCTTTATATTCCGGTGGAAATTCACATTGGTGCTTTGCACCTAGATAAATCGCTTTACCTTTGGGTTAATGATGGTTTAATGGCGATTTTCTTTTTACTCATTGGCCTTGAAGTTAAGAGAGAGTTAATAGAAGGGCACTTATCTTCCGTTAAACAAGCTATCCTGCCAGGTATCGCCGCACTAGGGGGTATGATAGTACCGGCTTTAGTTTATATTGCTTTTAATCACGCTAACGACAATCCCATAGCCATTAATGGTTGGGCGATTCCAACCGCGACCGATATTGCCTTTGCGCTAGGAATTTTGTCGATGCTAGGACGTCGTGTGCCGGTTTCGTTGAAGTTGTTTTTAATGGCATTGGCGATCATTGACGATTTGGGTGCCATCGTCATTATCGCATTGTTCTACACAACGGATTTATCCACATTATCTATTACAGTCGCATTTATTTCCTTGGCGGTTTTGGTGGCCTTGAACCTATTTAACGTCACCAAAAAAGCGGCCTATTTTATTGTCGGCTGGGTGTTGTGGGTGAGTGTGTTGAAGTCAGGGGTCCATGCAACCTTAGCGGGGGTGGCACTGGCATTCACTATTCCATTGAATGCAACGCGTGATGGCATGCATGTTTCTGTGTTGAAAGAGTTGGAGCATGACTTACATTTCTGGGTGGCTTTTTTGATTTTGCCTTTGTTTGCTTTTGTGAATGCTGGGGTGAATGTGACCGAAATATCACTGACACAAATGACCAGTCAGGTTCCTTTAGGTATTATGCTTGGCTTATTTGTCGGTAAGCAATTAGGCGTGTTTGGGTTTAGTTATATTGCGATTAAACTAAAATTGGCCGTATTGCCCGAAGGCAGTAACTGGATGCAACTCTACGGCGTATCGGTATTAACAGGTATCGGCTTCACGATGAGTTTATTTATTGCATCATTGGCCTTTGTTGATGATCAAGCATTCCAATTTACCGATAAACTGGCTATTTTGTTAGGTTCTTTTGCATCTGGTGTTTTGGGTTATAGCTTATTACGAATGGGCAAAAAATCAGAGGTAGCTGAGCATGGTTAGGTTTGCACCAAATTCTTAAATAACTTGGAGTTTGAGAGAGATGAAGTCGTTCGTGAAAAGCCCTTTTTTAGTGCCTTTTGATGGGCATTTCAATATTGCTCAAACACATACTTCTGCGGATGCGTATGGTGAGGTACCGACAAAAAAGGCTTGTAAAAAGCAGTTAAAAGAAATCGTTGCAGAAATTGATGCGCTTCAACAGATGATGTACGCCCATGACCATCACTCCATTTTGCTGGTTTTTCAAGCAATGGATGCGGGCGGCAAGGACAGTACGATTCGAGCGGTGACTAGGGGATTAAACCCTGCTGGCTGTCAGGTACATTCTTTTAAAAAGCCGAGCACTGCTGAACTGGATCATGATTTCTTATGGCGTAGTAATAAAGCCCTCCCCGAGCGTGGACGTATTGGCATCTTTAACCGTAGTCATTATGAAGAAGTGTTAGTGGCGCGTGTTCATCCCGATATCATTAACTTACAACGATTACCCAATATCAATATGGACACGCTGTGGCAGAGTCGTTATAACTCTATTAATGAGATGGAAAAGCATATTGCGACAAATGGCACGGTCGTGATTAAATTTTGGTTGAATGTATCGAAAGATGAGCAAAAAAACCGTTTTTTATCTCGCTTGAAAGAACCAGATAAGCATTGGAAGTTTTCAGAAGCTGATATCGATCAACGTGACTACTGGGATAGTTATATGCATGCTTTTGATATTGCGTTGAGAGAGACTTCTCGTCCTTGGGCACCTTGGTATGCTATTCCTGCAGACAATAAACCTTTTATGCGGCTCAAAGTTGCTGAAATCATTTTAAAAACAATGCAATCGCTTGATTTACATTACCCAACGGTCGATGACACGGTCAAAGCCCGTTTTGAGGAGTATAAAAACCGCCTTAATGATGCATATTGATTGTACGATATTATTTATCTATACTAAATGGTCAGAATAAAAATCGAAGCGATTTTTTATTTGATCTGGCGGCATAACCTCGCTGTTATGTCAGTATGTAACGAGCCATGACGAGTATCGCCAATCAAAGGCGGACTCTAATGCAATCATAAATCAGTATTAATCAGGAGATAGCGAATGACAATGGAACTAATGTATTTAACATGGGTGAGTTTATTCACGGGTGTAATGTGGGTATTGTATATTTTGAATACGATCGGGGTAAGAGGCCTTTTGGACACAGTTGGTTATCCTGAAAGCCCATTACCATTGTCACCTTGGGCAGACCGGATGAAAAAAGCCCATAGTAATGCGGTTGAGAATTTAGTCGTGTTTGCCCCGCTGGTATTTGTCGTACACCTATCTGGAACGAGCAATGAAATGACAACGTTGGCTTGTATGGTCTATTTCTGGGCACGTGTGACGCATTATATTGTTTACACATTTGGTATCCCACTGATCAGAACATTGGCCTTTGCAGTTGGCTTTGCATGTCAACTGCTTTTAGGTATGACCGCTTTAGGTTTGATGTAATAACGGTGGCGTGATTTCTTTATTTCAATGAAGTTGTCTTAACGAAGTCAGTTAGCTAAAGAGATGCCATCGCGGCAAAAAAGTTTGATTGCTTGAGTGACTTGCAATTATTCTTTTTTGTTGCGATGGCAGCTTGGGATGCCCAGCTTAACGTGGCCCAAGCCGAGGTAAATCGTTTATGTGTGAACATAATTAGCAGCGCACGCGGGTCTAAAGATATTGATGTTGCGTGATGGCCCTGTATACCGATATCGGTGACCGCGTATTTTAGAAACTAGACTGAACAACTTGATCAGTCTGATAGCGAACAATACTGGCAAAGAGAAAAGCAGTTGAGAACCGACAATAAAGGGATCGCAAGATAACTTTCGGGAGTACAATTAAGTCATCAGTTGATTCACTCTGACATTGATCGAGCCGTAACTGGCCTATGATACAAGTGGAGAAATATTATGATAAAAGCCTATGCAGTCTTTGAACCCAATGGTGAACTAAAGCCTTTTGAATACGATCCCGGTGAGTTATTAGCACAACAAGTAGAAATTGAAGTGCTTTATTGTGGGATCTGCCATAGTGATATCAGTATGATTGATGATGCTTGGGGCATGACGCAATATCCTCTTGTTCCGGGTCATGAGGTTGTCGGTACCATTGTCCAACTGGGAGACGATGTGCGCCATTTAACCTTGGGCCAAACCGTTGGGCTAGGTTGGCACTCGGGCTTCTGTAATGATTGTCAACATTGCGATAGTAACGATCATAATCTATGCGCTTCTGCACAAGGCACTGTTGTGGGACATTATGGTGGTTTTGCCGATAAAGTGCGTGCCGATGGCAACAGTGTTGTCCCGATCCCTGACGGGATAGACCTCGCTTCAGCAGGGCCGTTATTCTGTGCAGGGATTACGGTATTTAACCCTTTGGTACAGTTCAATATTAAGCCTACTGACAAAGTAGGTGTTATCGGTATCGGTGGCCTAGGACATTTAGCGTTACAATTTCTAAATGCTTGGGGATGTGAAGTGACGGCATTCACTTCACATGACGCAAAGCAACAAGAAGCGCTAAAGTTAGGCGCTCATCATACTCTCAATTCACGTGATGAAGCGGCAGTGGCCGCGGCAGCTGGTCAATTTGATTTGATTATTTCAACGGTGAATGTGAAATTGGATTGGAATTTATATTTAAGTACTTTAAATGCACGTGGTCGACTACATTTTGTGGGGGCAACGCTCGAACCTTTAGATATTAATGTTTTCAGTTTGCTGATGGGGCAACGCTCGGTCTCTGGCTCACCTATCGGGAGCCCGGCCGTCATTGCCGATATGTTGGATTTTGCCCAACGTCATGATGTTAAGCCGACGGTGGAAATGTTTCGATTCGACGATATCAATGCGGCGGTGAACCGCTTAAGAGCGGGTGAGGCACATTATAGGCTGGTGTTAACACGTGATTAATCGTGTCTTCATCCAGGGAAGCAATCAAGTGAGAAGTATTATTATCGCTTGTTTATTGATAGCAGCTTGCTCTCCAATCGATGAAGGCAAAACTATTTACGACGAGATTGTGTCGGTTGAACAACAATTCATGGCTGCCTTTGAGCAAGGTGATGCTTCTCGCATCGCAGCGTTATATGGGCGTGATGCACAATTACTACCTGCTAACCACGAATTCGTTTCTGGCCAACCCGCTATTCAAGCGTTTTGGCAAGGTTTGATGCAACTAGGGATTGCAGCGGTCAAGCTTGAAACGCTTGAAGTCGAAGGTATGGGGCAACATGCTTATGAAGTGGGCCGTTATACGATTCATTCCTCTGATGGCAAAATGATTGATTTTGGCAAATACATCGTGACTTGGCAAAAAACAGCAGGTCATTGGACCATGTATCGCCATATTTGGACGACCAGCATGATTAAGGCTTATCAAACACGGGTCTGATCTAACTTCGGCTAGTGCTAATGGGATCTCGTGCTAAGTTTTAACAATAGCACTGCATCTCGGTCTAAGCGCTTGTGCGATAACACAAAGTGACTACCCGTGGGGACAGCGGTTAGCCATTATCTTGTGTTTTTATTGTATACTGTGTCGCCTTGTTTATTTTTCATATAAGACCTATGGCTATGTAAAATAAGCGCTCACGACGAACACTATTAGATTTAATTTCATTCGCTTCACAAGGAACTTAACATAATGCTGCTATCTGCTAAGCAAGACTGGCTAGGTAATGTACGTAACGATATTTTAGCTGGGATTGTTGTGGCGTTAGCCTTAGTGCCCGAAGCGATCGCTTTTTCAATTATTGCCGGTGTCGATCCTAAAGTTGGTTTGTATGCCTCATTTGCTATTGCCGTGATTATTGCCATTGTTGGTGGTCGAGCGGGGATGATTTCAGCCGCGACTGCTGCCACGGCTTTATTAATGGTCACACTAGTAAAAGACCATGGCCTACAGTACCTCTTAGTCGCGACCATTCTTGCTGGCGTACTACAGATTATTGCAGGCTACTTAAACCTACACAAGTTTATGAGCTTTATCTCTAAGTCCGTGATGACCGGGTTTCTCAATGCCCTGGCTATCTTGATTTTTATGGCACAGCTACCAGAATTAACCAATGTCACTTGGCATGTATATGCCTTAACAGCAGCAGGGTTAGGGATGATTTATTTATTTCCTTATGTGCCGAAAGTGGGTCAGTTATTGCCTTCACCTTTAGTCAATATTGTGGTGTTGACCTTGATAGTCTATCTGTTCGATATTGATGTTAGAACTATCGGTGATATGGGTGAATTACCTGATACCTTACCTATTTTCTTATGGCCTGACGTACCCTTTACCTTTGAAACATTGGGTATTGTTTTCCCATACTCTATTTCGATTGCCATTGTCGGCTTATTAGAATCTTTAATGACCGCGAATGTGATCGATGAATTGACCGATACTGAAAGTGATAAAAAACGGGAGTGTAAAGGGCAAGGCGTGGCAAATATTGGTTCAGGGTTGATTGGCGGCATGGCGGGTTGTGCGATGATCGGTCAATCTATCATCAATGTAAAGTCAGGCGGGCGGGGGCGTTTATCGACCATGACGGCCGGTGTACTATTGTTGATTCTAGTCGTATTTTTAAGTGATATTTTATCTATTGTACCGATGGCAGCATTGGTCGCTGTGATGATTATGGTTTCTATCGGTACTTTTAATTGGACCTCGCTCAAAGAGTTGAAAACCAATCCGGCGAGTGCTTCGAGCGTGATGGTGGCGACAGTTATCGTGGTGGTTTGGACGCATAATTTGGCTTTTGGCGTCTTTACCGGCATTTTGATTGGCTCATTGTTTATGGCACAACGGCTCAGCCAGTTTTTGCTGGTCGAAAGCCACTATGATGACGCAACAGATACCCGGACTTACCAAGTTGTCGGTCAAGTATTCTTTAACTCCTCTGATAGATTTATAGGCTTTTTCGACTTTAAAGAAGCTGTCGACAAAGTCGTGATTGATGTCCACCGTGCGCATTTTTGGGATATCACAGGCGTCGCGGCTTTAGATAAAGTGGTCATTAAGTTACGGCGCGAAGGCGCTGATGTCAGCATTGTAGGTTTGAATGAAGCGAGTGAAACCTTATTGGACAAGTTTGCTGTTCATGATAAACCTGAAGAGGTAGAAAAAATGTTGGGAGGACACTAAGGATGTCGATAACAAAACGAGGGCTTATACTCGCTGGTGTAGATGGCTCAGAAAGTGGTGATGCTGTTATTGATTATGCGATTTGGTTGGCTAAAAAAGGACGGGCACCATTAAAGCTATTACATACTATCGAGCATTCGCATTATAGTGAACAAGTCCACCACGAAGGTAACTTAACGCCGAATAGTAAAGAACATTTATTAGATGAGCTCTCCGATGAAGAGCGGGTAGAAAGTAAGCAGCTAATTGCTAAGGGAAAACAAATCTTAAACCAAGCCAAGCAAAAAGCTCAAGACGCTGGCGTCATAGATTTAATAGCAAAACAACGGCATGGCAGTTTACCCGAGGCTCTAATTGACTTACAAGCTGAGTTAGCGATGGTCGTGATTGGCGCGACAGGACAAGATCACCATGGCGAACAAGCCGGCTTGGGAACCCAATTAGAAGACGCTATTCGGGTGGTCAGTAAGCCTATCTTTATCGTCAAGTCTGACTTTACAACGCCGAAAAAGTTGATGTTTGCTTATAACGGTAGTCCAACATCACATAAAGCGCTGAACTTATTAAGGTCAGAAGCGTTATTGCATGAAGATATCGAGATTCATGTAGTGAGTGTGTCGAAAGACTTACGCGAAGCCATGAACTTAGTTGAAGATGCGCGAGCAGTTTTACAAGAAGCAAATATCGACGTCGTCACCGAAGCCTTAGCGGGTGATCCCTTATCTTTATTGACCCAATATCAACAATATCATGATATTGATATTACGATGATGGGGGCTTTTAGTCATGGCAAGCTGCATGGTTTTATTTTCGGCAGTTTTACGACCCAAATGTTGTTAGAAAGTCAGACGCAGTTTTTATTGGTGAGATAAACGATATAACATCGACTTGAAGCCTCTGGTTGTTAACGCACTAGAGGCTTTTTTATCTATGTTGGTGCAAAATAGGAATAAAAAGGGAGTGAATTTGTAGCATTTTGCATTTTTGTTCGTCAACGCCCCAATAGGATTGTATTAATGTCACGAGAATCAGAGTATGACCTTTGTGTAATCGGCGGTGGCGCTGCAGGTTTAGTTGCCGCAGCTGGCGCTGCTGCGTTGGGTGCAAAAGTCATTTTGGTTGAAAAAAACAAACTGGGGGGCGACTGTTTATACACTGGTTGTGTGCCCAGTAAGACATTGATACATTCTGCGAATTTGGCCCATGACATTCGAATGTCAACGCAAGCCGGACTCTCTGCAACATTGGATCAGGTTGCCCAAGAGAGCGTCATGCAACGGGTGGCAGATGTCATAAAAATCATTGAACCCAATGATAGCCCAGAGCGGTTTAACGCTTTGGGTGTCGAGGTCGTATTGTCGGCCGCCAAGTTTATAGACTCGAAAACCTTATCTGCTGGCGAGCGGATAATCACAGCGCGACGTTTTGTATTGGCTACGGGGACACGACCGGCCATCCCTGAGATTGTTGGTTTAGACACGGTTGATTACCTGACCCATGAAACTATCTTTGGCATTGAAGATACGATATCGCACTTAATCATCGTAGGGGGCGGCCCAATTGCCTGTGAATTAGGACAGAGTTTCTCACGCTTAGGGGCAAGGGTCTCTATTGTGGCCCGTTCAGGTTTGTTGACTCATGAAGATGAGGATATGACGAGCGTGATAGAGCAACAATTTGCCCTAGAGGGCATTGAGGTGCATTTAGGGTGTGAGGTTGCGCAAGTCTTGAAACAGGACCATGGTCTTACGGCGCAATTAAATGATGCCTACAAAACCACTATTAAGGGTAGTCACTTATTAATTGCCGCTGGACGTCAGGCCAATATCGAGCACCTTGGCTTGGCACAAGCGGGGGTTGATATCATTGATGGACAATTGGTTTTGGATAGTCGTTTGCGAACGACTAACCGTACTATCTTTGCTTGTGGTGATGTTGCTGGACCTTATTTATTTACCCATATGGCTGAACATCAAGCGGGGGTAGTGTTACGAAATACCTTGTTTCACTTGCCGGCTAAAGCACAAACCAAAGGTATTCCGTGGTGTACTTTTACGTCGCCAGAACTGGCTAGAGTCGGGATCTCTGAGCAAGAAGCGAGAGCTGAAGGAATTCAACACCATGTCTACAGTTTTCCGTTTGATGAAATCGATCGGGCTATTACGGATGGACAAACATTGGGCAAAGCAAAAGTGATTACCCGCCCCAACGGCAAAATTTTGGGGGTGTGTATTGTTGGTGCGAAAGCAGGGGAGTTAATCGCAGAGTATGCCTTGGCCATGTCAGCCGGTTTAAAATTATCGGCATTGAGTAAAACAATTCATATCTATCCGACTTTGGCACAATTGAATCGTAGAGTCGCCGATCAACGTTTAAAAGCTGGGCTGACACCGAGTCGAAAAAAGTGGATCAAACGTTTATTTGGCTTGAGAGGCCAAGACTGATATGACAGCCAGGCTGATTATTGTTTTCCTGTTAGCTGTCCTGATGACTGTATTTTTTGTTGTAGGCGGGCCTGATTATTTAACCTTGTCTACGTTGCACACGCACAAAGTGACGTTATTACATTTTGTTGACAATCACTATGGCATATCGATTATGCTGGCGATGTTCATTTATATTTTAGCTGTTGCTTTAAGTTTACCGGGCGCGACGTTTTTATCGTTAGTGATGGGGTTTATTTTTGGTCGTTGGTTAGCGTGGTCATTGTTATTAGTCTCTGCAACAATTGGCGCGGTTATAGTTTTTTGGTTGGCGCGTTATTTATTCTATGATTGGGCAAAGGCCAAACTGGAAAAAATCGCTGTCACAAAGAAAATCATGAGTGAGTTTGAACAGCATGCTTTGAATTATTTATTGTTTTTACGGTTAGTCCCTTTATTTCCATTTTGGTTGGTGAATTTGACGATGGCTTTTACAACAATAAAAACGAGTCGATATGCCTTGGGCACTTTTTTTGGCATCATGCCTGGCTGTTTTGTATTTGCAAACTTAGGGCAATCATTGGCTGAGATTACGTCAATAGAACAGTTACTGTCACCGTCATTATTACTGGCTTTTATTTTATTGGGGCTGTTGATGCTATTACCAGTCATTTTTAATCGCCGCCAACAAGTATTGGATAAAAAGTAATCACCTTATGTTAGATTCAAAACCATTACTAGAACATAGTACTTTTCCTGCTTTGCAGCGTACAGAACTCAAAACGATACAGGTCAACTTGGGCTATTTGTGCAATTTAAGTTGTGTACATTGTCATGTCAACGCAGGACCCAAACGCACCGAATTAATGTCCAAACAAACGATTGACCAGATCTTGGCTTTTGCCGATAAAGCGAAGGTGACGACACTGGATCTAACGGGCGGCGCACCGGAAATGAATCCTCATTTTGAGTATTTTGTGAAACAAGCTAGAACGAGAGGTTATCGCGTGATTGACCGTTGTAACCTCGTCATTTTAGAAGAGCCTGCCTATCCGGGCTTGGCCACTTTCTTGGCTGAACAAGGCGTTGATATTGTCGCCTCATTACCTTGTTATATTGAAGATAACGTCGATAAACAACGTGGGAATGGGGTGTTTCAACAAAGCCTTGCGGCCTTAAAGCAATTAAATGATTTAGGTTATGGTCAACAAGGGACGGGGTTGCAACTCGATTTGGTGTTTAACCCTCAAGGTATCCACTTACCACCTACGCAGCAAGCCTTAGAGGCCAGCTATAAAACACATCTCGCACAGGAATACGATGTGGTGTTTAATCATCTCTATACTATTGCCAACATGCCGATTCAACGTTTCGGAAGTACCTTGATAAGCAAAGGCTTATTTGATGACTATATGGCATTGCTCGTCGCAAGTTATAACGCCGACACGCTGAACGATGTGATGTGTCGTAACCTGATCAGTATTGATTGGCAAGGCTATGTTTATGACTGCGATTTTAATCAGATGTTAAATTTACCGCTTGCCAATCAAGCGAAGACGCATATTACTAACTTGAATGCGCACAGACTCACCGGACAGACGATTGCAACGCGTCAACACTGCTATGGATGTACAGCAGGACAGGGGAGTAGTTGTGGTGGGGCTTTATCATAAACAATGAATCTATTAGGAGTGTAAAAATGGCGTTAGAGCATAGTGTGTTAGATCGTTATTCAGAAGGGGCGGAACAACGTCAGCCAGATTTATGTTGCCCTGTTGATTATGACGCATCTTTACTCGCATTATTACCGCAAGAAATCATCGATAAAGACTATGGTTGTGGCGATCCTTCCCGTTATGTTCGTGAAGGAGATGTCGTCCTCGACTTAGGATCAGGCTCGGGTAAAATTTGTTATATGGCCGCGCAGCTAGTGGGCGACAAAGGTCGTGTCATTGGCGTCGATACGAATGATGATATGCTCGCCTTAGCGCGTCAATATCAGCCTGAGATGGCAATCAAACTAGGCAATGATCGTGTCGCGTTTGTAAAAGGCTTAATACAAGATTTGGCGGTAGATCTGACGGCGTTGGACGCGCAATTAACACAACATCCTGTGGTGGATACAGCGTCATTATTGCGATTGCGATCTTGGCAGCAACAACAAGCACAACAAACCCCATTAGTTAAAGACAACTCAATCGATTTGGTGGTGTCTAATTGTGTATTGAATTTAGTCCAAGATAGCGATAAAACGAAAATGATTGACGAGATATTTCGTGTTGTTAAACCTGGCGGTCGCGTGGCGATATCCGATATTGTCAGCGATGAAATTGTACCGGCACATCTTAAATCGGATCCGATGCTCTGGAGTGGCTGCATATCTGGCGCCTTGCAAGAGCAAGAAATGCTAGACGCGTTTGTCAAAGCTGGATTTGTTGCAGTGGCATATGACAAATGGGAAAGCGAACCATGGCAAGTGGTCGAGGATATTGAGTTTCGTTCTGTTACCATTACAGCGGTTAAACCTCAGGATGAATCCTGTTTAGATGTCGGCCATGCGGTAATTTATCGCGGTCCTTTTTCGGAAGTGTATGATGATGAAGGCCATGTTTATCCACGAGGGCAACGCATTGCGACATGTGCGCGTTCTTACGCTTTATTAACGGAAGGTGTTTATGGCGACGACTTTATTGGTATCACACCGGCAACCTTAAAAGCAGCGGTCAGTTGGTGCGCGCCAGCTGGCACATTAAGGCCTGCTAGTGAAACTAAAGGTGCTGTGCATCGTGCTTCGGCAGCATCAGAAGGCGCTTGTTGTTAGTAACATTATGACTGAATTCAGCATTATTATTCCGTGTTTGAATGAGCAACAGGGCATTTGCTTTTTCTTAGATCGACTGCAGGGCTTACGTGGGCAGTGCGAAATTATTGTCGTTGATGGTGGCAGTGTTGATGATACGGTTCAGATTGCTACACCATTAGTGGATTTAGTCATTCAGTCAAAACCCGGGCGTTCAGTACAAATGAATCAGGGAGCACAGCACGCCTCGGGCGATTGTTTACTCTTTTTACATGCCGATACGTTTTTACCCGAGGATGCGCTGACGCAGATTGAGTATGCTATGGCAAAAGGCTACAAATGGGGGCGGTTTGATATCCGTTTGATGGGACAACACTGGTTGTTGGCTGTCATTAGTCGTTTTATGAACTTACGTTCTGCGATCACCGATATTGCGACCGGAGATCAAGCTATCTTTGTGGATAAAACCTTATTTTATCAAGTCGGTGCTTATCCTGATATTGCGATTATGGAAGATATCGCGCTGTCAAAAAAGTTAAAAAAACAACGGCAAGCTTATCGTATTGTCAGCCGTGTTGAAAGTTCTGCCCGGCGCTGGCAACAGTTTGGTATTTATAAAACGATGCTATTGATGTGGTGGCTACGGTTGCTATACTTTTTAGGTGTCTCGCCCCAGCAATTGGCACAACAATATCAAAGAGGCCAGTTTTGGAAGCCTTAATTCGCTTATCGGCATTCGTTGGTGTTTTATTACTGATGATGATATGGGAATATGCGTTGCCTCGACGGACTTTAGGCTACCAACGTATTCAACGCTGGCCAATTAATTTTACCTTATCGATTCTAGGCATGTTGCTGATTCGTTTCACCGTTGGCGGTGTGGCATACCTTTCCGCAATGTCAGCAACAACAGAACAAGTTGGCTTGTTGAACCAATTTCCATTGCCGACTTGGTTATCAATTATGCTTACCTTGTTGGCGCTCGATCTTGCTATTTATGGTCAACATATTGCCTCTCATCGCTGGAAATGGCTATGGCGGTTTCATAAAGTACATCATACCGACTTGGACTTTGATGTCACTACTGGGATTCGATTTCACCCTTTAGAAATAGTAATATCAATGTGTTACAAGGTTGTTGCAATCTATATTATAGGTGCAAGCCCTGTCGCCGTGATAGCCTTTGAAGTCATCTTAAGTACGACCGCTTTATTCAACCATGGCAATGTGTTTATCCCTATTAAAGTGGATCGGTGGCTGCGGTTGGGGATCGTGACGCCGGATATGCATCGCGTTCACCACTCAACAACTCAACGAGAAACAGACAGTAATTTTGGCTTTTCAATTAGTATTTGGGATCGATTATTCGCTACCTATATTGATCAACCGGCATTGGGTCACGATAAAATGGTCATCGGTTTAGCACAATACCAATACACTCCTGAGGTTGGCATTAAACAATTATTAATGATGCCTTTTCGACGGCAACAATGACGTATCGTTATCCTCAAGCGCGGCTGTTGGTGTTTTGTAAAGCACCGGTTGCCGGCCAAGTGAAAACCCGTTTAATGCCAGAGATGTCTGCACAACAAGCGGTAGAAGTACACTGTTTGTTAACCCGTCAATTATTAAGCCGCTTAAATGCGGCACAGCTTTGTCCTGTTCAACTTTGGTGTAGTCCAAACTCTGAACACCCATTTTTTCAAAAGTGTGCCGATGATTATGAACTGTCATTACATAACCAAAAGGGCAGAGAGCTGGGAGAGCGGATGCGTCATGCTATCGCGACCAGTTTAGTGGAGGCGTCGAGCGTCTTATTAGTCGGTTGTGATTCAGCATCGTTAACGATATTCGATCTCTCCGACAGCATTGAACGGTTACTGTTAGGGGATCAAGTTGTAATTGCACCTGCTGAGGATGGCGGCTATGTCATGATAGGCTGTAACGATGATTATCCGACGCTTTTTGTCGATATGGAATGGGGTACTGACCATGTGTTTTATGACACCTTACAACGTGCCGAACAAGCCGAACTGAGCTTATCGCGTATTCGGATGCAATGGGATATTGATACTATTGCAGATTGGCAACGCTTTTGTGATTTAGAATAACGTAAAATACATGCTAACTGTGCGATTTGATCTAAACCTGTGAGTAAACAATAAAAACATGATTGACTATGAAGACGAATATGATGATAACGAAGAAAAAAGTAAGTCACAGGTTAAACGTGAACTACAGGCGTTAAAGGATCTTGGGAAAGCCTTAATTGCGCTACCGGTCAAAGATTTACATAAACTGGCGTTACCTGAAAAGCTATTTGATGCCGTCATTAAGGCGCAATCACTTTCTCATGGCGCCTTCAAACGCGAAGTAGGTTATATCGGACGTTTGATTGCCGAGGAAGATTTTGATGCCATCGGGCAGAATGTAGATAAATTAAAACAAGTTCACCACGGCGAGGTGAAACAATTTCACCAGGTTGAAACATGGCGAGATGCCTTGCTGTCAGGCCAGTCCGACATAATGACCGTGTTACATCATCAATTTAACGACTTCGATGGCCAATATGTTCGCCAGCTAGTGCGTAATGCTAAAAAGGAAGCGGAGCAAGACAAGCCTGCTAAATCAGCCCGTTTATTATTTAAATACTTACAACAATGCCAGTCCGACATGAGTTAATTTAACGTTTGGGTAAGCTCACAATAAAACAGGCACCGCCGAGTTCGGTTTTCGCCAACGCAATCGTGCCTTGATAAGCATCAACAATATCACTGACAATCGCGAGACCAATACCTTGACCTTCTGTTTGGCTATCCATTCGTTTACCACGTTGTAGAATATTTCTTTCGGCACCGTAAGGAATACCGTTACCATCATTTTCAATCGTTATCGTGATGTCCTTGTCATCAGTCATGACAGTCGTGATCACATGCCCTTGACAATATTTATAAGCATTTTCTAGTAAGTTTCCTAACAATTCGTACATATCACCTTCATTGGCGCTGATCCGAATATCTGGCTCAATTCGACTAAGGTGATGAATATTCTTGGCTTGGTAGACTTTATCTAATGAAGAGACAATTTTTGTGATAATGGCTTCCAGTGCGATAGGCGCTTGCAATGTTGTACGACCTTCGGTTGCCGCTCTTTGAAGTTGATAGTCAATTAAGTCAGTGACTTGCTTGAGCTGAATTTGGCTTTGTGTTCTTAAGTCGGGCAATGGCTTATCTAACGTTAACTCATTACGCAACACGGCTAACGGTGTTTTAATGCTATGAGCAAGGTCCGCTAAGGCATTTTTATAACGCTGTTGTCGGCTTTGCTCTTGGTCAAGTAGGGTATTAATATTCCGTGTCAGTCGATTAAGCTCTGTTGGATAATCTTTGGACAACCTGTTTTGCGTGCCATCTTCAATGGCGCTAAGGTCTTCGGCCACGTCTGTCAGTGGCTTCAAGCCCCAACGTAGGATCCCAGCTTGAATTATTAATAACATCAGGCCCGTGCCACCTAACCAATACCATAAACTACGACGAAAACTGGCTTTTTCATGCAAACTGGCGGTCAAGTCTTCGGTTACATGCAAGGTATATTCAAACTCTTGGCCTTGATTATTTTCCCAGACGATACCGTAAGCTAAGTGGAGTAGTTCTGTGCCGTGGGATTGTATAACCGAAAATTTTTGTTCTGAAGCTTGGGTATTTACGGGCAGGTTAAGACTTAAGCCTAGCAATGATTGTGATTGCCAGACTGTCGTTGTTTTATTGGTAATTTGGGCGTATAAGCCTGAGTTGGGTGTGGAAAAAGCGGGTTCTGCTAAGGCAGAAGGCATGATGATAGCACCGGACTCAACAAAGTCAGCGGCGGTTAATAGCATGTAAATATGGTTTTTTAACTGTTTCTTGTGGGCAACATCACTGCTGGCACGAAAGGCTTTATCTAAGCTAAATGCCGAAAAGCCCAGAAAAATGGTGAGCCCGAGACTAATGGCGAAAAGTAGCCGACTATTGAGGGAAAGTCGTTTCATTATTATTTCATTCGTTAAACCGATAACCACGCCCACGTAGGGTTTCAATAGGATTGAGTGTTTTATCGGGATCGAGCTTGCTTCGTAGCCGTTTGATAAAGACTTCAATGACATTGCTATCTCGATCATGGCCTTGTTCGTAGATATGGTCTGTTAATGTTGTTTTTGAAATGACTTCCCCGGCATGTAGCATCAAAAAATGTAACAGACGGTACTCATAAGCGGTCAGTTCAATTTCCAAGTCTGCTTTAGTGACCTTTTGACTCGACGGGTTAAGCATGATCTCACCGCAACGTAATGTTGGCGTTGACCAACCAGAGGCGCGCCTCGCTAAAGCGTGGATCCTTGCTGATAATTCTTGAATGTGGAAAGGCTTAACTAAATAATCATCCGCACCAGACTCTAAGCCTTCCACCTTATCTTGCCAGCGTCCACGAGCGGTGAGAACCAGGATAGGAAAGGCTTTCTTGGCAGCTCTCAGGCGCTGGATAATCTCAATGCCTGGGATAAATGGGAGGCCTAAGTCAATAATGGCGACATCATATTGATATTCTAAGCCTAAGTATAATCCTTCTTTGCCATCAGAGGCGGCGTCCACCGTTAGGTTTTGTTTTTGTAATGCTTGTTTCGTTTGTTCGCGCAGCTGCGCCTCGTCCTCAATGAGTAAGATTCTCATGATATCGACTTAATCTATTGATTTACCTGTTGTTGCATCGAGTTGGTAAATTTTCACTTTACCGTCTTCATGCAGTACTTTGACACGATAGAGTGTCTGTCCATGTCGTTGTTTCTCATCAACGGACAACACTTTACCGCCAGACTGACTTTTCACCTGCTGGGCTGCCGACGCTTTGGTCAATGGCTCGGCATAAAGTAAAGGTGTCTGGACTAGTACCAGTACAGTAAAGAGTGTTTGATACCATTTCATCGGTATCTTAATTGGCACTTTGTGGTGCCACGGCGCCAATTTTACCGTCGGCTCGCGCTTTTAAGTAACTATAAATATTGTCTAGGTTGTCCATTACTTGCGCATTACCTTTCCAACCCGGCATTCTGCCCATTTTTTTTGCTTTGGCCGTGACCTTGCCTGACATCATCACGTCGACATATTCTGCTTTGCTAATGACCGCAATGCTTTCCGCTAGGTTTGGTGCTCTCATGCCTTGACCATAAGTACCATGGCAGCGTGCACACCAGTTACGAAACACTTTGAAACCTTGGTAGCTTTGAATATCTAACTCATTGCCATTGGTAACAGTATAAGGCGTGTCAGCATGGCTTGGCGTCCAAGCCATCATGAATAGTAAGGCTAAAACGGCGGCAAAACCAGTGGATGTCTTAGTAGCTAGCATGGGTTACTCCGAGTAAAAGGTAACGGACATTAAAAACTATTCATACGTGTTGGGCAAGTGACGATACTCAATTAAGCCGACTTAGATAAGATTTTACTTTAATGATGTCTTGTTAATGGGCGAACTCTAACCTCAACAGGAATATATTTTCCGGGCCGATAGTAAAGGTGCGTATGGTGTATTTTACCGTGATAACGATAGGTGACGTCATAACCTTGCTGTTGCTTATAGTGTCTTGGTCGCTCGCCATAACACGCGTGCTGATGTATTTTTCTTTGAGAATGTTGATGGCCTAACAGCCCCCCCACGGCGCTACCGACAAGGGTGTTCGCATGAGACGTCGAAGACCGGTGCCGATTGCTGTGGACTTGTGCTCGGTGACATTTTTCATAGCGATTGGTATAGATAAAATGGGGTTCAACATGGATAACACGCGCTTTATCATGATGCTGGTGTGTTGATTTCGTCGGTTTGTGTTTATTGGCCATAACTGACGATGAACAGATTAATAAGATACTGAGCAATGTGGCCTTAAATGTCTTGGTAATCATTAACTGTGTTCCTATTTATGAATATTAAGACAAAGTGTAAAGCGGCTTAGCTGAATCAGTGCTGAATATGAGGTCGTTTTGAGAATATTCTTAGAGAGATGATGTTGACCGGGAGGGCGGCTTATTGAGGTTAAAGATGTGGCCGCTATGATGCGGTATTTTTAATCTATTGACACAGTGTCCATTGCTTGTCTAAACGCTTAGCCGAGATAGGGTAGGCAGTCTTTATACCTTGTGCAAATAACGATATTCTGAACTCTTCAATCATCCAACGGTATTGTTGTAATGCTTCTGTAGGTTGTTTATTGGCCTGTGAAAGATAACGTTGCCAATGTGGTTTAACCGCATTCATCCATTGGGTATCTCGCGTTGGGTCACTAACTAGCTTATCTAAACGTTGCCCAATCGCTTGGCAATAAAAAGGCAGTCGCCTGATAGCATCATCGGGGGTATGGTGAGCAAAGCCCTGATAGATTAAATGTGATAATTGAGACTGAATGTCTTTAACAGCATGAATTGCTGTGAGTGGGAGTTTAGAATTTAAGCGCTTAGCGATAAGGTGATATTCAGCCAAAGGCTTGGCCACTTGTTGTGCGAGTTTATTGGCTATTTCAACCAGTTCGCTACGTTTTTGCTGCAGTCGTTGTTCAAATTCGACTTGATTCGTAATCGGGGGTTGCTCATTGAGAAAACACCGATCAAACGCTATATAGATCAGGTCTGTTTTGAGTTGTTCACACGGCGTTTGCTGCCGTGCTTGTTCGTTAAATAAGTTTTCAGGGACGCTGACATAATGCAAGCACATTTGTTGGATATTAGGTAAGTTCTTATGCAGGTATTTGATACTATCGGCTTGCGCTAGCATGAAGAGTCTTCTTAGCCCTAAATGTGTTTGCATTTGCGCTTGTTTTGCGGTGTCCAATAAGGTGAGATCAACATGTTGTTCTCGATCGATTAAGGCGGGGTACGCCGTGATGTCGAGTTGATTTTGCTGCAAGGTAATCTGGCTAGGTAATTGACCAAAAGACCAACTGGTCAGCCCTTGTTGCTCAAATTCACTATCAGGAATAGCTTGAAAACTCGCTGCAGCTTGTTGTGTCCAACGTTGTTTCAATTCAGCTAAATCGCGGCTTTGTTCTAGTAAGGTGCCATGTTCATCAACCAGTTTGAAATTCATCTGTAAATAATTGGGCAGTTCATCTAACTGCCAGTCGGCATGCATTATTTCGATACCGCTTAACCGATGCAATTGCCGAGATAACGCCGTTAATAAATCACCGTCTTCTGGCGACATATTCTTTAAGCAATTATCGGCATAAGTAGGCACAGGAATAAAATGTCGGCGTTGTGATTTGGGTAGGCTTTTGATTAAAAAAATCACTTTGTCACGTAATAGGCCTGGCACCAGCCATTGATAGCGTTCTGGGTTGGTTTGATTTAATAAGGATAAAGGGATGGTTTGGGTGATGCCATCTTGTGTTTTACCCGGTTCAAAGTGATATTCTAAACTCAATGGTACGCGGTTGACTAAGACCTGATCTGGAAAACTATCTGCGGTGATATGTTCGGCTTGATGTTGCATCAATTCTTCACGGCTTAAGAATAATAGCTTGTCATGTTCTTTTTCGGCTTGTTTTCGCCACTTCTCGAAGCCAGCGCCATTGACTATATGGTTAGGTATTTTTTGCTTGTAAAACTCGAACAGTACGTCATCATCGACTAAAACATCTCGTCTTCGTGCTTTTTGTTCGAGTAACTCGATGCTTTGTATTAATGCTAGATTGTGTTTAAAGAAGGGGGCGCGACAATGCCAATCACCCTGTACTAAGGCGTCACGAATGAATATTTCATTGGATAATGAGGGGTCAATCGTCCCGAAATGAACACGGCGTCTTGGGACGATGGGGAGGCTGTAGAGTGAGACTTGTTCGAAAGCCACGACCTGCGCCGGCTTCTTCTCCCAATGCGGGTCGCTATACTGTTTCTTCACTAAGTTGCCTGCAATCGCTTCTATCCATTCCGGTTCGATTTTCGCGACAATGCGGGCATATAAACGGCCGGTTTCAACAAGCTCAGCAGCCATGATCCATTTAGGACTTTTTTTATGTAAAGCCGACCCAGGGAAAACATGAAGTTTTAGATTCCGGGTACCGGTATACTCCGACTTATCGGTCTTTACGGCAATATTACTGAGTAAACCTGACAATAAAGCCTGATGGATAGACTGGTAATCAGCGACTTGTGAATTGGGTTTAAAGCCCATCTGCGACACTTGGATATGCAATTGTTGATGAATATCGTGCCATTCTCGCAGTCGTAAGAATGACAAGAAATTTTCCTTGCAATATTTACGTAATTTATTTTGGCTGAGATGCTTTTTTTTATCGTGGTAATGGGCCCATAGTTTTAGGTATGCTAGGAAATCAGAGCGTTCATCCTTGAATTGACTGTGTGCTTGATCTGCGGCTTGTTGCTTATCCATCGGGCGTTCGCGAGGGTCTTGAATACTCAAGGCACTGGCAATAACCAATACTTCGGTGAGACAGCTGTTCTTATCCGCCGACAAGATCATACGGGCAATACGTGGATCGATTGGCAGTTTGGCCAGTTGTTGGCCAATACCAGTGAGACGATGTTGTTTATTCACCGCCCCGAGTTCTTCTAATAATCTAAAACCGTCATTAATGACTTTTTGTGGCGGGGGGTTAATAAAAGGAAACTGCGCTGGGTCGCCCAAGCGCAGTGCCGCCATTTGTAAAATAACAGACGCTAAGTTGGTGCGTAGGACTTCTGGGTCGGTAAACGCCGGCCGACTATTAAAGTCATCTTCATCAAATAGGCGTATGGCAACACCCGCCGCGACACGGCCACAACGACCCGACCGTTGGTTGGCGCTCGATTGTGAAATCTTCTCTATCGGTAATCTTTGTACTTTATTACGGACGCTATATCGGCTAATACGTGCATAACCCGGGTCTACAACATAACGAATGCCGGGCACGGTTAAAGAGGTTTCAGCGACATTGGTGGCTAAAACGATTCGGCGTTGCCCCCCGGTTTTAAATACTCGGTTTTGTTCGGCGGCAGATTGTCTCGCGAACAGGGGAAGCACTTCAGTTTGTGGCGGGTGATGTTTTCGTAATGCTTCTGAGACATCACGAATATCTCGTTCGCCCGACAAAAAGACGAGGATATCGCCGTGTCCTTCTCGACATAATTCATCCGTGGCTTCGACAATACCCCTTACCATGTCGTAATCACGTTGTTCTTCATCCGCGCCGATCGGGGGGCGGTAACGCACCTCGACAGGATAGGTCCTTCCGCTGACTTCGATTACTGGGGCATGGTTGAAATGGCTAGAAAAGCGATCGGTGTCGATGGTAGCGGAGGTGATAATGACTTTTAAATCGGGACGTTTTGACAATAATTGCTTTAAATAACCGAGTAGAAAATCAATGTTGAGGCTACGTTCATGCGCTTCATCGATAATCAGAGTGTCATATTGATTCAGAAACTTATCGTTTTGTGTTTCTGCCAATAAAATCCCATCGGTCATGAGTTTAATATAGCTTTTATCGGCCTTCACTTGGTCATGAAAACGGACTTTATAGCCCACGATATCGCCCAATTCACTATTGAGTTCTTCCGCAATACGAGTCGCGACAGTACGTGCTGCTATGCGTCGTGGCTGCGTATGACCAATCAAGCCTTTCACGCCTCGGCCGAGCGCTAAACAGATTTTAGGTAATTGTGTCGTTTTACCTGAGCCGGTTTCTCCACTCAGAATAATCACTTGATTGTCTGCAATTGCCTTGGCAATTTCATCACGCCGCTCGATAACCGGTAGCTCGCTATTGAAAATGGGTTTCGGCAGTTGTTGTTGTCGATAATGACAGCGTTCAATAGATGCTTTCAGTCTGTTCTCTATCGTTGCAAACTGTTTGAGAGATGCATTAGAATTTTTACGTAAATTCTGAATGCTTTTACGTAGTGGGAACTGGTCGACCAACATCGCATCGCCGATCATCTTTTCAAGTTGTATAAGGCTATTTTTCACGATGGGTGATCAGGCGTCTTTGGGTGTTGATAAGCGCGTTAGTATGGACGGAAAAACCGGTGATGTCTGCTGATGAAGATTCGCTTTAACAGTTGCTATTATTGAGCTGACCATTAGGCATGATGGTTTGACAAAACACCACACCACGCTGATGACTCCCTTCTAGCTTAGCACCGGTCAGATCAGCATTGGTGAAGTCTGTGAAAATTAACTGCGCTTTTGCTAAATTGGCATGACGCAAATTAGCGCTGTTAAATGACGCGTAATCTAAAATGGCTTTGGACAGGTCAGCGCTTTCAAGATTGGCCTCATGTAACTTAGCATGGGCGAACCAAGCTCCCGTTAAAGTGGCTTTTTGTAATGTCGCCCGCGACAGGTTTGCACCGGTAAAATCTGCTTGGCTTAACTGATGATGACTTAAATCACTATGGCTGAGATCACAGCGAAGACATTGGTGACTGTCCAATAACTTTTCGAGCTCTAGTTGTTCAAATGCAATGGCCGTAGATGCCATAAATAAGCTGGTCAATACTACAGCTAATTTCATTCTATTCTCCTGAATTAAGCAAACCCGATAGACCTTTATTCTTATCTGGCTATTGATAATGGACGGCGGTAGATTTGGTTTAGTTCCCCGTTGTGCGGTGAACTATTCTAAAAGATCTATTTAAGGCTATTCAAGTCTATCTAGGCAGTTGGATCATGGGTTGTTTAGCGGGTCGATACAAAGCGGCAACATGACCGATTGTCATAATGAGCTCCGCCTTGGTTGTAGAGGCGATAGTATTGATCATATCGAGTCGTTGGGCTTTTTCTGCGCCGCTGACTTTGACTTTGATGAGTTCATGATGATCAAGTGCGTTATCGATTTCAGCTAAAACGGACTCCGTTAAACCTTTATTGCCGACCAGTACGACAGGTTTTAGGTCGTGGGCTAAACCGCGTAAATAACGCCTTTGCTTATCATTAACTGCCATGTGAGGGTGTACCTGTATTAAAATAAACCGATTATACAGGAAGCCACTCATGACCCCACATAAGTTTACCGTCACCGCTGCTCGCGGCATGCTACCGTTACTCGCTAAAGAGTTGGCCGAAATGGCTATTAAAGATACCAAACAAGAACAAGGGAATATTCGCTTTACCGGCAGCTTGGAAGATGCCTATCGTGTCTGTTTGTGGTCCAGAGTCGCGATACGGGTATTGTTACCTATCGCACAATTCAACGCCGAGACCACCGATGCCTTGTACGCCGGTATTGCCGCGCTAGCTTGGGAAGACCATATCGATGCTGAAGGCAGTACTATTGCCGTTGACTTTAATAGCTTCCGCTCTAAAATTCACCATACGCAGTATGGTGCGCAACGTGTCAAAGATGCCATCGTTGACCGCTTCCGTGACCAAAGTGGCTTGAGGCCATCGGTTGATCTTCATCAGCCGGATTTAAGAATCAATGTCTACGTTAAACATAATCAAGCGACGGTCAGTATTGACCTGTCAGGGGAGAGTTTGCATAAACGAGGTTATCGCGTGTCCTCAACGGCTGCACCGCTAAAAGAACATTTGGCTGCGGCTATTTTGATGTCGGCGAATTGGGCGCAGTTGGCGAGACAAGGCTGGGGTTTATTAGATCCAATGTGTGGTTCGGGTACCTTTTTAATTGAAGCGGCGATGATCGCGGCGGATATCGCACCCGGCGGTCATCGAGATTATTTTGGCTTTTTGTATTGGAAACAACATGACAAAGCCGTTTGGAAACAACTGAAAGCCGAAGCAGAACGCCGCCGTCATAGCGGTTTGGCGAGGCTACCTAAGTTACGCGGCGGTGACGCTGATCCCTCAGCAGTGAAAGCTGCACAAGACAATATCGCTGAAGCGGGCTTGGCCGATAGGATCTTAGTTGAACAACGTAATTTATTAGACTGGCCATCACAAGCCAAACAGTTACCGGCAACAGGCTTAATTGTGTGCAACCCACCGTATGGTGAGCGGATGGGTACTGTCGCTGAGCTTCATCATTTATATGGAAGCCTCGGCAATATTGTCAGTGAATCATTACCCGCTTGGCGAACAACATTGATTACCGACAATGCGGAGCTGGGTAAATATACGGGCCTAACCCTGTTTGATAGCCAACCCTTTGATAATGGCCCTATTGCATGTCAAGTCTTACATTATCGCGCAGTTAGGCCGTTGTCAGCGCAGTCTCAAGAACGGCATGCGCCTGTAGCCGAACCCATCGTGCCAGAATTCACGCATCAAGCGGGCTACATCGTTTCTGAACATGGTGAAATGTTTGCCAATCGCTTTAAGAAAAACGTCAAACATATGGCGAAATGGGCGAAGAAAAATGATATTGAATGCTACCGTGTTTATGATGCTGATTTACCAGATTATGCAGTGGCGATTGATATGTATGGTGATCATGTCCACGTACAAGAATATGCGGCACCGAAAAACATTGATCCTGACAAAGCCTTACAAAGGCTCAATGATGTCATGCACTTAATCCCGACTATTCTGAATATCCCAGCTGCGCAAGTGGTATTGAAGTTACGCCAGAAACAACGGGGGCGACAGCAATACGAAGCACAAGCATCCCAAAAACAACGCTTAAAAGTGATGGAGTCGGGCTTGGCATTCTGGGTTAACTTAACGGATTATTTAGATACCGGTTTGTTTCTGGACCATCGGATTACGAGACAAAAAATTGCCACACTCGCGGCAGGACAAGATTTCCTGAACTTATTTGCTTATACCGGATCTGCAACAGTCTATGCCGCCATGGGGCAAGCAGCGTCAACAACAACGGTTGATATGTCGAATACCTACTTAGCATGGGCACAAGATAACTTAGCGCTGAATGGGTTTGTAGGTGAACAGCATCGGTTTATCCGAGCGAATTGCTTAGAATGGCTGCAAGCGGCGCAACAAGAACAGCAGCGTTTCGGCTTGATTTTTCTAGATCCTCCCACCTTTTCGAATTCTAGTCGAATGGATGGCGTATTTGATATTCAGCGGGATCATGCCTCCTTGATTACCTTAGCGGCAGCACTGCTAACCGACGATGGGAAGTTGGTGTTTTCGACAAATCGTCGTGACTTTAAAATGGATATGATGCTGTCGGAAACCCTGAACATGCAAGATGTCAGTCATGAGACCTTGCCTTTGGACTTTAAGCGCAATGACAAAATTCATGCTTGTTGGTTAATTGAACAGGTGCAAAGTTAGCTTGCTTTAAAGTCTTTTAAAGTCGCCTTAATGTCCACCCACAACTGAGCATAAGCGAGGCTGACATCAGAATCAGGGTTAAAGGCTGGAAGTGGTGCGCGATATACGCCCATTTGTTCAATCGCTGCCGCGTAGGGAATAGCGCTTATCAAATTATTTTTCAAATGACGGGGTGGGTGTGCCAAGATGGTTTTATGCAGGGTTCTACGCCTATCGACCATGGTGAAAAAACCATGTAGCCGTTTAGGTTTAAGCTTGTTTTCTTTAAAAAAATCACGGATTTGTTCAAATGTTCGGAGTGATAAATGACTTGGAATGATGGGTAAAAATATGGCATCTGCTGTTTCGAATATTTGTTCTGACAGCAATGAAAAACTTGGTGGACAATCTAGAATCAACAAAGCGTATTTCTCGCCCAATGGCTTCATCAACTCGTGGATAATGTGGTGTCGTCCTTGTTCACTTTGTTTGGCCAATAAATGTTCAATGTGGCGATGCGAAAAATGTGTAGGGATAATATCTAAATTGGTGTACTCGGTCGCTTGTATCCGCTTGCCAATCGGGGTTTTACCACTTAAATAGCGCTTGAGTCCCGAGCCGGCTTTGACTTTAGCGCGAAACAACCATGTTGACGCTCCTTGAGGGTCTAGATCCCATAGCAGCGTTGGAATGCCTTCATTGGCGGCATGCCAAGCAATATTGACGGCTGATGTTGTTTTACCTACGCCGCCTTTTAGATTGAAAAAAGCGATAGTTTCCATAATGTATTAAATCTTGCTAGCTAGTATGTTTTGGCCATTTGCTTTAACAGGGTTGATTGCGCGCAAATTTCTAGTGCTTCTTTATTAGGCTTTATACGCTGATAACGGCCATCAGGCGCAAGATTCCATGCTTGAACATTGTCAGATAAGTATATTTTCAAATCGTCGATAATTTGCTGTTTGAGTTGTTTAGACTGGATCGGGAAACACGCTTCTACACGACGTAATAAATTTCGTTTCATCAAGTCAGCACTGGCTGCCCAGACTTCATGGTCACCATCATTCTCGAAATAATAGATGCGCGTATGCTCTAAGAAACGTCCGATAACACTCCGGACGTGGATGTTGTCAGATAAACCTGAAATACCCGGTTTGAGACAACAGATGCCGCGAATAATGAGGTCAACCTTGACGCCTGCCATTGAGGCCCGATAAAACGCGGCAATCATTGTGGGCTCAACCAGCGAATTCACTTTGATAATGATATGGCCCGCTTTTCCTGCTTGCGCATTGGCGATTTCTCTATCAATTCGGCTTAATAAGCCATCCATTAAGGTAAAAGGTGCCTGCAATAGTTTATTTGTTTTTGGTACTTTACCTAAACTTGTTAGCTGAACAAAAAGGTGACTGACATCTTCGGTAATTTGTTTGTCTGAAGTCAGTAAACCGTAGTCGGTGTAGATCCGAGAAGTACTAGGGTGATAATTTCCCGTGCCTAGATGTACATATTGGCGGAGTTTATTGTTTTCGCGGCGTAGGATTAACAACATTTTGGCATGCGTTTTATAGCCAACAATGCCATAAACCACATGAACAGCTGCTTGTTGTAATCGAGAGGCTAAGCCCACATTCTCAGCCTCATCAAAACGCGCGCGTAGTTCAATCACAACTGTGACTTCTTTACCCGCTTTGGAAGCTGCGACTAAAGCATCGACAATCGGTGATTTGGCGCCTGTCCTATAAAGGGTTTGTTTAATCGCCAAAACAGTCGAATCGGTGGCGGCTTGTTTGAGTAAGTCTATAACAGGGTTAAAAGATTGATATGGGTGGTGCAGTAAGACATCCTGCTTACGAATGACCGTGAAAATATCAGCATTTGACGACAGGGCGCCTGGTAAACCTTGGGTGAAAGGTTTGAACTTTAATTCAGGGCGATCGATAAGGCGATAAATTGCCTGAATACGGCTTAAGTTAACCGGCCCCTGTACTAGGTAGACATTATCTTCTTCCATACCACACTGCACACGCAGAAAATCGACCATTAAGGCCGGACAATTGTGGGCAATTTCGAGACGGACTTCGTCACCATAATTACGGTGTGTTAATTCATCAGAAATGGCAGACAATAAGTCGCTGGTTTCTTCTGTATCGATTGCAAGATCACTGTTACGTGTGACGCGGAACTGATAACAGCCTTTGACTTTCATGCCATAAAACAAGTCTTCAGCAAAGGCATGGATAATCGATGATAAGAAGGCAAAGCGGTGCGTTTCTGTTTTATCATCTTCTTTGGGTAATTCGATGATTCTTGGTAAAGCCCTTGGCGCTTGGAGAATCGCAAAACCGCGGTTACGTCCAAAGGCATCTTTGCCGATCAACGACACGATAAAATTTAAACTTTTATTTAATAGACGAGGGAAGGGGTGGGCAGAATCTAATCCCATCGGGCTCAGAATCGGTGCAATTTCTTCCAGGAAATAAGTATGTAACCATTGAGTTTGCTCTGGCGTCCATTTCGCACGTGACAAAACTTGAATTCCTTCTTGTTCAAGTTCAGGCAATAAAACATCATTGAATACTTGGTATTGTTCTTCCACAATCTCATGGGCACGCGCCTTGATGAGTTTCAATGCCTCTTGAGGTGTGACTTGGTCGGCTTCGATATAGAGATCGCTAATCTCGATTTGTTGGATTAACCCTGCAACACGGACTTCAAAAAACTCGTCTAAATTTGTACTGGAAATACACATATAGTTAAGCCGTTCTAATAACGGTACGGATTTATCCAATGCTTGCTGTAATACGCGCCAATTGAATTCTAATAGGCTTAAATCCCTATTGAGGTAGAGGTCGGGGTTGGTGAGGTCAACCGTTTGCGCTGTGTTATCTTCAGTAGTCATAACTTACCTATAATGAATTATTTATGTGGCAAAACGATGACAAGGCCAGTTTTTCCCCGTTTCGACCTGCAATGAGATTGTCTGATGGATGATATAACGTTTATTCAGATTTCCAAAGCGGGCGCAATGTGCACATTCACCAACGGTATTTATCAAAATTTTCTGGGTTAGCCCAATAACGACTATTTAGCCAATCCTTCTTGAATTGGTAACTTTCTATCTCATAAGTATACAAGGTGAAGTCTGCTACATAGCCACGCCGTTTTAAGCCGAGCGCTAAAAAATCGGTGAGAGCCCAAGGCTGTGATTCGATTTCAGGTTCATTGACAATCATTAAGATATGTTGAGCGTATTGATTGCGCAGTTTACTGAGCCATTGAATCGCTTGTTGTTGTGGTAAGCTTTCAATAAGATCGCTGACTACAGCCACGTCTATCAACGGCATGGTATCCAGTTGACTGAGCGTGAATGGTGTCGTCAAAATGCGTGATCTGTTATCGTGCACGGCTCGACATGCCGTCTTAGCGGTGTCTCCAGCGAACAACTGCTGGCGTCCTTTAAACTGTTCGACAAAAGGTAAAATAATTTTTGATAAATCTGATGAGACTGTCATGACTGAGCAGGATAAAACATCTGGGGCGTTCTGGGAACATAAACGCCTAAGTCAAATGAATCACGAAGAATGGGAAAGTTTATGTGATGGTTGTGGCCGATGTTGTTTGCACAAACTCGAAGATGCTGATGACGGTGAAGTCTATTACACCCGTGCCGCCTGCGAATTATTAGATATTGCAGCATGTCGATGTAAAGATTATCAGCACCGCCAACAACGGATGCCCAACTGTGTGCAGCTGAGTGTCGAACAAGCGCAATATTTTGACTGGTTGCCACCGACCTGCGCCTATCGCCTATTAGCGGAAGGGGAAACGTTACCCCGTTGGCACCCGCTCATCACCCATGATCCTGACAGTGTCGTTAAAGCAGGCGTATCGGTGAGAGACATTGCCAAACCTTTGTCTGACGTGACCGATTTAACCGATGAAATTATTTTATTGCGTGATGCGATAAAAGTCGCTGTAGATGAAGCCTGAAGAAAGTAAAGTTTTCACAGCCAGCTTAGAAAAAGCGGCACTCGCTTTAATGACGTTAGAAGTTTTTCGAAAACCCGACGATTTGGCCCGACGATTTGGCTTGCCATTACCTGTCGTACGATACTGGTGGCGTAACAGCGATCAAGAGACATCACCGTATGACGCGTTATCCCCAACGCCCAAACAAGCGAAAACCATTCGCCGTGCGACCCAGATATTAGAAGGTTGGGAAAAAATAAAACGATACCGACCAGAATGTGGCGCACCATTGAATAATGGCAAACGCTGCAAAAACTCCGTGGCCATCCGTCCACCAGAAGGCTGGGATCGCGGTTGCTTAGCAGATCGATGTCGGATACATGGTGGCTTAGCACGAAGGATAAGACGAAAGAAAGTCGACGATAATGATGAATAAAGTCGCTGATTTTCGGTATCATTAGCACTTTTTAGGCATACAACACACGTTATGATGACGGACAAAGATAAAACATCGGCTTTTAATCACGCATTGTGTGAGTTTTTAGATGCCTCGCCGACACCTTTCCACGCAGTGATGACAATGGCGTCGAAGCTTGAGTCGGAGGGTTTTACACGCTTGGACGAACGGGACAGCTGGCGCGACCTGGCGCCGGGGCGTTATTTCGTGACGCGTAACGCATCCTCAATTATCGCATTGACCTTACCCGAAACCGATTTGGCTGAAACGGGCTTTAAAATGATGGGGGCCCATACCGATAGTCCCTGTTTGAAAGTGAAGCCTAATCCAGAGAAAGTAGAACAAGGTTTATATCAGTTGGCCGTCGAGGTCTATGGTGGGGCGTTATTAAATCCATGGTTCGATCGTGACCTATCCATGGCTGGGCGCGTGAGTTACCTCGATAACAATCACACTCTACAACACACCTTGGTTGACTTTAAAAAAGCCATCGCCACCATCCCGAGCTTAGCCATTCACCTTGATCGAGAAGCGAACAGTAATAAAACGGTCAATGCACAAGAACAATTACCGCCTATTTTGATGCATGGTGTAGCGGATGACACTACTGATTTTAGAACCCTATTGCAGCAACAACTCTCAATACAAAGCTCCGATCTTGAGATCCACACTGTATTAGATTATGAAATTTGCTTTTATGATACCCAAGGCGCTGCAGTAACGGGCTTACATGACGACTTCATCAGTAGCGCGCGTTTGGATAACTTATTAAGCTGTTTTGTCGGCTTAGAAGCCATCATCAATAGTGGCCTAGACCAAGCCAATATCTTGGTCTGTAGTGACCACGAAGAAGTCGGCAGTCAATCAAGCTCGGGGGCTCAAGGGCCATTTTTAGAATCCGTGTTACTGCGCTTATGCCAAGATAATGAGCATTACCATCGCGCGATTCAACGGTCACTCATGATTTCGGTCGATAATGCCCATGCCATTCACCCCAACTTCGCAGAGAAACATGATGCAGAACATGGCCCAAAACTCAATCAAGGGCCCGTCATTAAAAGCAATGCAAATCAACGTTATGCGACGAATAGCGAAACCAGTGCTATTTTTCGTCGACTTTGTCAGCAAGTTGCGGTGCCAGTGCAAGATTTCGTCGTGCGTAGTGATATGAGCTGTGGAAGTACGATTGGTCCGATTACGGCTGGCAGCTTGGGCGTCAGAACGCTTGATGTCGGTTTACCGAGTTATGCAATGCATTCGATCAGAGAATTGGCCGGTAGCCGAGATGCTTATCAACTTTGCCGGGTCATGACACAATTTTATAATTATTCAATTTAAACTAAGGATTTAAAATGGCAGAAACAGTAGATGAACTCACGGTCGAATACATGGAAGGCGAAGAAATGACCGTTAAAGAACTTGATAAAGTCGTATTGACTAAAGGCGCATGGGCAACCCTGATGTTCCGTTACCAAGATCTTGATCGTAAAAAAGGAGAGTTTGGTCCTGATAAATATACCATCCGCCGTTACCAAAAACGTAATGGTGAATATACTCAGCGTTCAAAATTTAATATTTCAAGTAAAGATCAAGCAAAAGCTGTGATTGATGCATTAACTAAGTGGACAAATGAATAAGAGCATTATCACCAACGTTGTTGCTGCCAGTTTAATAGTGGCAGGAACAGCATCTGAAGGACAGTTAAAAGAGGTATTGATCACCACGGGCTTGTTTGCACTCGCCGGCGGTGTGACCAATTGGCTTGCTGTACATATGCTGTTTGAGAAAGTACCTGGCCTCTACGGGTCAGGTGTTATCAGTGCCCGTTTTGAAGATTTTAAAGCGGGTATTCATGCGTTGGTCATGGAACAGTTTTTTAGCCAAGAAAACTTGGACCGTTTTTTCACAGAGATGGTGACAGAAGATGATCATCATACGCTGGATTTTTCGCAAGTGATTAACGAAACGGATTTATCTCCAACATTTGCCGGCTTGGTTGACACCATTATGAATTCATCGTTTGGCGGTATGTTAGCCATGGTCGGCGGGGAAGCCGCAATCACGCCATTAAAAGAGCCCTTTATCACCAAAATGAAAGTAGCATTAAATGACGTGGCCCATAGTCCTTCATTTCAACACAGTGTCAAAACAAAATTAAGTAGTGCACCGGTCAGCGAAGAGTTATTTCTACAAGTTGAGCATATTGTCACAGCTCGCTTAAATGAACTTACGCCTCACATGGTCAAAGACATTATTCAAACGATGATACGTCAACATCTAGGCTGGTTGGTCGTTTGGGGTGGGGTGTTTGGGGGGGGGATTGGTTTAATTACGAGCCTAATCGCTTTTTAGGCACTCCTGTCCGCCTGATTGAAATTCGTTGATTCACAAAGGTAGTCAAGTTAGGTGTTTATGTTTATAATCGACTAGACGTTGTAAAGGTAAGCCATTGTAATCAGTATTTTTATTGATTTATTAAAATAAAAGGTAGCTTTTAATGACTGCAAACGATTACCGCAAAAATGCGCCAAAGATGGCGAAGCAGGATCTACGCAAACATGAGCGTATAAAGCATCAAGCCAATATACAGGTCAGTGCTGAAACCGAAGTCTATACTTTTGAAATGCGTGATTTTTCAGAGTCAGGTTTGTATCTATTTTGCTCAGACACTCGATTTATTAAGTTACAACAACGGGTTAGAGTTCAGACGTTAGAGTTCGAAGGTGCGCCTATTCTGGATGCGAAAGTGGTACGCTTAGAAGATAATGTCGGCTTTGCTATCGAGTTTATTTAGTAAGCAACAAACTGCTGCATCAAGGCCTGCTTTTCAGCTAACGGCAATAATATTCGCACTTTCACCTGGTCACTAAACTGCTGGTCAATAATCTGACCCTGACATTTGTTGATTTGGTATTCTAATCTTTGCAATTCGCTATAGTCCACGTCCAACTCAAACTCGGTCATTTCAACCCAAGGTTGAAACACGGCTTGTGCTATCGCCATTTTAGCCGCATTGCCATAAGCTCGGGTCAAGCCGCCTGTACCGAGTTTTACGCCGCCAAAGTAGCGAATAACACCGACCACTGCATTAATAATATTTTCGCCTTCAAGTGGAGCGAGAATAGGGCGACCTGCCGTCCCCGACGGTTCACCGGCATCATGGCATCGTTCAATGATGAAACCGTCAGGCTGGCGAATACGCCAGGCGAAAGCAAGGTGACTGGCATTAGGGTGTTGGTTAGCGAGTTGATTTAAGTGTTGTACTGCTTGTTGTTGAGTTGCGCACGGGTAAATAGCGCCTATAAAACGTGATTTCTTAATTTCAAATTCAGCTGAGGTCTGCTTATAAAGAGTTTGTAAAGGGGTTGTCATTAGGTTAGTTTATAATTTTGAAGCGCATTTTTGAATCTCATTTTACAATCTGAGTTGTACTGGATAATGAAAGTGACGCTATGGCCAAACCATAGCTGACAACCAAAACAGAAATGACGGCCGAATCAACTTGTCTGTTAATTAATGCGAAAGATCTAACCCAACAATCTAAATGGCCAATATACACACCCAACTCAATAGACGTTATATTCAAGGTTTGGCTCGGTTGAAAAAATACTTATTAGACAAAGGATTAAGATGGAGAATTTTTCTGAGCTAGTTGCTCATTATTGGTGGGCAGTGCTGCTTTTAATAGGGTTGATTATTATTTTTGCGGTTAAACGACTAGACAAAAGTTTTGGTGGCAGCACCGTTGAGATTAAAGCCGAACAAGTCTTAGATTTGATTGAGCAACAACAAGCGTTGCTTATCGACCTAGCTGAAAAACGAACCTATGAAAAAGGCCATATTCCAGGTGCTATCAATATGCCGGGGATTACATTTATTGATGGCACTGCAAGTTTAAAAGATAGTTCAAAACCTGTTATTTTGATTCCTATGAAGGGCTTAATCCCCATGCCAGTGGTACAGTTCTTGGACAGCGTTGGGGTGACAGATGTTTATATATTCAAAGGCGGCCTCAAAGAATGGCAAGCAGCTGGACTTTCTGTAGACAATTAAATTAAAACTGATTGTGTGCTCTGGTATGATCACTGTTTTTTTTCGACAGTGATCATATTTTATGGCTCAGGCGGCTTTTTCATCTCTTTCATTATCTAAAGCGCAACTGACTAACTTAACGTCTTTGGGATATCACACCATGACGCCGATCCAAGCGCAAAGCTTACCGGCCATTTTGCAGGGCAAGGATGTGATTGCGAAAGCCAAGACCGGCAGCGGCAAGACCGCGGCTTTTGGCTTGGGCTTACTCAATAAAATCAACCCTCGCTTTTTTGGTGTGCAAGCTTTGGTCTTGTGCCCGACCCGTGAGTTGGCTGACCAAGTAGGTAAAGAAATTCGTCGCTTGGCGCGCGCCACATCTAATATCAAACTGGTGGTGTTGTGTGGGGGTAAACCTCTCGGGCCGCAGGTTGGTTCGTTAGAACATGGTGCGCATATCGTCGTCGGCACGCCTGGGCGGATACAAGATCATTTACGCAAGTCGACTTTAAAGTTAGATGGTTTAACCACATTAGTGTTGGACGAAGCCGATCGGATGTTAGATATGGGCTTTATTGATGTGATGCAAGACATTATTGAGCAAACGCCCTCGTCGCGCCAAACCTTATTGTTTTCTGCCACTTACCCAGACACAATCCAACAAATCAGTCGTCGTTTTCAACAAACTCCGTTGATGGTGACAGTGGAATCAGACCATCAAGCGAGCGTGATTGAACAGTTGTTTTATGAAATCAATAAACATGAACGCAATAATACGCTATTAGCCTTATTTGAACATTATCAACCGGAATCAACGGTAGTGTTTTGTCATACCAAAAAGCAATGCGACGAAGTGGCTGTTTGGTTGCGCGATCATGAGATAGAGGCTTTGGCCATTCATGGTGATTTAGAGCAACGTGAGCGCGATCAAGTCCTTGTGCGGTTTGCCAATAATAGCTGCTCGGTACTGGTGGCCACCGATGTGGCCGCTCGAGGTTTAGATATCAAAGCACTACAGGCGGTCATTAATTATGAGTTACCCCGTGATCCGGAGATTTATGTGCATCGGATTGGACGTACAGGCCGGGCGGGTGAAAAAGGTATTGCATTGAGTTTATTTACTGAATCAGAACAGGTCCGCGTTAAAGCTGTTGCTGATTATCAAAAAAAACCAAGCATTATTGACCATCCTGCGTCATTAAATCGTGATGCCAATTTCAGCTTGCAACCTCAAATGGTGACAATCCAACTCGATGCAGGGCGAAAAAATAAACTCCGCCCAGGCGATATTTTGGGTGCATTAACAGGCGAAGCCGGTTTAATGGGGTCGCAAATTGGTAAAATAGATATATTTGAACTGTCGAGTTATGTTGCCGTAGAACGGACAGCATTACGACAAGCCATGAATTATTTGGCGCAAGGTAAAGTAAAAGGGCGCAGTGTTCGTGCCCGTAAAATCCGTTAGTTTTGAGGTAGTCACTTGTCAGAGTCAACATTTGCCATTGGGCAACGCTGGATTAGTAATAGCGAAGCAGAGTTAGGGTTAGGAATTGTTAAAGAAAATAGTGGACGGCGTGTTGTTATCAGTTTTCCAGCGGCCAATGAAGAGCGGACTTATGCGGCTGATAACGCGCCACTAAGTCGTGTTATTTATCCCGTAGGGGATGCGGTAAAGACACAAGATAATGTCAGCGTCACCATTACGGCATTGCACGAATTAAATCATTGTATTATTTACCATGGCACCGATGAAGCCGGCCAAGAAATTAGTATTCATGAGCTTGATTTAAGTAGCCATGTGCAATTTAGTCAGCCACAAGACCGCTTATTTGCTGGCCAAATTGATAAAAATCGTCAGTTCGAATTACGCACCGAAGCATTAGCGCACCAATACCGTTTAGAGCAGTCTTCGGTTTTTGGTTTGATGGGCCCTCGCGTACAATTATTGCCGCATCAAATTTATATTGCACATCAGGTGGCACAACGCTTTGCACCGCGGGTCTTATTGGCCGACGAAGTTGGTTTAGGCAAAACCATTGAGGCCGGCTTAATTGCCCATCAACAATTGTTAACTGGACGAGCGCAACGCATATTAGTGGTCGTGCCGGATAGTCTTGTGCATCAATGGCTAGTCGAGTTGTTGCGTCGGTTTAACCTGCACTTTACGATTATGGACTACGAGCGCTTTGATGCCATTACAGAAGCCGATGAAGGTAACCCCTTTGACAGTGCACAGCTCGTGTTATGTCAACTGTCGATGCTCGCTGATCAAGATAATCCAGATATTTATCGCCAAGCTTGTGCCGCTGATTGGGATTTGATGATCGTGGATGAGGCGCATCATCTGCAATGGTCGATGCAAGAAGTCAGCATTGAGTATCAGTGTATTGAAGGTTTGGCACGTGAAGTCGCGGGACTTTTATTATTAACCGCAACACCGGAGCAATTGGGCATTGAAAGTCATTTTGCACGTTTACGTTTACTCGACCCTGAACGTTACTATGACCTCGCTGAATTTCAGCGCCAAGAAGCCGCCTACCAGCCTGTCAGTACCTTAGTATCAGCCTTATTGGCTTGTGACAATGCTGAGGCTGTCGCTGCGTTAAAGCCAGAGATTGAAAGTTACCTTGGACAAGATGCGGCTAAGGCCATGGCAGACCTAGACAGCTTCGAGACTGAAAAACAAAGTGTTGTCGATGCTTTATTAGACCTGCACGGTACAGGCCGTTTATTATTCAGGAACACCCGTGATGTCGTCACTGGCTTTCCCGAACGGCACTTACATGCGCATGCACTCAGTTCGCCAAGTTCATATGATGATCAAGCTTTAGGCGGAGAGCCCGACGCTCTATTACAACCCGAGCAGTTGCTAGGCGATGATTGGCTTAATACGGATTCGCGCGTGCCTTGGTTGGTTACCTGGTTATCTGAACACCGGCAAGAAAAGGTATTGGTTATCTGTGCCCAAGCAGAAACAGCACAAGATTTAGAACAATGTCTACGCTTACAACATGGCAAGCGTAGCTCGGTCTTTCATGAAGGATTATCACTGATTAACCGCGATAGAGCCGCAGCGTATTTTGCTGATGAAGAAGAAGGCGCACAAGTCCTGATTTGTTCTGAAATTGGCAGTGAAGGACGTAATTTCCAATTTTCGCACCATTTAATCTTGTTTGATTTACCTTTAAACCCTGATTTATTAGAACAACGTATCGGCCGTTTGGATCGAATTGGGCAACAACAAGATGTGCAAATTCATGTGCCTTATTATGAAAATTCTGCGCAAGAAGTCCTGTTACGCTGGTATCACGAAGGGTTAAATGCCTTTGAGCGAGTGTTCCCGGCTGGAGGTAGTGTTTACCAAAGCGTTGAGCAGGCATTAGCGCGCTGCTTAAGTGATGCACACGATCCCGCCTTATTAACTGGTTTGATTACCCTTACTCAAGAACTGGTTGCCACGGCAATGACATCATTAACACAAGGTCGTAACCGCTTATTAGAATTGAATTCTTGCAAATTGCCGGTGGCGAATGAATTAATTGCTGACTTAGAAGATAGCAGTCTAAGTCTCGAATTAACCTCTTTTATGGAAAAGGTTTTTGATGAATATGGCGTTGAACAACAAAGCCATAGTGCTGACAGTGTAATCTTAACCCCAGGCGCTGAGATGCTGGAAAGTCACTTTCCAAGCCTGCCCGAAGATGGCCTGACAGCGACCTATAAGCGACATCGTGCATTACATCGTGAAGATATGGCTTTTTTAAGTTGGGAACACCCGATGGTATTGGGTAGTCTTGATATGATAACCCGTAGCGATTTTGGTAATACGGCGTTTTGTACTTTAGCTTACGATGGTTTAACCGCTGGGACCTTACTGCTCGAGGCAATATTTAAAATCAGTGTACCTGCGCCGAAGGCTCTGCAAGTAGGTCGCTTTTTATCGCATTCATATTTGCGTGTCGTGACAGATGACGAAGGACATAATTTTAATACGATATTAGATGAAGTGACCTTTAATCAATATGTTGGCCGTATTCCAAAAATTACTAAACTAGAACTAGTGAAACGAGCACGACCTATGATTAATAGCTTAGTAACACAAGCTAAAACACTTGCAAAATCTCAACAAGACGCCATTATTAAGGGTGCGATTGCGGATATGCATGCGGCGATGTTGCCAGAACAAGCAAGGTTAGGACGGTTAGCTGAAGTCAATAAAACCATTCGACCCGAAGAATTAGCACATCTAGAATCTTCGGAAGCGACTTTGGCTGAGGCTTTAGGTTCTGCCCAATTAGTCTTAGATGCAGTCCGTGTTGCGATTGTTACGGCGTCTTAGGTTTATATGAGAATTGTTGAGGTTAAATGATGGGAATTAAGTCAGCTTGGACATTCTGGGTCATCTCTTTGTTGATGATGCCCATTGGCGTTACCGTGGCTAAATCGGCAACGATAAACGTTGAGGATAAACACCTGACCGCCGGCTGGTTGGAATATGTGGTGCTAGAACCTTGGCAAATCAAACTCAGAGCCAAGTTAGATACTGGCGCGAAGACATCCTCTCTTCATGCGCTTGACCTTCAGCGTTTTGAGCGTGATGGTCAACCTTGGGTGCGCTTTAGTACAGAAGGCAAACAAAACGAAATTACTACCAAACCAATTGAACTGCCAATCAAACGGGATGTTAAAATAAAATCGCATCATCATGATCCCGCTGTACGACCTGTCGTTGAACTGAGTTTTTGTTTAAATGGCCATATTTATCATGGTGAATTCAGCCTCGTTGACCGAAGTCAGTTCAATTATGCGGTGTTATTAGGGAGAAGAATATTAAAGCAAGGTATAATCGTAGATTCGTCCACAACTTTTACATTGCCTATTGAGCAACAACGATGTGAACGACTTCTTGACAACATACGTCAATAAACAGGAGAAAGTGGCTTGAAAGACCTACATGTCAAACTGTTAGCCCTGGCCTTACTGCTGTTTGCATCTGGTCTTATGTTTTATAAAGCCAATACTCTTGGCCTACCCCTTTTCCCCAGTGAGGAACTTGAGGTCTGGAGCGTGGAGGCCCGTGTTGCTTTTCGTCCTAAAGAAGGACCTGTAAAGGTACGTTTCGCTTTACCAAATTCACCCGAAGGCTTTGTTATTGCCGATGAAAACTATGTGTCGGGAAAATATGGCTTGGCGTTTGAAAATGTTGATGATAATCGCATCGCAGAGTGGGCGGTGCGCCGCGCCAGTGGCGAACAAGTCCTTTATTATCAGTTACATCTGGCGCGCGATGACAATCAATCCGCCGAAGCTAAACTAAATATGGCTCATCAACAGAATCAAGCCGTATATTTCCCAAAAGTGCCCGGCTACTCTGAAGCCACGGCGACGATTGTTGAGGCGTTATTAGATGAGGTTCGTCAGAAGTCTGCCGATATCAAAACATTTACCCGTGAACTCTTACTTCGATTTATCGCTGAAGACCTCGATGAAAATGTGCAAGTTTTATTAAGTAATATTAAGACAGAAAAAGCACGCGTTGAACTATTGCGCGTTGTCTTAGCGGGTGCACGGATTCCATCTCGTACCGCAGATATCTTATTACTCCATGATGGCGTCCGTCATGGCAAGCTAGAGCCTTGGTTACAGGTTCATGATGGCAATCAATGGCTGTCTTTTAACCCGAGCAATGGCGTAGCCAAATTGCCCGAAAATGCCGTGGTGTGGAAAGTCGGCGACCAGGCCTTACTCGAGGTTAGCGGAGGGAGGCAGGCCGATATCGACTTTTCCATTAGTCGCCATACTCAGGAACCTATTTCACTTGCTGAGCAGCGGGCACGTAAGCTTAATTCTCATGCGATGGAGTTTTCACTCTATAGCTTGCCAATTCAAACACAAAACGTGTACCGCATCTTATTGATGGTACCGTTAGGTGCCTTTCTGATCGTACTGCTCCGTAACGTCATAGGCATTAAAACTTTCGGGACGTTTATGCCAATTTTGATTGCATTGGCATTTCGAGAAACTGAATTAATCTGGGGCATTGTATTGTTTAGCGTGATAGTGGCATTAGGGCTGGCGATTCGGTTTTACCTCGAATACCTACAACTGTTGTTGGTACCTCGACTGGCGGCCGTGCTGATCATAGTGATTATCTTAATGACGATGATGACGATTTTTAGTCACAAACTTGGCTTTAGCCACGGGCTGTCGGTGGCATTATTCCCGATGGTTATTTTGGCGATGACGATTGAGCGCATGTCCTTAATCTGGGAAGAAAAGGGGCCTTCTGAAGCCCTGACGCAGGGTGTTGGTAGTCTATTCGTGGCCTCGATTGGCTTTTTAGTGATGAGTAATGATCTGTTGGATCACATGATTTTTGTGTTCCCTGAACTGTTACTGATTATCCTTGCATTAACCTTATTGTTGGGTCGCTATACCGGTTATCGTTTGACCGAGTTGTGGCGATTTCGAGCAATCTGGCGTAAACAGTCCTAACGCTTTATGACTTCTCAACGACAGGATAATCCGAGCCCATTGTTCGAGCAGAAATCAAGCCGCTTAAACTGGCTCAAAGCATTTGATGCAAAAATGCCATGGCGGCGCTTAGAGAAGCTCGGCATTTTAGGGATGAATAAACGCAACGGTGACTTTATTGCTAAATATAACCCACGCGCTAAATATCCTTTGGTTGATGATAAATTGCAGACGAAGCGACTCGCCGAAGATGCTGGTTTAGCCGTACCTAAACTGTACGGTACGGTCAAAATAGAAAAAGATATCCCCGAATTAGTCAAGAAGTTAATAAGCTATGGCGATTTTGTGATTAAGCCTGCCCACGGTAGTGGTGGGGAAGGCATTCTAGTCGTTATCGGGGTAACCCAGCACGGTTTTCGTAAAAGTAGTGGTCAAATCGTGTCTGAGCAAGGCATAGAGCACCATATTTCGAATATTTTAAGTGGTATGTATAGCTTGGGTGGCTTACCCGATACCGCGTTAATTGAACAACGCGTACAGTTTGATCCCGTTTTCGCCGATATCAGTTATCAAGGTGTACCTGATATTCGCACTATCGTACTCAAAGGTGTCCCTGTGATGGCAATGCTTCGCTTACCAACGCATGCATCAGACGGCAAGGCTAATCTACATCAAGGCGCCATCGGTGTTGGCATCGATTTAAATACCGGTAAGACATTAGGCGGGGTAATGCATGAGCAAGCGGTTGCACTACACCCTGACACCGGGTTTCCAATCACCGATGTACAAATTCCTGATTGGGACTTGATTCTAAAGCTGACAGCGCAATGCTATGACTTGGTTGGCTTAGGCTATATCGGAGTAGATATCATTTTAGATCGTAACCTTGGCCCGTTAATGCTAGAGATGAATGCCCGACCCGGACTGAGCATCCAAATTGCTAATCAATGTGGTTTATTAACACGACTGAATCAGATAGAAGCGATGATCGAGTTGCCAAATAGTATCGATGATCGTATTGCTTTAGCAAAAACCTTGCAGATTAACACCAGCCAACAGTTTTAAGTCACAAAGGGTTTGATGATTAATAAGGACGTTTCAATGGAATCATGGTGCAATAACAACGCTGTTAAAAATTCAGCATAATTTAACCCCGAGTGTGATTAGGAGAGACATTTGTTAAAGCGTGTTTTATTACCCGTTGTTATTTTAGCGACCGCGATTGCGATATTTGCCGCCCTAAGTCTCTCAAAACCTGAACGCCAAACGGTTGAACGACCTGAAAAAGTATGGCGGGTCAATACGATTTCAGTACAATTCGAACAAATTGCCCCTATCATTACACTCTATGGTCGTGTCGAGACGCCTAGACGCGCAACATTAAATGCAGCTTTATCTGCTGATATTACACAAGTGAACGTTTTAGAAGGAGATGTCGTCAAGGCAGGGGATGTTTTATTAACGTTAGATAATAGTGATGCCGCTTTATTGTTCAGTCAACGTGAAGCTGACTTGGCTGAAATCGACGCCCTTATCGTTAGCGAACAATCACGTTATCAACGAGATAAAGGCTTACTAACCCATGAAAGATCCCTGTTGACGCTGGCAGAAAAGGCGGTAACCCGAGCACAGAAATTAGATGCATCTCGTTTAGTGACACGTTCATCCTTGGATGATGCCATTGCCAACCAACAGCGACAAGTGGTGACGTTAAAGCGTCTGCAACATGATATTGCCGAACACCCCGCACGTTTAGCAGGCTTAAAAGCGCGCCAAACGCGCGCTAAAGCCTTACTTGAACAAGCTCAATTAGATCTCGACCGTTCTCTGATTAAAGCGCCTTTTAACGGCCGCATTGCTAATCTAAATGTATCTTTAGGGGATAGGGTGCGTGTTGGCGATAATTTATTATCGATTTATGACCTCGATAATTTAGAAGTTCGTGCCCAAATTCCGGGGCGCTATCTGAAACAGGTTAGAGATGGCTTATTACAAGGGGAGCATGCCAAAGCGACTGCCGAGCTTGAGGATAAGTCACTTGTGTTTGCATTAACCCGCTTATCTGGAGAAACACGACAAGACAGCGGGGGCGTCGATGGCTTGTTTACATTAACGGGTGGAAACCACACTTTAGCCTTAGGCACTTTTCTCGAACTCTCCTTGGCATTGGGCACAAAAGACAATGTAGTGGTGGTACCGTTTAATGCTTTATATGGCCTTAACCGTGTTTATCGTATTAAAGACGGCTATTTAGAAGCCGTCAACATTACCCGCTTGGGCGAATATCAGGATAGTAACGGTCAAACGCAGATGCTGATCCGTAGTGATGCTTTACAAGCAGGGGATCGCGTAATTAGTACGCAACTACCGAACGCAATTACAGGCCTGAGGGTTGAGGCATTCAATGACAGACAATAAGCGTGATTTTATTGGCCTGTTTGCTCAACACAAGGTTGCTGCCAATCTGTTAATGCTGATTTTAGTCTTGGCAGGCTTGGTCTCATTAACACGACTTAATACCCAGTTTTTCCCTAATTTTGTTTTAGATACCATCACAGTGCGGGTAGAGTGGCGTGGTGCGAGTGCTGAAGATGTTGAAGATGCCATTTCATCACGACTAGAACAAGAGCTCCGTACGGTAGATTTCGTAAAGAAAATGACTTCTACTTCATCATTTGGTAGTGCTGTGGTGGCCTTAGAGTTTGAAGAAGGCACTGAAATGGGAACGGCCTTAGATCAGGTTAAAGAACAAGTTGCTCAATTAAGGAACCTACCCACCGATTCAGAAATCCCCAAAGTCACATTGGTTAGCGCCTATGAACCGATTGCTCGGCTCCTTATTACCACTGAAGGCGAGTTGGATGAATTACGTTATTTCGTCCATGAAGCCGAGCATGAACTTTTAGACCGTGGTATTTCTCGGGTGACAATCACCGGCTTACCTGAAGAAGAAATGGCCATTCAATTATCAACACAGAAACTAGAGTCCTTAGGCTTAGACCTAGATGATGTTGGTGACCGTATTTCCGAACTCAGTCGCGATTTGCCTGCAGGCGAAATAGGCAATGCCGATACTGCACGGTTGCTACGAAGCCTAGACCAACGCCGAGATGCCGAAGCATTTGCACAATTACCGTTAAAAACCGATTATGCGGGCCGTTTGGTATTGTTGGATGATGTCGCTGATATCGAGCGCCGTCCAATGCGAAATCAAGTCAGTCTATTTTATCAAGATAAGCCTGCCGTTGAAATTCATTTACAAAGAACCGAAAGCGCCGATTCTTTAAAATCGGCTAAGATTTTAGAAGCCTGGGTTGCCGATACCGTACCTCACTTACCCAAGGGCGTGACATTACAAGTTTACGATGCCAGTTGGGAGCTTATTGAAGAAAGAATGAATTTATTGTTGACCAATGGGCTTGGCGGTTTGGTCTTGGTTGTTGGGATTTTATTTTTATTTTTACATGGCCGTGTTGCTATCTGGGTCGCGGTTGGTATCCCCGTATCGTTCATGGCGACGTTGTTTGTGATGTACTTATTTGGCGGTACGATCAATATGATCAGCCTCTTTGGTTTAATTATGGCGTTGGGGATTATCGTAGATGATGCCATTGTCGTCGGTGAAGACGGCTTATCTCATTATCAAATGGGGGAAGGCTCATTGATGGCGGCTGAGGGCGGGGCAAGGCGTATGCTGGCACCGGTTATTGCGTCTTCTTTGACGACAATAGCATCTTTTTTACCCTTAATGTTGATTGGCGGCACCATCGGCAATATATTATTCGACATTCCTTTCGTTGTAGTATGCGTTATTATCGCCTCATTATTTGAGAGTTTTTTGATACTTCCCGGTCACTTACGACATGCTTTTCATAAAATACATCACCAACGACCACCTAGGCGGCGTCAATGGTTAGATACCAAATTCAATACACTGCGCGATGATTATTTTCGTCCCTTAGTCACGCAAGCAATTCGCTACCGAGGCGCGACCATTGCCGCGACATTGGGCTTGTTGATTATTTGTATTGGCATGTTAGCCGGCGGCCGTATTCTATTTACTTTTTTTCCGTCACCTGAAGGGCCAAAAATTTATGCTAATGCACGCTTTACCGCTGGCACCCCCTCGGACGTGGTTGCTGAGTTTCTAGCCGACTTAAATAAAACCTTGGATGAAACAGAGGCGGCCTTGGGCGGTAACCTTATCGTATTAGATGTCACTCGCTTAGGCAGTGCAAGTACTTCTGGCAGTAACTCAGCACAAACCGCAGAACGGTTTGGCTCGATCCAAGTAGAAATGACGTCGCCAGATGTACGAGACGTTAGAAACGCTGACTTTATGCGCGAATGGCGTGAGCGAATTGTGTTGCCCGCAGGAATAGAAACGTTCACGATCTCTGAGTCTAGAGCTGGACCACCAGGCAATGATATTGATATCCGCTTAACCGGTACTTCAGCTGACATACTGAAACAAGCAGGACAGGATGTTGCAGAAGCATTGAAACGACTGCCAGGTATATATGCCATCGAAGATGATATGCCTTATGGTCAAGAGCAATTAATTTACAAAATTAAAGGCCAAGGCGAAGTCTTAGGCCTGACTGTGAATAATGTTGGCCGACAATTACGCGCCGCTTTCGACGGTCGTTTAATACAGATTTTCCAAGATGGTGATGATGAGGTTGAAGTCCGTGTTATGCTGCCTGATAGTGAGCGTAATACGTTAGCAACACTCGAAAACTTTATGATTCGAATCCCGCAAGGTGGCAGTGTACCGTTGTCTTCGGTTGTTGAGTTTGAGGCACGACGTGGCTTCGATGTCTTACGACATACCGATAGTCAACTGGCTATTCATATCACGGCCAATGTCGATACAAAACTCAATAATGCCAATAGTATTATTGCCGATTTAAAAACGGAGTTATTACCTGAGCTATCACAGCGTTATGGCGTCAAAGCCGGATTTGAAGGTAGGGCGGAAGATCAAGCGGAAACAATAAGCGAAATGAAACAGGGTTTGCTATTGGCGATGGTGCTGATTTACTTGATCTTGGCTTGGGTGTTCTCATCTTATGGTTGGCCATTGGTGGTGATGGCTGCGATTCCCTTTGGCTTGATAGGTGCTTTAATCGGCCATGCTGTAATGGGAATTGATTTAACCATCTTATCGTTATTTGGCATTTTCGGCTTATCTGGGATTGTGGTCAATGATTCGATTATTTTAGTGACTTTCTTTAAACAACAGCGTGAAAAAGGCATCGAAACAACAGAAGCCATTATCTCTGCAGCGACGCATCGTTTAAGGGCCGTACTACTGACGTCATTAACAACCATCGGCGGCTTAACGCCACTGCTGTTTGAAACCTCACGCCAAGCCCAGTTTCTAATCCCTATGGCAGTCTCTATTTCGTTTGGCTTAATGTTTGCTACCGTGTTGGTTTTATTGGTGATCCCCGCTTTATTATCGGTCCACGAAAGCGTTGCCGAAAAATTGAACCTCAGAAATACGGTGTCACCTGACGCCGCAAAATCGAGAACATCATAAGTCATCCTCTCGCTTAAACTTTACTTAAGCTTGGCTTTATACACTGTCCATTAATTGCCTTTTAGGAGTATGCATAATTAGGCCTTGTTTTGATGGGCGGCTTGAGGTTGTCACTTAGTCCGAATCTACATTGTGAAGTGGGGGGCTATGTTTGGATTGGAGGCTGATTCACCGGACAATATCTGGCGGTTTTTAACTGAATATGAGTTTTAATACGCAGACAGGCGAGTTATTATTCGCCGTTATTGATTCTAAAGATTAGCTTTTCCCATAACGACAATCGTGATGCGTCACCAACACGTTGCTCTCCGCCGCGTTGTTTTGTTAGCCATAAGCCTGCACCGTTGAAGCTATAAACGGGGATTAAATCTCGTCGTTGATTGGCCGGTTTGATCTCAATCATTAAATTATCTAAAACAAGCGGAATAGCACGCTTATGATCAAAGTACGTTAACACCATATGTGCTTGATTAAGTGTAACGGCTTTAACATAGGTCAATCTTAATTTATCTTCATCGACGCCCAATTTTTTTAAGGTGAAGTATTTAGCTACCGCATAATCTTCACAATCCCCAGCCCCGATGGATAACATTTCTATTGGCGTCGCCCAATAATCCTTTTGTTGCCATATAAGTTGGTCACTGATAAATTGCACATTGCCGTTGAAAAAAGCATTCACCTGTTCTAGCTTTTCGCTTTCGGGCAGATCCTTCGAACGGTGAATGAGTAACTGCCAGTCTGCAACGCGTTGGCGAGCAAACTTATTGTAGCGAAGTTCAATATCATCGAGTTGCTTTTGCGAAATATCCCACTCTGCTAACAATGGCCATGATATAGCCAAGCCTATGACTAAAATCACGATCCATTGCCATCGATGCTTATAAACAGTCATGTTAAGCGTAATGCTAACGGCTAATACCATAAACTGATTTGGCTTTGAGAATATCGAGATCGCTCTCAGCTCTGACGCCTTCCGCTAGAACTTTAATGTCTAATAGCGTGGCAACCTCTTGAATTAGATCTAAAAACTGGGTTTTATTCGGATCGTTGGCTATGTCTTTGGTCAAATTTCGAGACAAGCGTAGATAATTAATATTGAGCGTTTTCAATTGGTCTATACCAATAATGTCGGGCGAATAACGTTTCATCAAGACTTTAGCCCCCAAGCTATTCACAAAACGTGCAAAGTTGGCAAAGGCCGCAATATCTTTGGCTACAGAATAGGCTGTGATGCTAAAGGCGAGTAAACTGTTATCGACTTTTGTGTTTGCTAAACGGTCTTTTAACCAACTATTAAAGCTATGAGAACTGACAGAAGACATCGACAGGTTAATGGTCACTGGTGTCAATTTGTTTGTCTGTTCCATCAAGGCAATAACCTTATCAACGACACATTGGTCGAGTGCTTCAACCAGTTCAAATTCTTGAGCCATTGAAAAGAAAGTCCCTATGGATAGCACGTTACCACCCTCAGCTTTGATGACGGTGAATACTTCTTCCATCACTTTAAGCGTGGGGACTTGTTGATGATTATAAGCTTCTGCTGTAAACGTAATTTCGGGGTTCGGTGTGTTTTTATCAATGGCGCTGATAATAAGTGATTTCCACTCAATATCCGTCATTGCGCTCGCCAAGTCTTCATTTAGGTAATAGCCATTACTGTCAATATTTTTTGCTTGCCCATAAGCTTCAATCATCGCTGGGTATAGCTTGTTAAATTCGCTATTTCGACTGTAACGGACAATACCAATATGAACGAGGTCTTGTTGATTGTGGGCTTTACCAAGGGTATTGATATCATGCTTCAATTGCTCAATTAGACGTAGCACCTCAGCTTGTGAGAAATCAGGAAAGAATAGGGCGAACTCGGAGCCATGGAGGCGATAGGCAGAGGTACTGAATTGTTCTGTTGACTTTAAAATAGCTGCAAACTCACGTAGTAATACATCCACAGCTTCATTGCCTTTGTCTTTACTCAAGGCCGAGAGATCATCAAACTTGATTAAGGCTATATACCCTGTTGACTTAGGGTTTGATAACGCTTGCCTGATATTCACTTCAAATGTAGCCTGATTCAGCAGTTGTGTTAACGGTTCGCGTTTCAATGTTTCACTTAGTACTTCAACACGTTTATTGAGTCTATTAATGATGTTGCCGATTTTGTCAGACATGCTATTCATTGAGATGGCGACGTTTTTCACTTCTTTGGTCCAAGGAAGTTTTGTCGTCGTAGTGAAGTTGCCTGCTGATATCTCTGTTGCTTGACGTTCGATATCGCTTAAGGGACGTAATGTAAAGCGTAAGACACTGATTAATAAAGCAATGGCAATGAGGAAAATCACTACGGCAAACAGCAGGGTGGCTTTGGCTTGTTGATATAATTTTATATAACCATAGTTAGGATTGGCGGTAACATAAAGTGTGCCCGATATCTGCCAACCAGAATTGATTTCTGACACTGCTGTAGCAACGTGCATTGGAATAAGAGTGACCAACCAGTCTGGGACACCAATAGCTTGTGTTGGGTTGGTTAATTTGACGAGCTCCTTGCCTTCGATATTCACCAAGCGAATTTCTTGGTAATAACCAGTATCAAAAATGGCGGCCATCATGGTCGCAATGATAGGGTCTTGTTCATTCGCAATGTGAGGGCTGATCGATAAGCCTAAGGAAGTCGCGGTATCTTGCACATGAAACTGAGATTCGACTTCTAAATAATTTTTCACATTGCCAATACTTAAGATAAAACTGACGGAAAAAATAATAAAGAAAATCAAGCTCAACAAGAGCAATAGTTGTTTGGATAAAGACATAGTTAATTCCTTAGGCCCTCAATTTGATAGGACACTGACACTATTTGATTTTGTAAAAATACGATAAATGTTTTGCATTGTAGCCTATTGTTTGACGCGAAAGCTTTAACCGAATCACGCTAAGGTTAAATGGGCGCATTATCATTTGAACCCACAGAACAATCCACTCTGTTAGGCTAATTCTTGATAAGATCACACATTAACCTTAGGTGACGCTTTTATCGATGTTAACGGCCCTTATTCAGATGTCTTTGCTTATCGCTTGCGGTAGTTTTTGGAAAACCTATGCCCCGACGCATATTTCTCCTTTTGCACACCGCAGAGCGCTCACGGATCTAGTGTTTTATATCTTGTTGCCTGCGATGGTATTAGACGTCATCTGGCAGGCACCACTCAATGAGTCATCTTTATTTATTTCTCTTTTAGCAGCCAGTGGCGTGGCGACAGGCTTAATCGTCGCTTGGCTGGTACTCAATCGTTTAAAATGTACACCGACACAAACAGGGGCGTTGTTATTGGCTTCGTCATTTCCGAATGCCACCTACCTTGGCTTGCCTGTCTTAAATCATGTGATAGGTCCTGATACTCGTGCAACCGTCATACAGTATGACTTGTTTGCTTGCACCCCCATTTTATTATCCTTTGGCATGTTGATCGCGCGTTATTATGGTGACAATAAAACCGGCCTTCACCCTGTTAAGGAGTTGGCTAAAGTTGCACCGTTGTGGGCGCTCGCATTAGGGGTTGTATTGAATTTAGGCGGTATTCCGCAACCCGCACTCCTGCACTCTGCCTTAGAAACTCTGGCCGGTGGCGTCGTGCCGCTTATGCTTATCGTATTAGGCATGAGTATTCGTTGGCAAAGCTTGCATATTCAATTTATGCCCTTGCTATTGCCCGTGATAATTATCACCTTGTTGTTGGTGCCTCTCACCGTGTTGGGTTTGAGTCATCTGATTGGCCTACAACCCGACTTAATCAAACAGGTCGTGATTGTGGCGGCGATGCCGACAATGGTGTTTGGGGTTGTGATCAGCGAACGTTACCAACTGGATACTGATTTATATGCAGCAGCGATAACCATAACGACATTGACGAGCTTAATTACCTTGCCAATCTGGTTTTACTTTTTATCTAATTGAGTCGACCACGTTAAGTTAGCTTGTTCTATCGCCACTTTCAGTAACGCCATAGCTTCCTCAATTAAGTCGCTATGACCGCGAAGACTCAATTCAACATGAGGCACTTCCCCGATATGCGGCAAGCTGGATAAACGCACGGTAGGATAATCTTCAACAATTTTCATCATCACCGGTAATAGGTCAGATTCCCTACCATACGTGACATAAATGATTTGTTCGTCTTGTGGGGAAAGATTTTTTAAATCAGGATAATGATGATCGAGTACCCATTCGATCATGGGCCACGACATTTCCGGGAAACCAGGCATAAAGTGATGGTGATTAAATGAAAAGCCAGGTACACGATTAATAATATTAGGAATAATTCTGCTACCAAAAGGCAAATGGCTCATGAGGATACGGTTAGGGTAGGCTTGCTCACTAAATTGTTTTTCGATTTCAACTACCGCGTCTGGGTGAGGATAAAGCTCTACACCAGCCACTTTCGCGACCGATTGTCGAGTTCTATCATCAGGCGTCGCGCCAATACCACCGAAACTAAACACCAGATCATCACTGGCCATACTGAAGCTTAGAAACCGTTCTAATTGTGCCGCCTCGTCACCGACAATAATTGTCCAGCTTAACTCCAACCCACGATCGGCCAAAACGGATTGTAGGTGATTGAAGTGTTGATCTTGGCGCTTACCTGAGAGTAATTCATCGCCGATAATTAATGCACCAATATTCATTATGACACCTTTATATTATGAGGTTGTTTCTTCTCGATTTCGCATGAAATTTGCTGTTTGAGCAAAAGATCCCATCAACTGTTCGGCAAATAAGGTATCGAGATGTAAAGTTGCTAACGCCTGCGCCATACAATACAACCATTGATCTCGTTCTTCCAATCCTATCGAAAAAGGTAAATGGCGACCACGAAGGCGAGGATGACCATATTTATCTGTATACAGCTGAGGCCCACCAAGCCACCCCGTCAGAAATAAATATAGTTTCTCTTCGCTGACCGCAATATCGTCTGGATGCATATCGCGAATGAGTTTTGTTTGCGCAGTTTCAGACATGATTTGATAAAAAGTTTTCGTCAATTGACGAACTGCTTGTTCCCCACCAATTCTGATATAAGGGGTCTCTAGTTCTGACATTGGGTTACTCGACGTAGCAAAAGAATGTTGATCTTAACCTTGTTTAAGCACTCTATAAAGTGATCTGGCTTGCGACCAAAGCTGTAGACAAGGATAATTGTCAGATTATCCAAGCAATTTTGTAGTCAACGAGCGATTGAGCTTGGTTATTTTTTATTAACCTATTGGAGTCTCCCATGAGTGAAAAAATTGTAATGCGTGCCGGTGAATGTTTATTGGCAGGTGGTCCCCCTTTTACCGCTGCTGAACCTGAAGTATTGATCGGTGAATTAGATGGTCCATTCGGCTCAGCGTTTGCTAATTTAATGGGCGACCAAGTCAAAGGTCATTCTCGTGTTTTAGCATTGATGAACACTGATGTCATGGTTCGCCCAGCGACATTAATGGTCAGCAAAGTAACTGTTAAAAGTAACGCTTATACGACTATTTTAATGGGTACTGTTCAGGGTGCGATCGCTAACGGTGTACTCGATGCCGTTCGTAACGGCACGATTCCAAAAGAGCGTGCGAATGAGCTAGGTATTATTGTTTCTGTGTGGTTAAACCCTCAAATCACTTCGGTTGAGGATTTGGATCATGAGGCTTTATTTAACATTCACCGTGAAGCCACTCGTAAAGCGCTTGAAAAAGCGATGAATAATGAGCCAAGCATCGATTATTTGCTAGAAAACCAAGATAAGTTGGTGCATAAGTACTATGAGAAAGCGTTAGCTAAATAAACGCGTTTCAAACCCGCATTAATAACGGCCCATATAGCATGCTATATGGGCCGTTATTATGTTTATGTCTTGCTAATTGCTCACGAGACGTTTATTTTTTAGATACTGACCACCGCAGCGCTTAAGAGAACAGTAATCAATGTCTGATCAACAAGATAACGCCGATCTTTATTCTATTGATTTATTGATGCAACAAACGCGTCAATTGGCGGCACGTTACCGTAAAACGACTGGGAATACGCTACCTATCACCGGCGAAATCGCCCGCTTTGATGTTGCAAAAGCGCTCAACTTAACCCTGAGTGAAGATGTAACTCTCGGTTATGATGCCCTTGGTCAAGAACAGCGTGATGGCTTGAAGGTGTTGATCAAAGGTCGGGTTATTTTTGAGGACAGCCACTCAAGCCCTCGTCTTGGCCAGTTAAACCCTGATGGTCGTTGGGACAGCGTGGTGATGGTGTTGTTTGATGATGACTACCTACCGATAGAAATGTATGAAGCCAGTGCTGAAGCTATTCGCTCTGCCTTGCAAGGAAAGCCTGACAGTAAAAATAAAAAACGCGGTGCCATGTCGGTTGCTCAATTTAAAATTATCGGTGAACTAGTCTGGACGGCAGAAGAGGGTGAAACCACAGCTATTTGGCAAAATAGTCCAAACAAGCCCGAGCACAACTCATAAAGGACAAATAAGATGCAAATCAATGATTTTATCGTTTGGGGCTTGTTAGCCACGGTTGTCGTTTATCTCATTATTATTTATAACCACCTTGTTGCGTTAAAACATAGCGTGAGTAAAGCTTGGGCCAATATTGATGTGTTATTAAAACAACGCCATGATGAATTGCCTAAATTAGTCGAAACCTGCAAACAATACATGCAATATGAGCAAGAGACCCTCGAACAGGTGATGGATGCCAGACGTTCTGTTTCTGATGCACAACAGCAAGGCGACCTAGGGGCATTAGGGCAAGCAGAAGGGGCATTACGACTTGGTCTAGGGGGGTTATTTGCTGTTGCTGAAGCCTATCCTGATTTAAAAGCCGATGATACTTTTCAACATTTACAAGCCCGCATTACCGGCTTAGAAAATGCCATTGCCGATCGACGAGAGTTTTATAATGACAGCGTCAATATCAATAATGTCCGTATTGAACAATTTCCAGATCTATTGATTGCGCGACTGTTCGACTTTAATGCCCACGATCTACTCGAGTTTGCGGACCCAGAACTCAGCGATCTGAATATCAAGACCTTATTCGACTAAATCAATATGCTACATCAGTTTGATGCCGCTCTAGCCGAACATATATTAAATTTCCCGTCTTGGTTTTTTTGGGTATGCTGGCTAGCCATCTGCGGTCTTGCTTTGGGATCTTTTTATCGTATGTCCCGTTGGTTTCAACATGCCCGTCTAATTGAAAATGTACCAACAGCAAAAATCCGCAGTGCCGCCCAAGGTTATGTTGAATTGTCTGGGGTTGCTAAGCAGATGGATGGCCCACTCATTGTCTCACCTTTAACCGGTAAAACCTGTGTTTGGTATCATTATAAAATTGAAGAAAAAGTAAATACGACACGGGCTTATGGCCGCTCAGACTCCTATTGGCGTACTGTTAAACAACAACGCAGTGAAGATTTATTCCTTCTTGAAGATGACACGGCACGTTGTGTCATCGATCCCGATAATGCCGAGGTGATTGTGCAAGATAAGCGGACATGGCATCAACCTCACAGATCTCCACCACGACGGTATACCGAACAACTTATTCATGATGGTGAACCCTTATATGCGATTGGATTTTTTAGAACCATCGCCACAATTGAATATCAAAAAACACGACAACAAGTCGCAGCATTACTACGGCAATGGAAAAATGACCCTAAAGACTTATTGCACCGCTTTGACCGGAATCAAAATAAGCAATTAGACTCACAAGAATGGGAGCAAGCCCGACAGCATGCTGAGCAGCAAATAAAACACCAGAATGGGCAGTGTGAAAAGGAAGCCCCGCTCAATGTCATGAGCCAAAGTCATATCGCTAATCAAGCTTATATCTTGTCATCAGAACCAGAAACAGTACTGATTCGGCAATATCAATGGCGGGCTATACGGTCGCTATTACTGTTCTTTGCTAGCGGGGCTAGCGCTGTCTGGATTTTTAATATTCGTTTTGGGTTTTGAGCCATGCATGAAGAAATAACGCACGTCTTTAGTGACGGCGGTTTACTAGCGCAGCATATCAAGGGCTATGCGCCTCGTCAGCAACAACAAGACATGGCCAATACAATTGCCGATGCCTTATCTAAAAGCACCATTTTAATTGCTGAAGCTGGCACAGGAACCGGTAAAACCTTTGCTTACCTTGTCCCTGCTATTTTATCGGGCCAAAAGGTTATTATCTCGACCGGCACCAAGAATTTGCAAGACCAATTATTTAGTCGAGACTTACCTACGCTACGCAAAACCTTGGCCTTGCCGTTTCAAGCTGCTTTATTAAAAGGCCGCAGTAATTACCTGTGTCATTACAGATTAGATTTGGCCCAACATGACCCATTGCAAGTGCAATATTCGGATACCTTATACGACTTGCAAGTCTGGTCTGGCGAAACACGAACGGGAGATTTAAGCGAAGAGGGCATGTTGGAGGAAGGGTCGGGATTATGGCCCAAAGTGACGTCTACTGTAGATAATTGTCTAGGACAAACTTGTCCTAATGCCGCTGAATGTTTTATCAACGAAGCGAGAAAAACAGCACAAGAAGCCGATATTTTAGTGGTCAACCATCACTTATTAATGTCAGATATGGCATTAAAGTCATCTGGGCAAGGTGAAGTCTTACCTAGCGCTGATGCTTATATCATTGATGAGGCTCACCAGTTACCTGATATTGCAACCCAATTTTTAGGTGACCGTATCAGTAGTCATCAAGTACAAGAATTCTGCCGTGATAGTGTTCGAGAAATGGCAAAAGATGCAGCCGATATGGCCACATTACAAAACCATGCCGATAAAACAGAAGCTAGCTTACGCGCCTTTAGGCTCACTTTAGGCGATAAAGAACAGCGCGTCCCTTGGATGAGTTTGCTTGAAAAGATGGGCGTTGAACATAAATTAAACGACTTATTGGAGAGCTTGGAAGACTTATCGGAGCAATTGGCGCTAGCTGCCGAACGCGGGAAAGGATTAGCCCAATGCCATACGCGCAGTTTAGCTTTACTTGATACATTACGATTCTTTGATCAAGAAAACCAAAATGACTTGTTAGTCTTATGGGTGGATATTCGTAGCTCGGGTATGACCTTGCACGCGACACCGCAAAATGTCAGTGATTATTTTCATGAATGGGTTGACCAAAAACGCCAAGCTTGGATATTTACCTCAGCAACCTTAACCGTTGCAGGAAAATTTAATAATTTTAGTCAACAACTCGGTCTCAGCGAAGCAGAGAGTGTGGTTTGGCCGAGTCCGTTTGATTATAAAAAACAAAGCTTATTGTATATGCCGGCTATTCCTGTCGAGCCTAACCATCCAAGTTATATCGATCATATTATTGAAATTAGTAAAGACATGATCGCCCATAGCCAAGGCCGTACGTTTTTGTTATTTACCAGTTATCGTGCATTGAATGCGGTTGCAGAAGCATTAGCGGATTCGAAATATCCATTGATGGTGCAAGGCAGGGCATCCAAAAGTCACTTGTTAACTGAGTTTCGTGACCATGGTAATGCCGTTTTATTGGGTACCAATAGCTTTTGGGAAGGGGTCGATGTGCGGGGTGAGGCTTTATCTTGTGTTTTGATTGATAAGATCCCATTTGCTGCGCCGGACGATCCAATTTTACAGGCCAAAATAGACCATTTACGTCAGCGCGGCGGTAATCCTTTCGCGTCTATTCAAATTCCGGCTGCCGTCATCCAGCTCAAGCAAGGAATTGGCCGCTTAATCCGTGACCATACTGATTATGGCGTTTTAGTCTTATGTGATCCGCGCTTTTTAACCAAACCGTATGGCAAACTATTTTTGCGAAGTTTACCGCCAATGCCGATCACACAAAATAATGCCGATGTCGCGGCATTTTTTAAAGACAGAGCGGATAAAGATTAACGGCTTTCTAAGTAAGCAAATGCGGTGGTAAACGCCTGTTCTTGAAATTGTTTTAAACCGGTATCTTTAAAATTCATTGTGGTATGACTCTCTTTGAGAATATCTTTGATCGTCGCGCCTGATAATAAACTCACATTGATTTCAGCTATCAATTGAATAGCTGATTCCAGCTTAAAGCTTGCAGCGCCACCGGCAAATTTACCCCGGGTCATTCGCTCTTTAATCACAATATGGTCAACTTGGTAATCTGTCATCAGTTTTGCAAAATCGAACTGGAATTTTTGCAGCTGTTGTTGATTACTTGCATCATCAATGCTGATTTTTTTCACGCGACATTCGAGTAAGGTATATAGCCCCTCATCCAATGACATCAGACACACCACGGCATCATTGCCTTTCAATTCAACACCACATACTTTCATTATCAACCCCAAAGCCAGTCTAAGAGTGGCTTATGATACAAGGTCAGACCAGAGATGTACGATTATTTTAGGCCGCACTGACACGCGAGGTGAACACTTCCAAAATGTGCTTATCCAGATCGTCAAAATAAAAGCCGATCTCAAATTCGTGATGATACTCACGAGAATTACTTCTCTCCGATGGGCTATCACCATAGTCCAATTTAGGATCCCTTTTTACCCGCATCAGGATCTCCGTATAGTCTTGCTCTCTGACCTTGAAAGCAAAGTGGAGACGACTAAATTCTGCTTTGTTGCTAAATAATAAAGTGAGATTGTTATCCACCTGAACGGCCTCAAAGTGACCATGCTCGCCAAGGTGCTTAAGGCCGAGAATGTCGCTATAAAATGCCGCGGCCATACTGGCATCGTGTGTTGGAATAATCGTATGATCCAAATGCATCGTTAATTCAGATCGACGGCAAATTGTTTTAACAACGCCAAAGGAATGACTTCTGTTGCTTTCTGGTGCGTCCTCATCAAATGAACCCGCGGCGCCATATCCTGATGATAGGCTTCTAGCCATCGCTGTGCGCATAGACACCAGCGATCGCCATGCTTCAAACCAGGAAAGCCAAATTCTGGCACGGGTGTCGACAGGTCATTACCCTTGAAGCGAGAATACTCGAGGAACGTTCTAGACACTTCAATACACACCGTGTGAGAGCCAATATCATCACCGTTGGTATTACAACAACCGTCACGGAAGAAACCCGTTATAGGATCTTCATTGCAAGGCAGTAATAACTCACCGAACACATTGAGGGAAGGTGCTATTTCAATTGCCATGGCTCACACGAACTTGCAAAAAATTATCAACAGCTTCATCAGGACAGGTTATTCAAGGCTGATTTTGCCATCAATTTGATGGTTAATACCTAAGCTCGGCACAGATAAGGTCATCGTGACGGACAGCGATTCTGTACCCGTAAGTTTGTTCGTTTCTATGGCTTTGATCACTGCTTGTTCGATTTCTCTTTGTGAAGTGATGCCAACCTTTTTGAGATATTGGCGAACCGCCATATTCAGCTTGTCTTCGTTCATCATAGACTCCTTCCCATATCTTGAAAATATGGCGTTAGTCGTATTTTATGTATTTAAACCTTGCATCATCAGGGGTGCCCGTTAGCGCGCCATTTTCTTTTCCTGGCTGCCACATAATGACATCTTCGATTTTTTTTGCCAGTTCAAAATCTTTATCGGTGATGCCTTTCGCGGCATGGTTCATCAATTTAACGATGACAAAGGCATAAGAAATCGCCATATCTGGGTGATGGAATCCCGCCTCGGCTAGATGACCGACCGTATTGACAACCATCAGGGTACTTTTCCAGCTACTGGTTTTATACTTACGGCGTATCCAGCCGTTTTCTAAATACCAGTGTGGAAGTTCAGCTTTTAGCCGGGTTTCAACTTCTTCATCGCTATAGGTCTTTTCATCATCTGTTTCTCGCCAAGCCATGTCCTTTCTCCTTCCTTCGGCTATATATCAGTAGAGTAGCCCATAACTGTAATCGGTTGCAAGCAAATGATTTTCCGATAAAAGCTGGTTAAGTTTGGACTATTCAAGTCACCTTAATTTCGTTACAGTAAAGGTGCATGAATAGCGTAATTGAATGACTAAGCTGTGCTCGGTATAGTCGTTTTCAACAACGCACTGAGCTTGATACTGACACGAGATGGATGATGACGGTAGATAGGAAAACGGCGCTTTATGAGTTGCACCTGAGCCTCAAGGCCAAAATGGTATCTTTTGCAGGTTACCAACTGCCTGTCCAGTTCCCATTGGGTATCATTAAAGAGACTTTACATTGCCGTACTCAAGCAGGTTTATTTGATGTCTCTCATATGGGCCAGTTCGAATTATCATTAGATTGTGCGTCAGACCTCGACACAATCTGTACTAGCCCTGTTTCATCCTTAAGCTCCGGACGGCAACTTTATACGGTCATGACTAATGTCAATGGTGGCGTCATTGACGATATTATTATTACCCGATTACCTTCAAGATTTTTAGTGGTGACCAACGCTAGCTGTCAGGACAAAGATCAGGCTCATTTTAATCAATATTTACCCGAACATTGTCAGTTAACACATTTAACGGAACAAGCCTTACTCGCCTTACAAGGACCGAAAGCCAATACCGTCATCGAACAATTGTGTCCAGAAGTGACCAAGCTAGCCTTCTTATCCGCTATTGAAACGACGATCGGGAATGTCGCTTGTGTGGTAAGCCGTAGTGGCTACACCGGCGAGGATGGTTTTGAAATTTCTATCTCCAATCGTGATGCGGCGGCCTTCGCTAAGCAACTGCTTGATTTTGACGTGGTTAAGCCTATCGGGCTGGGTGCCAGAGATATCCTTAGATTAGAAGCGGGGTTGAGCTTATACGGTCATGAGTTAACAGAATCTATTAGTCCCGTTGAAGCTGGCTTAAGTTGGTTATTACGTTCACAAGGTGGTTATTTAGGCTTTGCTGAACTTAGCCGCCAATTACAATATGGCGCACCGAGGCAAAAAATTGGTTTACGCGTCGAGGGTAAAATCCCAGTCAGGGCCAATGCCGACCTCGTCGATGATACTGGCAACCGTATTGGTTATATAACCAGTGGGGGATTCTCTCCCAGCTTGAACCAGTCAATAGCCATCGCTTTGATTGACCAGCCATGTCAACTATCGGTATTTTTTGCGGATGTCCGTGGACACACTATTCGTCTGCACAGGACAACATTACCTTTTGTCCCACACCGTTATTACAGGAGTTCATAATGGCAGCAGCGCGAACACCGTTAAAACAATTGGAAATGCCGGGTAATTTTATTCGACGCCATATTGGTAGTAATCAACGACAAATAGCCAGCATGCTCGCCAGCTTGAATCTCGACAACATCGAAGATCTGATCCCCGCGGTGTTTCCAGACAATATTCTTGAAAATCAACCCCTCAAGTTAACTGAAACCATTAGCGAACGCGCAGTAATTAAGCACCTTCGTCAAATCCGCAATCGAAATAAAACCTATACCTCATTACTAGGTATGGGTTATCACGATACGATCATGCCCGCGGTAATTAAACGAAATGTGTTGGAAAATCCCGGTTGGTATACCGCCTATACCCCGTATCAAGCAGAAGTCAGCCAAGGGCGGCTAGAAGCGTTGCTGACATTTCAACAGATGATTATTGATTTAACTGGAATGAGTTTGGCTAACGCATCATTATTAGATGAAGCGACAGCCGCAGCTGAAGCCATGGCAATGTCCAAGCGAGTCACCGAAAGTAGCTCTAATACAGTGTTTGTGGATGCAGACTGTCACCCCCAAACCATCGCAGTAATGAAAACCCGGGCCAATTCTTTGGGTTTCGACATGGTTGTGGGCGATCCGTATCAAGATTTACAACAACAGGACTTTTTTGCTGTATTGGTACAATACCCGGGGTCACAGGGTGAAATACGCAATCTATCACCCGTAGTTGAGATAGCGCATCAACAAGCGGCTTTAGTTACGGTGGCGGCAGATTTGTTGAGCTTGGTCGTCTTAAAGTCACCAGGTCAATTTGATGTCGATATTGTGGTTGGTAATAGTCAACGGTTTGGCGTACCCATGGGCTATGGTGGACCCCATGCGGCGTTTTTCGCCACCAAGGATCGCTACAAACGTTCGGTTCCAGGTCGCATCATTGGGGTGTCGAAAGATCGTCAAGGCCGGACTGCTTATCGCATGGCCTTGCAAACACGAGAACAGCATATTCGCAGAGACAAGGCGACCAGTAATATTTGTACATCACAAGTTTTATTGGCAGTGATTGCTGGTTTTTATGCCATTTATCACGGCCCCAGAGGACTCAAGTTAATTGCTAACCGAGTTCATCGATATACCCAGCTCTTAGCAGAGGGGCTCAAAATCCTCGGCTATAATGTCACCAGCCAGCAGTACTTCGATACCATTGCGATCTCCTTACCAAGCCGCGCTAAACGCATGGCTAATCAAGCACAGGAAATCGCTATCAACCTGCGCATTATTGATAACGACACCATTGGCATATCGCTCAATGAAACTACTAATCGTCAAACCTTGAGGAAGCTTTGGCGTTTATTCGCAACCGTCAACGATGATATACCAGATATTAATGTTTTAGATCAATCTATTACTGACTGTATCTCAACTGATTTGTTGCGTGATGATACTTTCTTACAACACCCCGTATTTGAACAATACCATTCTGAAACCAAGATGATGCGTTATATGCGTCGTCTGGCGCGTAAAGATATCGCCTTGGATCGCAGTATGATTCCATTGGGATCGTGTACGATGAAATTAAACTCTGCGACAGAGATGCAAGCGATTTCATATCAAGAATTCAGCGGCTTACACCCATTTGTGCCTGTCTATCAAGCATTGGGTTACCAACAACTGTTTGATGAATTAGAAGATATGCTCTGTGATGTGACTGGCTTTGATGCTTTTTCATTACAACCAAATGCCGGCTCTCAAGGCGAGTATGCTGGCTTATTGGTGATCAAAAAATATCATCAACAACGAGGGCAGGGGCAACGCAATATTTGTCTCATTCCCGCATCCGCACATGGCACCAACCCAGCCAGTGCGGCCATGGCCGGACTGAAAGTTGTTATGGTAGCTTGCGATGACAAGGGCAATGTGAGCACAACGGATTTAGAGCACAAGGTAGTCGAATACCAAAATACTTTGGCAGCATTAATGATTACCTACCCTTCAACACATGGCGTCTTCGAGCAATCTTTTCGGGATATTTGCGACACTATCCACCGTTATGGTGGTCAAGTGTACCTTGATGGCGCGAATTTTAATGCCTTAGTCGGCTTATGTCGCCCAGGTCGTATTGGGGCCGATGTTGCGCACCTGAATTTACACAAAACGTTTTGCATCCCGCATGGTGGTGGTGGCCCAGGGGTGGGACCGATTGGCGTGGGTCAGCATTTGGCACCTTATTTACCTGATCATCCCGTGATTAAAAGGGTTAACCCCTATGCTGATACACGAGGTACGATTGGCAGTGTGTCGGCAGCTCCCTGGGGGTCAGCATCTATACTGACGATCTCTTGGGCATATATTGCCATGATGGGTGCCGCCGGTTTAAAAAGTGCAACCTTAAATGCTATTTTGAATGCTAATTACATTGCCAAAACATTGTCGCCCCATTACGGCATTCTATTCACCGGCAAAGACGGTTGGGTCGCTCATGAGTGCATCATCGACTGTAGGGGCTTTAAACAATCTTGTGGTATCACTGTAGAAGATATAGCTAAACGATTGATTGATTATGGTTTTCATGCGCCAACTGTCTCTTTCCCTGTGGCAGACACCTTAATGATCGAGCCCACTGAAAGCGAGGATAAGGCCGAAATAGATCGCTTTTGTGACGCCTTGATTGCCATTCGAGCAGAAATCTCAGCAATCGAACAAGGGCAGGCCGACAAAAATAACAACCTGTTAAGGAACGCACCGCATACCCATGATTTGTTGTTAGCAGAGGAGTGGGGCTTGCCGTATTCAAAACAACAAGCCTTCTTCCCTAATGGTCAACTAAATGATGATAAATATTGGCCGCCTATTGGACGTATTGATAATCTCTATGGCGACAAACATTTGTTTTTTTGCTGCCCTTAGACACGCCAAGATGCCACAACAATTTACTTACTTTGACACATTTAAAGGACTGATATGAATAATACTGATTCGAAGTTTAATGACATTGGCTTTTTATCCAATGAAAGTGTGAACAATGTGATTTCGCAACAAGTCACGGAGTCTGAAAGTTACAAAATCTGTTTCGACTTAAATACCATTGCACAATCCGTCTTAAATCATACCTCTGTTCACCCAGATGATAGAAAAGAAGTCTATGCAGTGGTGTATTTTCAAAGGATGTTATCGCATTATCAAGCCATTTTATTATTAGCAGAGCGGGGAATGACGCATCAGGCTGAGATTATCTTACGGGCGATGCTTGAGACCCTGTTCGATCTAGTGGCTTTTCATCGCCATGATGATTTCTTTGAGACACTTATTTTAGGTGATGCGCAGCAGAGGCTGGCCTTTTTTAAAACGATTCGAGAGCAACAAAAATATCGTCAGAGTTTCACGACCGATGAGGTACAAGAACTCGATAGATTAATAGCCAGTGCTGAAGACATCGACCGGAGTGATTTTAAAGTGTATATGAAGGCCGATTTAGCAGGGATGTTGCACGAATACCGTACGACTTATGCTTTACTGAGTGAAACGGTGCACTCTGCTGTGCATTCATTGGAAGCAGATTTAGAAATGAATCACCACCATGAAGTGGAAGCGATCAATACCTATGAACAAAAAATAGGCACGATGTTCACATTGTTAATGACGACAGCCAATTACATGGCCATTGGCTTAACGACGATTCTTAAAACTGTTCCAAATGCTAGAAACGAAGCAGACTTACAAAAGCTTCGCGATAGGATGCAAACAGCATGGCAATCTACCTCGGTTGCGGTATCCCACCGTTAAGGGAATGAAAGGCTAAATAATCAATTTAAAACAACTATTTAGTGTGACTGCCTATTGATGTGATCAATTGTCTATTGCTGTTTTTAGGCGTAAGCTAAACATAGATAAAAATACGCTAGGAGTGCTGACATGAAGTTACTCACTGTATTGACACTATGTTGCTTGCTATTCAGTCAAGCCTTTGCTCAAGCACCAGCTGAACAATCAAAACAAGCCTTTGTGATCGAAATTAATGGCGTTATCGGTCCTGCCACAGCAGATTATTTCGAACGTTCCTTTGAAAAAGCAAACCGTGCAGATACCGCGTTCATTCTCCTAAAAATGGACACGCCTGGTGGCCTAGACTTGTCTATGCGTAGCATCATTAAAACCATCTTAGCGTCACCCATTCCAGTCGTAAGCTATGTCACCCCTAGCGGTGCGCGCGCTGCCAGTGCTGGGACTTATATCTTATACGCAAGCCACGTAGCTGCAATGAGTCCGGCTACCAATCTTGGCGCGGCAACGCCAGTACAAGTGATGCCTTCAGCGCCCTTGCCTGAGAAAGGTAAAACACCGATGAAAAAAGGGGAGGAGGCAACAGATAGCCCCCCCCCTGAGGTGAAAGCTGAAGATGCGATGACAAAAAAGATTATTAATGACGCCGTCGCTTATATTACTAGTTTGGCTGAGTTGCGAGGCCGGAATGCGGCGTGGGCTGAACAAGCCGTTCGGGAAGCAGCCAGTTTACCAGCAGAACAAGCCCTTAAAGAAAATGTCATCGATATCGTTGCAAGTAGTCAAGTCGATTTGTTTAAACAGTTAGACGGCAGAAAAGTACGTGTCCTAGGAGAAGAAAGAACGCTGACAACCACTGGGCTCATTGTGACCGAAATTTTACCGGATTGGCGTAATCAATTATTAGAAGTCATCACCAATCCGAATATTGCTTATATCTTAATGTTGGTCGGTATATATGGCCTTATCTTTGAGTTCTCAAACCCCGGCGCGATTTTACCCGGCACAGTCGGATCAATCTGTCTTTTGTTAGCCTTATTTTCTTTCCAGGTGTTACCGATTAATTATGCAGGCTTATCGTTAATTATTTTAGGAATCGGCTTAATGACAGCCGAAGCTTTTCAGCCCAGTTTTGGTGTCTTAGGCTTTGGCGGGGTCATCTCTTTTGTATCTGGCTCGGTGATCTTAATTGATACAGATGTGCCTGGATATGGCATTGATATCGGTGTTATTGCTGGCTTTACCGTCGCTACAACCGCATTTTTCATTCTAGCACTTGGTTTAGTGTTCAAAGCTAGGCGACATCCCATTGTGTCTGGCGAAGAACAAATGCTTGGCATCACCTGTGTCGCGATCGAAGATTTCGACCAACGGGGCAGGGTAATGGCGCATAGTGAAGTATGGAATGCAACGACGAGTCGACCAATAAAGAAAGGTGATACGGCTCAGGTACAGGCGATTGATGGGTTGATACTGAATATCACGCCCAATAACTAAGGAGAATTTGTCATGACATTGTCATTTATTTCTATTCTAGCGTTAGTGGTACTGGCTTTACTGGTCAGTGCCATTCGGATTCTCCGCGAGTATGAACGCGGCGTCGTTTTCTTACTAGGCCGTTTCTATAGCATCAAAGGACCCGGGTTCATTATTATCGTACCGTTCATTCAACAAATGGTACGTGTTGATTTACGTACGATTGTGATGGATGTACCAACACAAGATGTTATCTCACGAGATAACGTATCGGTAAAAGTGAACGCCGTGGTGTATTTTAGGGTTATCGATCCAGAGAAAGCGATTATCCAAGTTGAACATTTTTATGATGCCATCAGTCAATTATCACAAACCACACTACGCTCAGTCTTAGGCCAACACGAACTAGACGAAATGTTAGCAGAACGCGACAAGCTCAATATAGATATTCAAACACTACTTGATTCGCAAACCGATGCTTGGGGAATCAAGGTTGCCAATGTTGAAATCAAACACGTCGACATCGATGAAAGTATGATCCGAGCCATCGCGAAACAAGCAGAGGCAGAGCGTGAACGGCGCGCTAAAATTATTCATGCCGAAGGTGAGTTACAAGCGTCAGAAAAACTGTTGGCAGCAGCAAAGGTACTTGCACAACAACCACAAGCAATACAATTACGTTATTTACAAACCTTAACAGATATAGCCGGTGATAAATCATCGACTATTGTGTTTCCATTGCCAGGCAATTTGCTCAACTTAGTCACGCAACTGGATAAAGAATCGTCTTCTAATCCTTAACATCGTTCGGCCGACGTTCGTTAAGTGGACGAGAGTTTTAAATGTAATGGTATCTAGTCGTCTAAGACACGAATAGATGTAAATCTTGAACATACAATTGTTTGATCAAAATCATAGTCAGTACACACTTATTAATTTATCCTTATTCATACATACAGTATTTAACATAATATACATTATGCGAACTAATATGGGCATATAAAAACACCGCGCAGTGCTTCGAGGACTCCGCGCCCGCGCTGTATTTTTGTGTTCTATTTTCAGGTAAATATGACAAGTTGTCGGTATTTGAATTTAAGACACTTTGGCGT
>JAIBDY010000020.1 GCA_024685995.1 Piscirickettsiaceae bacterium | reverse complement strand
AATGAGGAAGAATGCCGCCATAATGTTTAGCACGTTGTGGCATACCTGTAAAAAAAGGCATGGGAATATGGACTACCTCGGCAGGAGACTTCTCATTAGCGATAAACATGCCGGTATTAGCTGCCCAAGCAATACCTTCGAGTCCAAGGTTATCAGTATTTGTTGATTGCAAATTGAAATGGGTATGATCGTGTGCATTGAGTTGAGTCGCCTCGTGGCTAATCTCGACTAGCGTTACACTGCGATCACGTTCTTGCGTAATAGCAAACTGCTGCTTACCTAGGTAGGTGATGCCTTCGGTGTCTACAAAATTTTGAAGTTGTATCGTGCGAAGAATCCGTCCTTGTTTATCCAATTCGATTATCTGTTCAGGATTATTAATAACGGCGAATAAGCTATCACTATCGCTCGCATAAGTGATGCCAGACAAATTCTGGGTGACGTCCGGGAGGGTTTGATGGTGAACAATATGGTAATGATTGAGCCCGATAGTGAGATCGTTGTCTTGTCGTGACTGGCTTGCAATGCTCGTTACGGATAGTAGGCTCATCACCATTATAATTAATACGAGTGTGATTGCGAACAAGCGCTGTTGACGGGTATGTGGCATGGAATGATGAAGCTCATAAAGGAAATCCTAGCACAGCATAAAACTAAATTATGACGTTATGATGACGCTGCTTAAGCTATAGAAAATTAATAGAGATGACGAGCTTCTTGATCGGGTTTAAATGTGCTTGGATCAAAACAACAAAAGGTATAGGTCACGCCGATAAATTCTATTAATACAGCTTTAATCCCTTCACTGTTTTGCCACCAAGTATTTATTTTATAACGATTAGTTTTGGCGGGGATAATGCCTATACCCGTCTGATCATCAAAAGCCATTCGATATAATTGGTACGTTCTTCTCGCATGGACATCAGACGAAAAGAGATCAAAAGATTTGGGCATTAAGTCATGTTCGTGTAACCACTGTTTTAACATGACGGCACTGATATAAGTCCGGTTTAGATCCGAAGCAGGCGCCGGTACGCTTATCAGCTTATCAGCTTGAAACCCCTGTGTTAATAAGAAAGCAGCAGCCTTGTCAGCGTAAGAATGATATTCTGGGCTAATCTCAGCGATATTCGGTCCGCCTGTGGTGATTAATAATTGATATTGCCCTCGGTCAAAAGTGGTCATTGCTTGGACTAACGCAGGCTCATCTATCCAACCCTCAACAACCAAATATTGCCCTTGAATGGGTTTATGCGTGGCGAGAAAAAAAGCCAGCTGTGAAAAGCCAATGGTCATTACCGTACTGAGGACAAGGCCAATGATGAGCAGTCCCCACAGCGTAGGCAACGTGATGAGACGTTGCTTAAACAGTGCTGGCACGAAGTAAGTAAAGATTTATATTAAGGCTTTACAACTGGGAGGTTTGCGGCAGTCCAGGCATTCATTCCGCCTTTCATATTGTATGCGGCTTTAAAGCCGAGTTTATGCATTAAGTTTAATGTTTGGCCACTGCGATTACCACTACGGCAATAGAGCAAGTAGGTGTTGTTTTTGTCTAATTGCTCAAGCGTCTCGACAAACTCTTTGGCATAAAAGTCGATCAAGACCGCATTGGCAATATGACCTGCATGAAACTCTTTCGGGGTTCGGACATCAATAATTTCAACCGTAGGGTTGTCAGAATTGTCAGTGATTAATTTGGCAAATTGCTGGATATCAACATGTTCGGAAATGATCTCATCAGCTTGAATAACAGTGAGAGGGAACATGAAAAGAATCGCAAAGAAGAAGTGTGGTAATCGTAACGGGGTCATAAGCTGCTGTATCCTAGGTCAATAAATTAAGTAATCAATTTTAACTGTATTTTGTAAACGAGCACACTATATTGACGCCAAAGAGGGTTAAAATATCCCGTTGCATGAGATGACAACGTTATCTTGAACGCGATCCTAGTCATTATGAAGACTAGGACGCTTGCTAATCCTACTTATGCTGAGTGTGGCGAGGCTTATTGCGGACTAAAGGTGTCACAATGGGTCATATCGCCAGACTTCAACCCAATTTTAAACCACTTCACCCGTTGAGCGGCAGTACCATGGGTAAATGAGTCAGGGTTGACATAGCCTTGGGCCTGTTTTTGTAGGGTATCATCACCAATGGCACTGGCGGCGGTTAACCCTTCCTCAATGTCACCGGCCTCAAGTAATTGACGAGATGCGTTCGCATGGTAAGCCCAGACTCCTGCAAAGCAATCAGCCTGTAATTCTTGTAAAACGGATAATTTATTACCTTCAATAGTATTTAGATGGTTACGAGTCGCATGTATCTTCGCGGAAGTCCCTTTTAAAGTTTGAATATGGTGACCGACTTCGTGGGCAATGACATAAGCCTGAGCAAAGTCACCTGGGGCATTAAACTGATTTTTTAACTGCTCATAAAACCCGAGATCGATATAAACTTTTTGGTCTGTCGGACAATAGAAAGGCCCTATTGCTGCTTGTGCCATACCGCAGGCTGATTTCACGCTATGGCGAAATAATACTAACTGTGGCTGCTGGTAGGTTTGACCATGTTGTTTGAAAATTTGGCTCCAAGTTGTTTCGGTATCGGCCAAGATAACAGACACAAAATCAGCCAATTCTTTTTCTGATTCAGTTTGTTGTAATGGCAGTTCAGACTCGCTTACTGATGGACCTTGTTGGAGGCCAAACACGCCTAAGATAGCACCTAAATTACCAGTCATAAGCCCATAAACACCGACAGCAAGAACTAAAATGGCGGTGCCTTTGAAGCCTAAAAACCGAAAAACCATAGGTAATAATCGGGTTAAGCCACCGCCAGCTGTGGTAAGTGATGTGCGGTGATGACGTTGATCATCTATGTTGTGACTTCTACGACTATTACGCCAGCGCATCAGACTCTCCATTCAGATTCTTGATGGTAATCACCATACAATGATTTCTGAATTTCGACTAGTTTGAGTTTGACGACGGTAGTTGATAAGGGTCGGAGAGAGGGGGAAAGCGGGAAAGCGGGGGAAACCACTCGTTACTATTAGTGAGTAACGAGTGGAGGGTGTAGCTTAGTCAGCTTTTTTGACTATTTGGGCTTGAACATAGTTTTCAATTCCCATTTTATCAATTAGGCCTAATTGTGTTTCTAGCCAATCAATATGCTCTTCTTCAGATTCGAGAATAGTTTTAAATAAGTCACGTGATACAAAGTCACTGACTTTTTCAGCGTGCTGAATACCTTCACGTAAATCTGGCACGGCGTCATGTTCTAATGCTAAATCGCATTCGAGCATTTCTTTCGTGTCTTCACCGATTCGCAAGGCGCCTAAATCTTGTAAATTAGGTAAGCCCTCTAAGAATAAAATCCGGTCAACCAATAAATCAGCATGTTTCATTTCATCAATAGATTCATGATATTCATATTCTGCTAAGTTGGTCATACCCCAATCTTTGTACATTTTCGCATGCAGGAAATATTGGTTGATCGCAATTAGTTCGTTACTTAATGCTTTGTTTAACAGTGCGATGACTTTTTTGTCGCCTTTCATGATACTTCCTTAAAGTGAGAGTGATACTGCGCACTGTTTATGTTAAAAAAGTCCAGCGATGATGTCAAACATAAGTGAATGATTTTCATGGCAAATAATAACTATTGCGATTCGCGTCTCATGTTGTTATTAGGACGGAATTAACTTGCCGTTTGCGTAGCGTAGGCCTAAGAAAATAGCGCTACATTAGTATGATGTTAATAACTATAGAGAAATGGCTATGAGCACAAGCTGGCCGATGCGTTATTGGCTTGCTGCTCAAGCTGTTGCTCTGGTACATGATCTTGTACTAGGCGGTTAACCTTGAATTGGCATTTGCCACAACAGGACGCAGCACCTGTGGCAGTTTTAACATGTTCAACAGATGTTGCGCCAAGTTCAATCGCAGATTTGATGGTGGTTGAATTGACGTTATTACAAATACAAACAATCATGATATCGACCTGTTTAATTAACCTTAATGTGAATAGTAATGATTCTCATTTGTTATGTCAACAACTAAAGGTGATAAATATCTGACAAGACAACAGACTATAAATACAAAGCTTAAGTGGGCGAGATAATATGATTATGTTGGCAAGATTGATTGTCTGGCCAAGCGGTTTCATTATAAGTTGGATATTATCATTAGTTTAATGATGTAATAGAATAGATAAAAATAAGGAGATTGGCGGTAACTGACAGCCAAAAGCATCGTAGAAATGGGCGTTTTGATGATTTGTGCCGTAGTCGTTGTTGCGCAATGATCGCCCCAGGCCAGCCTCCGGAGAATGCCAGAAAATGTAAGCGGTACTCAGGTATCCTCCATTGTCCCTTTCTCGCGGCACACTTATCTAACGCATAAACAACAAACGTCATCATTGATATGGCGAGGTAGAATAACGCCAATATGATAGGGGCGATGCCAAAGAGGATAGTGCCAGCAAGCAACACCATAAAAAGACATAACAAGATAATTGGCAGCGGAATGCATCTTACGTTGTCACCTGCAAACATAGGTCTACTGGCGGGGTGTAGCAAACAAGGTCGCTTGCAATAAAGTTATGATCTGATCTGCGGTTAATTGGCCCGACTCTGTCAAGAGTTGTTCGCCAACCGGCGTCATCATATAACCTTTAAATTTATATTCAGCGATACCAGTGAGGACGACATCGTTTGCTGCGGTCATCAGGGCGTCGGTTTTGACATTAACTGGGACGGTAAAAACTTGGCTGGACAGAGGAGCCAAGCTCTTTTTGCTATTGGCCTCTAGTGCGGAAACGTGATGTTTGTTGAGGTAGACATCGCCCGTTAATTCCCTGACGGGTAGCTTGTAGGTATTGGGGTTGTATACCAAGACATCAAACACAGCTGTTGCTTGCTCTGGGGTGAATGAAACTAGTTTGATACCGTGAATTTCTGGCTGTAGCATCGATGAGAAATCAAGCGTATCCGCATAGGCATGAGGAACGAAGCTGAATATCGACACAAACAACATAAATACTTTTTTCACGTTCAGATCCTAATCAACGACAATGATGAATTCGACTATTGTGATAGATAACAGTTCGATAGGTACAGCTTTATTTTCCCTCGTCAAACACGACAACATGTAAAATGGCGACAATTCTATAAAGATGATGACAATGTTGTATAAGCCGGACATATGTGTGACTGATAATTATTTTATTTCCTATAAAAATACGCTTTCAGGTGTCACCTTGCCAGAGCGATTTACCTTCCCTTTTTATTATCAGCCGCATCGGTTGTGCGTCATCGCAGCCACAGAGTTACAGCAACAACTGTCAAGTAAAACAGACTGGCGGCATCATGCTGGTAAGATGTTGGGTGTATTAGTGATCAAAAATAGGCAGGATGAAATCGGTTATTTAGCCGCTTTTTCAGGACAGCTAGCAGCGCAAAATCAATGGACTAAATTTGTCCCGCCTGTTTTTGATCTGTTAGAGCCAGAAGGTTTTTTTCTAGCGGGCCAAGATGAGATTGGTCAGCTTAACCAGCGCATAAAAGACTTACAACAAAATCCCGAGATAGCGCTATGTGAGTTAGAGTTAGCAGCAGAAAGACAGGCAGCCGAACAGCAGATACAACAACACCGGCAAGATATGATAGTGAGCCGAAAAAGCAGAAAAGCGGCTCGTCTGCATGCACAAGCGATATGCACTAGTGACGCCTTTGACCAAGTAAAAGCAGTGTTGGCTAAAGAAAGTGTGTTACAGAAAAATCAACTAAAAGCAATGATGGCGTATTGGCAACAGCGAATTGATATGGCTGAGCAGCAACTATTGCGATTGACTGATGAGATTACGGCGTTAAAACAACACCGTAAAGCACAATCAAAAGCTTTGCAGCAACGCGTATTTGAACAGTATCAATTTTTGAATCAAGATGGGGAAGTCAAAGGGCTGGCAGAATTGTTTGCTGATAGCGTCCAAGGGCAACCACCAGCTGGCGCGGGCGATTGTGCAGCACCTAAGTTATTACAATATGCTTTCGCTAATGGTTATACACCGCTGACGATGGCCGAGTTTTGGTGGGGGCCATCCCCTAAGTCTGAGATAAGACAGCATGGCCAATTTTATGGTTCGTGTCGCGGGAAATGTCAGCCTATTTTGACCCATATGCTAGCAGGAATGAACATGGACGATAATCCTTTATTGGACAATCCAGCACTCGGCAAGGTTATCGATATTGTTTATGAAGATGAGGCAATGGTAGTGATTAATAAACCATCTGGCCTATTATCCGTGCCTGGTAAGAATATAGAAGATTCCGTTTATAGCCGAATGCGACAACAATATCCAACCGCACTGAGTCCGCTGATTGTGCATCGCTTAGATATGTCGACATCAGGGTTGATGGTGATTGCTTTGACCAAAGCGGCGCATAAAAGTTTGCAGCAACAATTCATTAATCGAACGGTACAAAAACGTTATACCGCCTTATTAGCGGGTGTACTAACGTTAGATGAAGGCATCATCGATCTGCCTTTACGGGTTGATCTAGATGATCGCCCGAGACAACTAGTATGCTATGACTATGGTAAGCGGGCACAAACACGCTGGTCTGTCATCAGTCGTTTAGAGCAGCAGACGAAAGTGTATTTCTATCCGATTACAGGGCGAACACACCAGCTTCGTGTGCATGCCGCACATGCTAAAGGGCTCAATATACCAATCGTCGGTGATGATCTTTATGGCTGTGTAGCAGAACGCCTCCATTTACACGCCGAGTCGTTATCAATAAGCCACCCCGAAACACAGCAAAATATGTGCTTCCAAGTCGACGCCACCTTTTGAAACAATTAACGACGATAGATGGTTTCAATTAAATGGTAACCGAACTTGGTTTTGATGGGGCCGTGTACGGTCAGCAATGGTTTTTTAAACACAATATTATCAAAAGCTTTCACCATCTTTCCGGGGCCAAACTCTCCTAAATCACCACCTTTTTTAGCTGACGGACAAAGTGAGTGCTTTTTGGCCAAGCGGTCAAAGTCAGCGCCATTAGCCAATTGCTGTTTTAGCATCTCAGCTTGTGCCTGGGTTTTGACGAGAATATGACGGGCATGAGCTATTGGCATAATGTACTTTAGATTCGATAAGGGTTAAAGGTTGATTATACGTGAGACAGGGTATCGGTCTGTGATGTTACCGTAAATTAGCGGTTTGTAGGACTTTTAGCGGTGGTGCGCAGAGTCTGATTTTTAACAGTCTGTATGCAAGTTCTAGCAGGTGCGAATATTGTTTGAATTTTACTAAATTCGCGGAGTATTCCTCAATTTTCAAATATATGATTCGTTAGACTATCAGCATATTGCGTTCTATATTTTGAGGTTTTGCATTGGGTAAACGCCCAAATCAAAGGTAATAAAGGCTTAAGGATTGATTAAGGGAAATAGTGAATGGATTTCATGCGAATGAGAGCTTATGGTTTACACGATACGGATCTGACATCCCTCAAGTCTATACTGGCCTTATCAAGCAATATATTAAGCCAAGCTTGGCAAATTGTGGACTCTGGACAAGCGGAGTTACACGTTTATTCCTTGGCTACTATTGATGGTAAAATCGCGTGGCAACGACATAGTCAAGGCTATAATGCTATTTTGTCGTCACAACCCGCTCATGACCAGTCAATTAACTTTATTCTCAAAAGACCCTTGAGAGCACAAAATTTCATTGCGGTACTGAACGATGTTGCCGACAAAGTCACGAGGTCAGAACAGATAGGGTTTAAGAAACAGGGATAACATGTTCTTTACCTCCTATGCATTCTGACCTCGGGAATATTAGGCTAGTGCTTGGGATAAATCCGCGATAATATCATCGGCGTCTTCAATCCCAATCGAGATTCTAATGAGGCCATCTGTGATGCCGATTTCAGCACGGCGCTCCTTGGCAACACCAGAATGTGTCATGGCAGCAGGGTGTTGAACTAAGCTTTCTGTACCGCCTAAACTAACGGCGAGCTTGACCAGTTTTAGTTTATTTAACACATCAAACGCACCTTCTTCACCACCAGCAACTTCAAATGAAAAAGTCGATCCGGCACCATGACATTGTTTTTGGTAGATTTGGTATTGTGGATTGTCTGCTTTTAATAAACCTGGATAATCAATGCGGCTGACTTTGTTATGCGACTGTAAAAAATCAACCACTTTTTTTGCACCGTCATTGGCAGCTTGCATACGAATTTTTAAGGTTTCTAACGAACGCAAAATCAGCCAAGCGGTATTTGAATCCATCGTGGTACCAATACTGTTTCTGACTTTTCGAATGCGACTAATCAGGGCTTTACTACCAGAACAACTACCCCCGATTAAATCAGAATGGCCGCCAACGTACTTGGTCAAGGAATAGAGACATAAATCAGCGCCATGAGATAATGGTTGCTGCCATATTGGGCCTAACATTGTGTTATCAATCGCTAACACAGGTTTCGATTCTTGCGATGCCGTCACGGCATCAATGAGCTGTTTACACTCGGCAATGTCGATCAGGTTATTGGTCGGATTATCCGGTGTTTCCAGCATCACTACTGAAATTGGACCCAATGCCTTAGCTTTCGTCAAAGCGCGTTCTAAGCCTATGTTACCGTCGCTTGATAGATAGCCAACAGACAGAATATTCATTTGTTTTAAGACGACATTGATTAAGGTGTCGGTACCACCATAAATCGGTTCAGAATAAACAACAACATCGCCAGGCTTTGAAAAAGTTAGCAAGGTAGTCGAAATGGCTGACATGCCACTACCGGTGACGATACAATCTTCAGCTTGATCCCAAATCGCAATCCGGTTTTCAGCTATTTCTACGGTTGGGTTATTAAAGCGCGAATACACTAAGCCGGCTTGTTCGCCTTCTTTGAGCTGACGACGACCTGAGACTAAGTTAAAAAAGTCTTTACCTTGCTCTGCTGATTTAAACACAAATGTCGAGGTTTGAAAGTTAGGACACTTAATGGACCCTTCAGAGAGTTGGGGGTCATAGCCATAGCCCATCATTAATGATTCTGCTTGAAGAGGATGATCTCCGATATGTGTTTTTTTATAGCTTGTAGACACAGCGATTCCAGTTTAGTTTGTGGATAGATAAGACAGTCATAAGGTCTGCATGAGGTACGAGATTATACGCGAATAGTGCTATTCAAACAGCGTTGAGCAAGCGATAGCTGTTTTGGCTGCACATATTAGCGGATAGGATTTCGACTAGTAATACTTTTCCGTTGCAATCTGTCCCGGTTCTCGCCGACTATGGCGACGTAAACCTTTATCCTCAAGTAATGTTGTTACATCCGTCAACATATTTGAATTACCGCAAAGCATGACATGGCTTGTCTCTGCCGATAATTTTAAGCCTACATGATGTTCAAGTTTGCCATTATCAAGATAGGTCGTGATGCGGTCATGAATCGTGTCCGGTGCGTGCTCTCGCGTGACAAAAGGGAGATAATAAAACTGCTCGTTATAACGTGATTGTAAGGCCTTAAAATTAGCATGATAGGCGAGTCCTTCATGCGTTTTGACGGAATAACATAACACAATTTTTTCATAACGCTGCCAAGGTTTAGCTGTGTTCAAAATAGCGATGAAGGGGCCAATGCCGGTGCCGGTTGCGAATAACCATAAATGTGGCGTATCAGGGGTTTCGTCCAAGGTGAGCAAACCGCTAGCTCGATTGGCAATTTGAATCTTATCCCCTGGTGTTAAACGGGCTAAATGTGGACTTAACTTACCGTCTTTAACAGTATTAAAGTGAACTTCTAATAAAGGCGCATCTGGTGTATTGATTAGCGAATAGGGTCGAGCAATGGTGCTACCCTCGATGTCGAGGCCAACCATCACGAATTGTCCCGCTTTAAATGCCAGTGGTGGCGCTTTAATCGTCAAAGAATATAGCGCTGGACACCATTGTTTGTTTTTAACAATTTCACCTTGTAACCATGTGATCATGTGTTACCTCGTCTTCAGGTCAATTTAATGAGGATGGTTTTCAATTTGATATACTGCCTTTAATGCCAGAAATAGACGCTAGGATAGTGGTCAAGAGCTCGCTTGATAGCAATTGGCGTAAAGGCATCGATAAATATTCAACCTTATGCTCAGACTCGACGCGCCGATTAGGACGATGTTCTAACGCGGAGTAAGCGATACGCCTTAAGCCTAAAGGCAGAAAAATAAAATGCGATGTTAATGTCATGATGTGCTCCGATGATAATGTACAAAGCAACCATCTAACCCAATAAGCTTTAGGGGCGTTTATCAACAAAATAAGCCGTGCTTTATGGTGACCTATCGGGGGTAGATGCATAGTGTAAAGCGTATCACGTCTGACCTTTGACTGACGAGTAGTCAGTGGGCTTTGAGCAAGATAAATTAAACAAATATATGGCGGCGAAACCGAGTATTACACATTGTTAAGCCTCATTAGCAATATGCTGTATGGTATTACTAACCTTATTTAAACCGTCATTTAATATGGAAAACCAAAACGACGTTTCATTTTCAAACATACTCCGCGCTGTCGTGGCTGCGATCGCCGTCTTGTGGTTGATTAAAGGCGCTGAAATCTTCTTGGGCTGGCAATTGGCCCACTATAGTCTTTACCCAAGACAAGCTTTCGGTTTATGGGGTATCGTCTTTGCACCCTTATTACATAGTTCATTTGAACATTTGTTTTCCAATACTTTGGCACTATTAGTGCTCAGCACAGCATTGTTTTATGAATATCCTAAAGCCGCCAAATGGACTTTTCCTATTATTTATTTGGGATCAGGCATCTGTGTGTGGTTATTTGCTCGCTCATCATTCCATCTTGGGGCAAGTGGTCTGACCCATGGCATGATGTTTTTTTTATTTTTAATTGGCATATTGCGTCGAGATAAACCAGCGATGGCCATTTCGATGATCGTATTTTTTCTTTATGGCAGTATGATTTGGACTATATTGCCAACAGAAGCGGGAATTTCTTTTGAGTCGCATTTATTTGGTGCTTTAATCGGGGTTTTGTGTGCGATTATTTTTAGACATCGCGATCCCAAACCACCAGAGAAACGTTATAGTTGGGAGCAAGATGATGAAGATGACAGTCTCGATAAACAACAGTATTGACGCTAGCAGAACTCAGTATAGAATTGCCGCTATTTCCTTATCCATTACCCAAGAAGCCATATGAAAACGGATAACACTAACACACAGCTTACGCCATTATCTGACCGTCATTTACGTCAACACGTCAGGGTGTTAGGCAAATTACTTGGTGAAGTCATTCAGTCTCATGCTTCGGGTGAGATTTATGACATTGTCGAGTATTTACGCAAAGGTTTTATTAGTTTGCGTCGTGAAGAAGACCCGGTATTACGCCAGCAAATGATGGCAAAGATTACGGGGTTAGATGACATTGAACTCACCCATGTCATTCGGGCATTTAACCTTTATTTTGGCCTAGTCAATACGGCAGAAGAGGCCTACCACTACCATAATCGAAATATTCATATACGGAACAATGAAGCCCTATGGCGAGGCTCATTTAATGACACGTTAGCGCAGTTTCAAAATGAAGGGGTGTCGCACGCTCAATTACAAATATTATTTAATAACCTTGCATATATTCCTGTTTTTACCGCACACCCAACTGAGTCCAAACGCCGAACGGTGATGGCGGGTTTACGTCGTATTTTTATCTTAGACCAGCAGATGACCGATGGCGCTTTAACACCATATGATAAGCAACAGCTAAAACAGAAGTTAAAAGCCCAAATTCAAATTCTATGGGGCACAGATGAAGTCCGGACTGTCAAACCGACCGTACGTGATGAAATTAAAAATGGTTTGTTTTATTTCGATATCAGTTTGTTTGATGCGGTTCCAGCCATGTATCGCAACTTAGAATTGGCCGTCGCGCGTTATTACGAAGGGACACAACAGGGTGGCGGTAATGTCACCGTACCCGCATTTCTAAAATTTGGCTCCTGGATTGGTGGCGATAGGGATGGCAATCCTTTTGTCACAGCAGATACCACTGAGATGGCTGTGCAACTACAAAAGCGCACAATATTGCGACGTTATTTGGATGATGTGACCAAGCTCAGTCATCTATTGACGCAATCAATACCGATTAGCAAAGTTACCGATGCGCTGGCGGACAGTATTGCGTCTGATCAAGCGAAATATATTGATGCCTTTGGCGTCAAACCCGAGCGTTTCAGCGATGAGCCTTATCGTCGCAAACTGTATATGATGCGCCATCGTTTGCAGGATAATTTACGAGTGGCGGACGCGTATTTCGCCGAGGAGGCACCACAAAGTAGTCTCAATGTTGGCTATCAAGATGATGCAGAATTCTTGGCGGATTTACGGTTAATCCAAGAGGCCTTGATAGCCAATGGTGATCAGACCATTGCCAATGCAGATCTGCAAGATCTTATACGTCTTGTCGAGACTTTTGGTTTCTACTTATTACAATTGGATTTGCGACAAGAATCGACACGTCACAGCGACGCCGTGACTGAGCTTCTGCGACAACAAGGGTTATCAGATAATTATGCAAGTTTATCAGAAGCACAACGGATTCAACTACTAACGACATTATTAGCAGCGTCAACCTTAGCGACGGTCCCCGCGCCTGAAAATTTAACGGCGGCAGCAACAGAAACCTTAGCGGTCTTTACCATGATGGCGCGGCTACGACGAGAAGTCAGTGATAAGGTGTTTGGTAGCTATGTGATTTCGATGACGCACCAAGCTAGTCATATCTTAGAAGTCTTGTTGTTGGCACGTTTTGCAGGCTTATGTGGTTACGATGATGCGAAGCAAGCTTGGTTCTGTCATATTCGCGTTGTCCCATTATTTGAAACTATCGCCGACTTAGCTCGTAGCGAAGTCATCATGACAACCTTACTCGACACGACGATTTATCGTCACTTGCTCTATGCATCAGGCAATCTACAAGAAGTCATGTTGGGTTATTCAGATTCTTGTAAAGATGGCGGTATTCTCGCGTCAAGTTGGTATCTCTATAAGGCACAAAAGGTTATCGTGGCATTGACCCGAGAACGTGGTGTCGAATGTCGCTTATTTCATGGTCGAGGTGGCACGATTGGGCGTGGGGGTGGACCTACACATGAGGCGATTTTAGCGCAGCCTGAAGGCACTGTTCATGGTCAGATTAAATTCACCGACCAAGGGGAAGTGTTGTCTTATAAGTACGGCAACATAGAAACCGCGACCTATGAGTTAGGGATGGGGGTTTCAGGCCTACTCAAAGCCAGCCGAGGTTTGATTATCGACACTGAGCGGCCCACGGCTGAATATGAAGAAACGATGAACCAACTGGTTGTGTTAGCTGAGCAAGGCTATCGACAATTAACCGAGCACACAGCAGGTTTTCTGGATTACTTTTATGAAGCTTGCCCTATTGCAGAAATTGGTTTGATGAATATTGGCTCACGACCGTCACATCGCCAAGCTGGAGATCGCTCTAAAAACTCTGTCCGGGCCATAGGCTGGGTGTTTGCTTGGGCACAATCTCGGCATACTTTACCTGGCTGGTATGGTATTGGTAGTGCCTTAGCAAGGTGGTCGGCTGAAGATCCTGAACGGATAAAAATGTTACAGGCAATGAATCACAACTGGCCTTATTTTCGAGCATTGATCAGCAACACAGAAATGGCGCTTTTTAAGGCTGATATGGGCATTGCCGAAAAATACGCACAATTATGTCGAGAGCCGGCATCTGGTCAGCAGGTATTTGAAGACATCGAGCAAGAATACCAGCGCACCAAAACGGCGATACTGAAACTGACCGAGAGCCAAACCTTGCTCAACAATAGCCCTGCTTTGGCATTATCATTGAGTCGCCGTGATCCGTACTTAGACCCTTTGAATCATATACAAACGGTTTTGTTAAAACGTTACCGCGATAGTGACACAGATGAAGAGGCGCAAGCACGTTGGATTTCACCTTTACTGCGTACGATTAGCGCCATCTCGACTGGACTTAGAAATACCGGTTGAGGGCTTCTAATGAAGTGCCGTGGTGCTGACCGCTTATTGATGGTGAATATGCCACAACAGTAAACTGCCAGCGCTACGCCAGGGCGACCAATGCGCGATCATATCTCGTGCTTTTTTCGGGGTTGGCCGCTCGGGTAAATGCTTGAGTTTCTGTAATGACGTTAATAAAATCAGATCGTCGGCAGGAAAAATGTCTTCACGGCGTAGTGAAAACATTAAATAGATCTCGGCACTCCAGCGGCCAAACCCGCGTAGGTTGGTAATGGCTGTGATGGCATCTTGGTCGCTCATGGTTCTCAAAGCCTCAGGGTCAAAACTCCCTTGCATGATGGCATTGGCTAGGCCTTGAGCATATTCCATTTTACGTTGCGACATCCCAGCCTCACGTAAAGCTGTATCGGGTAAAGCTAATAAGTTTCCGGCGTCTACTTTTGGCATCAAACTACAAACACGTCCCCAAATTGTCTCAGCGGCTTTAAGTGAAATCTGCTGTGAAACGATCGTATTTAAGAACGTTTCAAAACCAGCGGGGCGTATCCGTGGTTCTGGATAACCAATATTATTTAAAACCGCAGCAACATCTTTATCAATGTCAGCGATGCCTTGTAAGGCTTCTTTTATGTGGGCGTGATTCATAGCAAATGTTCTCAAGGCGGTTTGTTTGGTGTTTATAGAGGCGAATTCAGCCAATAAGTCTAACCTTTAGCTTTCGTAAAAGGAATGTATGGTTGTATTGGATTATTAGAATTAGCGCAGATTAATAACAATAAATTATTTTTTAACTTTATTTACAGTAGATTACAATTCCTTTCTAATGTTGTTTGCTATTATATCTGTTGCGAGCAAAATGCATCTAATGAACTAAGTATAGAAGTGAGAGTCTCATATTGTATACACAGTATTCTATGAGAGAGTACGAAATATGGACAACATACAGACAACTGATTCTCGAGACACGACTCGGCGAAACATAGAGCGACGAATCGTTAGTCGTCGGATTATTCGGCACCCTTTTGGAAGTCAGAAATGGCTTCAAGCGGTTCAAGCTGATTATTTATTATGGCCAAAAGAAGATCGTCGAATACAAGATCGTCGATGTATCAATCGGCGTCAGGCAGAGAGAAGAACAGGGTTACAAAAACAACGTCGTTGGTCTGCTCGTCAACAACCGTTGCTGACACCAGAAGAAATTAGCATGTTACGCGCCTTGAGCCGACGACTTTAAGAAACTGCACTCATTACGCTTTTGCCCGTAACTTTCGGGTTAGATAGGTTTGTATCCCTAGAGCAGCCAATGCAAGACAACCTAACAAAGTCATAATCATCGCTATATCGCGCCATTGTCGACCAATGAAAGGCGTGAGAATATTCCATTTATGCAGTATTGAAAATGATAAGCTTTCAAGCCTATCTACGTTACGATTCTGGTCAACCAAAATACCAGTCATTGGATCCACAAAGACATGGGTTTGTGCGCCATCATCTAACGTTATTTTCCAAACCGGTAAACGCTTATTACGAAAATCGTAACCTGATCCAAAACGGTAAACGCTTATTACGAAAATCGTAACCTGATCCAAAACGGGTCACTAGCTCGATCTCCTTATGGTGATTATTGGCGCCAATAAGTTGATAAAGCAGTGTGATGGCCTGTGTTTTATCAGTATGTTGACTTAATTTTCCTGTTTCACTATTGATGTACATCACCTTGGTTTCAACGGTTTGGCCATCAAATCTTGCTTGGCGCGATAAGGCTTCATTGCGGTTATTGGCCACACTTAAGCGATAATAATGTTGTGCATTATCTTTGACTAAGGATACCGCATTGACGGTTGGCTTGTTGCCGACGGCGGTTGCGAAATTGTGTTGCCATTGAGCTTCTGTGGTTGTTTTGACTAGCCATTGTTGTAAATCAACGGATTCACTCAGTCTGATTCCTGCAACAGATTCGACAAAATGTCCTTGTAGGAGGTGATAAAACCCACTCGCAGGCCAAGCTAACATGGGCAACCATAAAGCATACGCTAAACTGCGGTGCCAACGGCGTGCAGGCGCATTGATTTTTCGTCTAGCAATAGATATCACCAGCATCAAGCCAGTACTTGCCATGGCGACTAATGTCAGCATTAAGAGGGCAATTAACAATACGCGGCCGAAACCGGCAAAGTCTAGAAACTGCCAAGTGTGCAAGGCTTGGAAAAAACTGAGCATGGTACGTTTTGTGTTGTTATTGATGCTCGCTAAGGCATTGGTCTCGGTATGAACGAACACCGTCAGGCCATCATCGCCTGCTAATTCGATGCGATAAACGGGTAGTAAACGATTGACAGCGGGGTATTGGGTACTAAACTCGGTTACCTGGGTAATAGCACGCACATCATTGACTTCACGTCCGGCATAATAAGCTGCTAACCAAGCGGCTTGTTGTTGATCATAGTCTGCGACTGCTTGTTGATCACTTAAAGAAAAATAACGACGTTTGATAGGCGTATCGTCTTGTTCTGTTTCTGTGAGTTGTAACATCGGGCCATCAGCGGTGGGGACGATTTTAGCAATGGTTGCGTTGCTTAATTGATGTTGTTTGATCACTTGTTGTACTGCTAAGGCATCTTGATCGGTTATCGATAAGGACGGTGGAAACATTTTTACTGCTTGTGGGCCAAACCACGCCATTAAAGGATGAGATATACCGGAGACAGCCCAAATGATAATGGTTGTTAAGCCAAACCAAATGAGGGCGTTATGCCATTTAATGAAGCTGATTTTCATAATTATGTAATCCGTTAAAAATCAAGAAGGATGTGGAGTGGCAAAAGCGCTAGCAAATATCATATCATTGCTTTGGCTTTCTGGCGGGCTTTGGCAGGCCTTTTAAGCCGTCGCCAAGCGATGACAATTCCGGTGAGACTCACAATAAATGCGCCGATACTTAATAACACTAAGACCACATCCCATAATGGGCGACGGTCTAGTAAAGGTAACCAATCCCAACTGTGTAGTAGCGAAAACAACCAACGTCCGACGCGTTTACGCTGATCAAGTTGATTCAGGATCTCTCCGGTATATGGATTGAGATGGACCCATGTTGAATAGGGATCATCGAATTTAATACGTAAGATCGGTAAAGGTTTGTCTATATGGCCTGTCATAGAGTGTGCTGCACGACCATAATAATAAAAGTCATAGTGAGTTAAGACTTCGCTAGAAATGAGTTTGGCATCGGGCTTAAGCTTCGCTCCTAATTCCATTAAGCGGTTCATCGGTAATTGCTTAACTATTGTGCCTTCTACACTTGCAGGGATTAATTGGCTTTGCTGATGGGCATTATAGGCGACATAATAACCTTGACCATCAAAGCGGTTAAACGTGATTTCTCGAATATCCTGGTGTTGTGTTTTCGCTTTGTTTAAGACGCGATACAAGTCTGTTTTAAATAATGCTGGACTTAATTGTGAACCATAAAAAGACGTTCGGTCGAGCTGATTATCTGCATTATTAAAAATTTTCCAAGGGTTCATCGACATCAAACCACTAAATAACCAAGTGACGAGAATGACACCAAAAATCAACCCAATGATGTGATGCCAATATTGCATAAAATCACGATAAGGGGATTTTGATCCTGACTTATACTGCCCCGATAATCGCCAGCGTAATACGCCGACCACAATGCCAGTGATAGCCAATACCGTGCCAATCAAAGATAAATAGATAACAATATTTGCCCAATAACTATCGACAATACCGCCACGAAGTGGGTAAAGCCAATGCAACCAAGTACCGACCCAGTTCCAATAGCGTTCGACGCGGGTGGCTTGGCTGATGACTTCACCCGTTGTTGAAGAAACATAGACAATACTATTGTCCTGATCATAAAGTCGAAGTTGGTGGAATGGGCGATGGGCTTCCAATGATTTAGAGTGCGTCCATGCATCTTCTTTGACGAGACCCAAATAATCAATCGTCTTGCCTTCTGCATACATGTTAGCCGCACGAATGGCATCTTGTGTACTGACATGCTTTATCTTTTGATTGGTTTCAGCATCAATGGCAAGGTATTGTTGATTATCAAAACGCATAATATAGCGTGGTGAACCGCCGACAGAAGTTAGCCTGACTTGGTCTAATGGATGCTGAGTTTCAGCGGTTTTTACCGCAGCATCAAGGCTTATGCAGCACCGCTCAGCATCTAAAATGGGTAAATGGGACAATCGTTCTGCCGTTGATAGTTTCGGGTACCCCACATACATCATTACCACGCCAGAAAATAACCAGATAGCGATAAATAAACACAAGATTATGCCCATCCAGCGATGAGTCAGATAGAACAGTCGTTTTAGGTTAGGCATGATGCTGGTCTGTGACTTGCATTGTATCAAGCTGGACGGCCTGTCCGATTAGGGTAGAACGGCCTACTAATATGAGCATGGGGACAACACATAGCCGTTGGGTGATGTTTGATAATGTCATCTAAGTTAATCTGTGGGGTAGGACTGTAAAAGCAACTAAACTACCTAGAGCAAAATAATTAGTAAAGGCAACATTGTATAAATAACAAATATATTCAATAAGTTATGTTATATAGCCAATTCAGCAGCTACAACTGTGTCATTTGACACAAAGATGAGCTGTAATTTGTATCGGTGAGATCTTTAATACAAGGGCTGCGCAAAATTGCTAGGGATTTCAGACCTGTAATGTCAGGGCCAAAATAGGAATTTTAGTTAAGGGGAATCGTTGAGTTGGCAAGCATGGGAAGTATCATGATGATGAGAGCTTGCATGATGTAGGGGAATGATGCCTAGTGAGTTGAAGAAATTCAGAAGGCGGGCTTAATATCGATCGATATTAAGCCCGCAGAGAAACTGTGATGAAGGTAGCTTAACGTAGAGTTCGACTAAATAAGTTTAAGGCTAATTGATAGCCTAATTGTGCTGTTTGACCATCATAACGACCATCATCTTCTTCATCACGCATAAAGGCGTGTTGGGCATTGAACTCATGCCAAGTAAAAGTGATATCTGTGGCATTTAATTCGGCATAGACTTTAGCTAAATCGGCTTTGGGAACATGGTTATCTTGTTTGCCCCAAATCATTAACAACTCACCATCGATATCTGCTAAGCGTTCCATGCTATGTTGACTGGGTGCATTTGGAATGACTTGAGTATGTAAGTCGGTCGCATAAAAACACGCCGTACCTTTAACCTCGGGTTGTAATGCGGCACGAAAGGCCAAATGACCGCCAATGCAAAAGCCCATGGCGCCGATATGTCCATTACACCAGTCTTGTTGTGTCGCATAGGCGATTAATGCGACATTATCAGAATCATAACCTTGGACATCTTTAGTATGTTTGTCAGCATTGCCTTTTTCACGTCCGGCATCGTCGTAACCTAACACCGTGCCAATGGGGTTTAACTCATGAAAAACTTCGGGGACTAAGACGACGTAGCCATGGCTGGCCATTAACTTTGCTGCGCGTTCGATGGGCCCGGTCTGCTGGAATATTTCTGAATAAAACAGAATAGTCGGATATTGACCTTCAATCACAGGACGATGAATGTAGGTACGCATAACACCCGTTGGTGTATCAAGATCGGCAATATGGCTTTGAATTTTCATGGTTGGCTCGTATCGTTTCAGATGAATAAAAGAGGGGAATTGTTCAGCTCTGGCGCTGGGTTAGCCTGCGCTTTAGTTGTTTTTTTCTATAATAAAGATTAGCTCATTGTCTGATTCACTGGAGTCGATCAATTTATGACTTGAGATCTCACAATAAACAGGGATATCGATAAAGGCCCCAGGATCGGTGGCAATGACGCGTAAACGTTGCCCTTCATTCATGGTCGCGAGTGCCTTTTTGGTCTTGAGTAAAGGAAGAGGACAATTCAGGCCCGAGGTGTCGATTTCTGTATCAAATTTAGGCATGGTCAAGTTATGGATATCTAGATGAGTCAATGGTCATTCTAAAACGGTCTTGATAACAACGTGGCAAAACTATACTCTTTAATAGTCAGTCGTCATTAAAAAGCCCCATCGAAATGGGGCTTTTTAATGATCGAGATTATGACTTATGCAGCATATGTAAAAGGTGCGGATAAGCCAACAGTTTCAGATTGATGCCAATCAAAACCGTTATCTTTATAGGTAACAGAATTAGATTTGCTGATGGTCACAGGTTCACTGGGTGAAACGGCTAATGGGTGGTTAGACACCACTACCTTACCGCCATCTTCACCGGCAAGTTCACTCATGTTGTTTTCAGCAAACTCACCGACTTTTAAATAATGGTTACGATCTTTTTGGCTGAACTCAATCGGCACTTGTTTGACACTCATGATTTCGCCGACTAAGCCTGCAATAACAGCTAAATGTCCGCCGTGCTCGCCACTCCAAAGAGACACAATGGCATCTTTTTGTGCTTCTGTTGCGCGTTCATCAATATAGAGGGCAAGTCGCCAGTTACCATCGGTTAAAGAGCCTGGTGAATGTAGCCACGCAGAGACTTTCAAATCGTCTAACTGAACATCATCTAAATGGCCTTTTTCAATGTGCCAGCCGACAAGCGCTTCACAAAACCCTTCGGTAGGGGGGGCAAGAAAGATGCAAGGACAGACTAAGTCGCAGTTACAAGATTCAAAATATTGCCCAGTAATTTTCCAATTGTCAGACATAGTGATCTCCATTTGGTTAGTTAGTCATTAAATAGTATATTTAAACACATGCCCTTATGAATCGTAGTAAGTCGTCTTAATCGCTTTGGTATAGACGTAGGCATATTTTGACTATTTATAATCATCCATGGTACATAACTCAGCATGTTGAATCAAGGCAATAAAACCCCTAGCCCAAATACGCGGTCACAGCTTTCTTTGCGTGATCGGATCATCGTTTATGGCGGCGTTTTTTTAGTCAGTGCGATGGGCTGGGCGTATATGTTTTACATGGGCTGGGCGATGGAAAATATGCACCTTGTCGATATGTGGATGCCGCCACAAGCGAAAGCGCGTCCGTGGGGTCTGCATGATTTTTGGATGTTGTTCGTCATGTGGTCGGTGATGATGGTGGCGATGATGACACCGTCTGTCGTCCCAATGGTTTTGATGTACACCACGGTCAATAAAGGTAAGCAGAAAAAAGGGCTGCCGTATAGTCCGACCTTTATTTTCCTCGCGGGCTACCTTGTTGCTTGGGCACTATTTAGTGTTGTCGCATCAGCAGTGCAATACCCATTGCATGAAAGTGGTTTGCTCAATCCGATGATGAACAGCCGAAGCTACTTGTTAAGTGGCAGCATTTTAATACTGGCAGGTTTATATCAATGGACACCATTAAAAGATGCTTGCTTGACCGAATGTCGAAGCCCATTAAGTTTCTTGATGACCTCATGGCGGGATGGTCATTTTGGTGCCTTTAAGCTCGGTGTACACCATGGTTTATATTGTATTGGTTGCTGCTGGGCATTAATGGTGGTGCTGTTCGCTGTTGGCGTGATGAATATGTTGTGGGTGCTATTAATCACGATATTTGTGCTGTTAGAAAAAGTCGGCCCAGTGTCTTCATTTTATTTGCGTTCAGTTACCGGCTTGTTACTGATTATCTGGGGTGGCTATTGGTTGTCCCTGTACCCTTGGTAAAATGCCTTAGTCTGGCCTCAGAAAGTCCTGTGCTAGCAGTCCAGCATCAACCAATTCTTGATGATTTTCAGCGCATTTGAGCTTCAGCATTTCTCTTAACAAACGCACCGCCGGTGTGATCGATTGTCGGCTTGGACAGATTAACCACAATTCTCTTGGACTCGGTTGAAATTCAGGCATGAGAGTCACCACCTTGCCTGTAAGTAGATCCTGCGCTATGTCTAAACTTGCTTTAATAGCCAGGCCGTGGCCAGCGACGCACCAACGTCTCACTAAATCACCGTCATTAGACGTTCGGCTACCATGCATTTTTATTTTCATGACTTTGCCTTGATGGGTGAAGCTCCAAACATCATGGGTGATGTCGTAAAGTTGATAGAACAAGCCGTCGTGACTGGCTAAATCATGTGGGTGAACGGGTGTGCCGTGTTTGGCTAAATAGGCTGGGCTAGCACACAATAAGCTAGCGACATTACAGATTTTAAAGCCGTATAAATTACTGTCTTTAGGGGAGCCATAACGTAGCGCGATATCGACCGGATCGCGATAAAAATCAATCATACTGTCACTGAGGTGAACCTTTAAACTGACCTCTGAGTGTAACTGCATAAATTCTTCTAGCCAAGGCACCGCTACATTGCGACCAAAGTCAGACGATATGGCTATACGCAACTCGCCCTCAATCGCATCCTTATCCTCTTTCATGTTTTGTTTAGCTTGCTTTAACATTTGCAAGGCTTCTTCACACTGTGGCAGGTAACGCTCGCCGGCTGTCGAGAGTCTGAGGTGACGAGTTGAACGAATAAACAGTTCAGCACCCAATGTTTGTTCGACACGCTTTACCGCTGCGCTGGCGGTGGCTGTATGCATGTCTAGACTAGTGGCCGCGGCCGTAATACTCCTGAACTCAGCGACTTTAATGACGACTTGTAGATCTTCCAATTGCATATTATCAAATAATTTTTGAAAATAATTCAAATACTACCCTGTTTATACAATTAAAACCAATCTTTAAGCTGTGCAGCAACTGACTAGATATTAATTTGGAGATATAGATGAAAGCGATTGCCTATCAAAAGTCGTTGCCTATTAGCGAGCCAACAGCCTTGATCGACGTAGAATTAGCACAACCAGTTGCCATTGGGCACGACCTGTTGGTTGCTATCAAAACCATTGCGGTGAACCCCGTTGATTACAAAATTCGTCAGAATATTGAACCGGAACCCGATGCGTACAAAGTATTAGGTTGGGATGCTGTAGGCGAAGTCGTGGCAACAGGCGAGAAGGTGACCATGTTTACGCCTGGTGATGTGATTTATTACGCGGGCGATCTGACGCGACAAGGGAGTAATGCAGAATACCAGTTAGTCGATGAGCGCTTAGTCGGACATAAACCAAAAAGCCTATCAACTGCCGAAGCTGCCGCCTTACCATTGACAGCTATTACGGCTTGGGAAATGTTGTTCGAACACTTGAAAATTCAACAACAAGCACCGGGACATATTACGCAGACTGATGAAGTGATTCTCGTGGTTGGTGCGGCAGGGGGCGTGGGATCAATACTGTTGCAATTAGCAGCCGTGTTGACAGGCGCAACGGTGATTGCAACTGCTTCACGGGAAAACTCACAACATTGGGTCAAAAGTCTTGGGGCCGATCATGTGATTGATCATACACAAGCATTACATCCTCAAATTGCGGCTTTAAAGACAGGTCCAGTGACACACGTAGCAAGCCTTAATGCAACGGGGAGCTATCTAGATAGTTATGTGGCGTTGCTCGCCCCGTTTGGACGAATTGCATTAATTGATGATCCTGAATCGCTTGATATCTTGAAGTTAAAACCGAAAAGTTTGTCTTTACATTGGGAGTTTATGTTTACGCGTTCCATGTTTCAAACAGCCGATATGGTTGAGCAAGGGCGACTTTTAAACCGTTTAGCTGAGCTGGTTGATGAGGGATTGATCAAGACAACTGTGGCTAAGAACTTAGGCAAAATAACGGCGGCTAATCTGAAATTAGCTCATGCCGAACTAGAATCAGGAAAGTCTATTGGCAAGATCGTCCTTGAAGGGTTTTAATAGCCGTTAAGGTAATCGGTCTAATTGATGGTTAAACAGGGAGAACAAAATGAAAAAATACGTAATTGAACCGGGATTGAATCAGATAAAACAGACAAACAGTGACATCGCCGAACTGGGGCCTTTTGATGTCAAAGTTAGCGTTAAAGCGGTATCTTTAAATTACCGGGATATTCTGACGCGCCAATATACCAAAAAACACGTCGTGCCCTTTTCAGATGGCGCCGGTGAGATTATTGAGGTGGGTGAGCAAGTCAAACAGCTTAAGCCGGGTGATCGCGTTGTCGGTTTATTTTTTCCTACCTGGCTAGATGGTGCGCTTGATCAAGAAATCAATGCGGTAGCTCGAGGGGCAGGCAATATCGATGGGATGATGTCAGAAGTGGTTATCGGCCATGAAGACAGCTTCATTTTGTTTCCAAAGCAGTTCAGTTATGAAGAAGCATCAACCTTACCGTGTGCAGGCTTAACCGCATGGCATGCTCTATTTGAACACGAAAAGCCGGCCTTGAAAGGGCAGACTATTTTAATTCAAGGCACAGGTGGGGTGTCGGTATTTGCCTTGCAGTTAGCCGCAGCTTACAACCTTAAAACGATTGTGATTTCGAGCTCTGATGAAAAATTGGCCCGAGTCAAACATATGGGGGCTACGCATACGATTAATTACCGTGAAATGCCGAATTGGGAAGAGGCAGTGCTCTCTCTGACGGATAATCAGGGCGTTGATATGGTGATTGAAGTTGGGGGCGGTGGCACCTTAGAAAAATCGATGAAAGCGGTGAAAATTAATGGCGTCATTAGTTTGATTGGTGTGTTGACGGGGATAGACGGCAAGGTTAACCCGTTTCCTATTTTGACAAAAAGTTTACGGGTGTTTGGTATTTATGTCGGTAGTAAAGCGATGCAGTCGCGTTTTCATGCCGCATTGGAAGCGCACGATATCAAACCCATCATTGATCGGGTGTTTGACTTTGACGATGCTAACTCGGCTTATGAGTATCAATTATCAGCTAAGCATTTTGGCAAGATTGTGGTGAGCGTTTGATTGATCAAGGTCAGCGTTTATACACACCATTGTAGAGTGTGAGTCGCATACAATACTGATTGAAGTTAGTATTAACAGGATAAGAAGATGAAAAGTAAATTATTTTTAATATTAATCAGTGTTGTCTGTACGGCTTGTACGAACATGCAGACCGTAGCGAGCAGTAAGGTCGCCAGTAGCGAGTTAGTATTGGCATCCGAATTGAAGTGGGGTCCGCTTAACGCTGCCAGAGGCAAAAATAGTCCGAGGGCTGCAACACTTTGGGGGGATCGAAATGGTGTGGGGGCGACCGGCTTTCTTGTTCACTTTGCTGAGGGGTTTTCATCGCCTCCGCACATTCACAATGTCACTTATCGAGGCGTAGTCATAGATGGCCTAGTTCATAATGACGATCCCGGTGCCGCTGAAATGTGGATGCCGGCGGGATCATTTTGGACGCAACCAAAGGGCGAAGACCACATTACAGCAGCTAAAGATCGTTTTAACCTGGCTTATATAGAAATAGATAGCGGGCCTTATCTTGTTTTGCCTTCGGAAGAAGCCTTTGCGACTCATGAGCAGTCGGTGAATGTGTCGCCATCGAATATTGTGTGGTTAGATAGTCGAGATGTGACATGGATTGATAAAACGGCAAGTTCTGCCAGTGACCAAAGTGTCAAGATGGCCTTTTTATGGGGAAGCCCCAAAGCCGATCAATTAAATGGCACACTACTCAAATTACCCAAACAATTTGAGGGCAAGATTCAGAGCCATGAGGCGATACTTCGTGCTGTCGTTATTCAAGGACAGCTTAACTATCAAACGACGCAGTCAGGCGTGAATATCTTACAAGCGGGGAGTTATTTTGGCTCGACTTCAGCGTCTACACATGACATTTCTTGCATACACAGCAATGAGTGCCTTGTTTATATACGCACAACGGGGCGTTACGATGTGCACAGTAAGTAGAGTACGTAATGTGATTTCTAAACCGATTGGTTCACTGAGTGGTTAACTATTTTTGACCAGTCCGTGATAAGTGATATCGCTATAGTGAGCAACAGCGAGTCAAGCACGATACCTGTAGTCAGAAAAAGGAACAATAATATCGCTTGATTAAAGAGCTTTTTGCTTTTTCGGGCAACCATATCGCAGTAAGTTATGCCTATGAATGGCATGATGATGAAGGCCATTGGTTTCGATCTTACGGCAATGAAAATTGGGTGTTTGACGATGATGGCGTGATGAAACAACGTTATGCCAGTGTTAATGATTTGACGATAACCGAGGCAGAACGCAAGTTCCATTGACCTCAAAGGCGTAGACCAGAGGAGTATTTAGGGTTATCAGACTTGGGGCTTGGAACTACCACAGCTAGCGTAATGACCATATTGTGCTGTCTTGTTCCAAGGTCAGTATCTAGCCATGGCAGCAAAATAGATTTAATACACAGTGGACTCTATCGCCAGATGAAATTTCTTTAATAAGTCATTGAGCTGTTGTCGTTCTTCAGCAGTATAGATAGCGGAAAATAACTTTTCATTGTAGGCCAAGATATTTTCCATCGCTTGTGTGATCAAGGTCAAACCTTCATCTGACAAACGTACTAGACGACTTCGTTTATCTTCCGGGTTGGGTAGCCGTTCGATTAAGCCGCGTTTTTCTAGATGGTGTAATACTTTTGTCAAACCGCCTGAGGATAATAGATTGGATTTACAAATGCTCGATGGACTTAATTCATAAGGCGCGCCCATTTTGCGTAATGTGCTCAAGGTATCAAACTCTGCTGTCGTAAGTGAAAACTGCTCAAAACGACTGCGACCGATAGCCAACATAATATCGCCTGCACGAATAAGGCGTACGGTTGACGAGCATGCGGTGTCATTGGCCTGTGGCCAATTGAGTTCAAACAGTTCGATGAGACGTTCGATATTGAGTTTATGTTCTAGCATTGGGTGACTCCTAAAGATAATGCCTTTATTACATTTGCAATTATGTCACATAAGATATAATCTATCCAGATATCTTTCTAGAAAGACATGTTAATAGTGTGTGTTTTGAGCAAGTAAGACGTTAATCTTTTAATATTTTGTTAATTAAAGCAGGCAATGTGTATGAAAACTAAGATTTCTTTGTTAAAAATAAGCCCCTATCTACTCATACTATTTTTCATTAACACAACATTGGTCAGTGCGGCAGAGCCGCCGGCAATGCCTGTGGTAGTGGCAAATCCAGAAGTGAGAGAGCTGATTGAATATGATGAGTTTACAGGTCGCTTTGAAGCCTATCAAGATGTCGATGTACGAGCACGGGTGTCAGGTTACTTAGACAAAATTCATTTTAAAGACGGCCAACAAGTCAAAAAGGACGATGTATTATTCACCATTGACCCGCGTCCTTACCAAGCAGTATTTGATGCTGCAAAAGCAGAAGTATCTAGAACCAAAGCAGAATTAGCGTTGGCTAACCAAGAATTAGTACGGGCGCGTCGACTGCTTGAGATAAAGGCGATATCAAAGGAAGAGTTTGATACCCGTGCCGCGACACTACAAGTGGCCACCGCGAATATCGAAGCAGCACAAGCGAACTCAAGAACAGCAGAGCTCGACATAGAATATACCAAAATTCTAGCGCCGATAGATGGTCATATTTCAAACCGTCGCATCGATGTCGGTAACCTGATTCAAAGTGGTGGCAGTCAAGTCTTAACGAGCATCGTGTCAATGGATCCCATGTATTTTGTGTTCGATGTGTCAGAGTCTGATTATTTGAAATATCAACGTCGTTTAATCGATAAACAAAATGATGGCCTAAACGACAATAACGTCTCTGTTAGTGTCAGGTTATTAGATGAGAAAGCCTTTTCTCATGTGGGTACTTTGAACTTTATTGATAATAAATTTGATGAAGGCACCAGTACCATTAGATTGAGGGCGACCTTTGAAGGTAACGCTAAGGGCTTATTATTGCCGGGTATCTTTGGTCGTGTACAAATTCCAGTTAGCGATAAGCTGGCGACTATGTTAATTCCCGATCAAGCGATTTTGACAGATATGGCGAGCAAAATTGTCATGACCGTGGATGAAGATAATGTCGTGGTCCCAAAGCCAGTTGAAATCGGTAATTTGTACCAAGGCCAACGGATCATCAAATCTGGTCTGTCAGCCAGTGACAAAGTGGTTATAGAAGGGATTTTCAGGGCTCGTCCTGGCGCCAAAGTCGTCCCAAAAATGGCTAATGCAGAGGCTAAATAATGAAAATTGCACATTATTTTATTGATAGACCGATTGCAGCGATTGTTCTGTCAGTTCTGATTACGTTGGTGGGGGCGATTGCTTACGGCAATTTACCAATTTCCCAATATCCAGAAATTGCCCCGCCAAGTATCAGTGTCAAAACCAGCTACCCAGGTGCGACTGCGGAAATTGCAGCTGATACAGTGGCATCAGTGTTAGAACAAGAGATCAATGGTGTAGAGCATATGCTTTACATGAAATCTGAAAACACTGCCAACGGTGCGACCTCATTAACGGTCACTTTTGAACAGGGGACGGATTTAGACGTTGCCCAAGTTCAAGTACAAAACAGGGTGGCATTGGCAGAACCTAGATTGCCCGAAGAGGTGGCGAGACAAGGTATCAGTGTGAGTAAAAACTCGCCTGACTTAATGATGGTTATTCACATCTTATCGCCGGATGATTCGCGTGACGCTTTGTATGTGTCAAATTATGCACGGACACAAGTCTACGATAGGTTGGCGCGTATTAATGGGGTAGGTTCATTGTTCATTGCTGCAGAGCGTGCTTATGCGATGCGGGTTTGGATCGATCCTGAAAAAGCCTTTGTTCGAGATTTGACCACCAGTGATGTGGTGAATGCACTGCGTGAAAACAATGTGCAAGTTGCTGCCGGTGTCATCAACCAACAGCCAATTGAAGCCAATGGTGCTTATGAATATAGTGTACAAACACGCGGTCGGTTAATTGAGCCCGATGAGTTTGGTAATGTCATTATCAAACGTGGTGAAGATGGCCGCGTCGTCAGGTTGCGTGATGTGGCCCGAGTGGAATTATCGGCACGTAACTATGAAACTAATGGTTATTTGGATGATACCAGCGCTTTACCGGTGGTGGTATTCCAACGCCCAGGTACGAATGCCTTAGACACGGCGAATGAATTACGCGCCGAGATGGAAGAAATTGCCAAGTCTATGCCAACGGGTATCGAATACACAATTATTTACGACCCAACACGCTTTATTGAATCCTCAATCGACGAAATTTATAAAACGATTTTTGAAGCGATGATTTTGGTCATTATTGTTGTGATGCTATTTTTACAAAACTGGCGCGCTGCGGTGATACCGATTGTGGCCATTCCGGTTTCTTTAATTGGTACTTTTGCCGTCATGGGCGCTTTTGATGCTTCCTTGAATAGCTTGACCTTATTCGGATTGGTATTGGCGATAGGGATCGTAGTCGATGATGCGATTGTGGTGGTTGAAAATATTGAGCGTTATATTGAAAATGGCGATTCGCCGTTGGCAGCGGCGCATAAAACCATGGATGAAGTGGGCGGTGCGTTAGTCGCTATCTCCTTAGTGTTAGTGGCGGTGTTCTTACCAACGGCCTTTATGTCTGGCGTCAGTGGGGCGTTTTATAACCAATTTGCCTTAACCATTACCACCGCGACAGTCTTGAGCTTGATTGTCTCTTTGACCTTGTCGCCGACCATGGGTGCGTTATTGCTCAGACATAAAACGCATTACGAGGACATGACTAAAGTGCAGAAAACCATTCATTGGCCAGGGCATTTATTCAATGTTTATTTTGATAAATTGGCTAATGGTTATGGCTGGATGACCAAAAAGCTGGTTCGAATTGTTGTGATCATGTTAGTGATTTATGGGGTTTTAATCGCCGTGACTGCCGATCAATTTAATCGTGCGCCAACGGGGTTTATTCCTGAGATGGATCAAGGGTATTTGATTAATGTCATTCAATTACCACCAGGCACGTCACTAGAACGTACCGATGCTGTCGTGCGTAGAGCTTCAGATTTATTACGTGAAGTTGAGGGCGTGGCGCATACCGTACAATTTGCGGGTCTAGATGGCGCAACCTTCACCAATGCCAGTAATAGTGCGGTTATCTTTACGCCTTTTACGCCATTTGAAGAGCGTGTCGCGAAAGGCTTGTCAGCCAATAAAATTGCTGGGGGCACGCAAGCGGCATTAATGCAACTTGAAGGGGCTATGGCCTTCTCAGTGAAGCCGCCTAGTGTTCGAGGCATGGGGGTGTCGGGTGGCTGGAAACTATACTTACAAGATCGTACGGGGCTTGGCGTTGAAAATTTAGAACAGATTTCGCAACAAGTCATTGCGACATTAAATCAACAACCCGAATTAGATCGGGTGTACACCTTCTTCAATACTAAAACACCGAGGGTGTATGCCGATATTGATGAAACACGTGCCGAAATGCTCAATGTACCGATGGCCAATGTGACGGATACCTTAGAAGTGTATTTAGGATCTCGTTATATCAATGATTTCAATTTCTTAGGCCGGACATATAATGTGGTGGCGCAAGCTGATGGCCCGTTTCGTGATGACATCAACGATTTAAAAACATTGCGCACACGCTCTAATGACGGCGATATGGTGCCATTGGGCTCGTTAGTCACATTAGAAGATAGAACCGGTTCGACACGGATCCCTCGTTATAATAACTATGCGGCTATCGGGATTTCAGGCAGTACCACAGCGGGTTATTCTACCGGTCAAGCGATGGCAAAAGTCGAGCAACAGCTTGCAGAAATGTTGCCAGCGGGTGTCAGTTATGAGTGGACAGAATTGGCTTTGCAAGAAAAATTGTCGGGCGGCTCGGTCTTACCCATCTTTGCCTTAGCGGTGCTGTTTGTTTTCTTATTACTCGCAGCCTTGTATGAAAGTTGGTTATTGCCATTATCGGTCGTCTTGATTGTACCGATGTGTTTATTGGCAGGCTTAGGGGGTATCGCCTTTAGAGGCATCGATAATAATATTTTGGTACAAGTTGGCTTTGTGGTCTTGATAGCATTAGCCTCTAAAAACGCCATCTTGATTGTCGAATTTGCCAAGCAAGCGGAAGAACAGGGCATGGATCGTTTTGATGCGGTTGTCCATGCGGCAAGAACACGTCTTCGTCCTATCTTAATGACAGCCTTTGCCTTCATTCTTGGGGTGTTACCGATGGCGGTTGCAACCGGTGCGGGTGCTGAGATGCGTCAAGCATTAGGCACCACCGTTTTCTCAGGCATGTTAGGTGTGACGTTGTTTGGTTTAGTCTTTACACCCGTGTTTTATATTTTCTGCCGTTGGTTAGGTCGAGGCAAACCGATGAAACAAATCGAGACATATAAAGGTGAAGACAATGCGTAAACTACTATTAGTTGCTTTACTGCTAGAACTACAAGCCTGTGCGGTAGTGGGGCCAAACTATCTGGCGCCACAAACGGCCGCTGATGTAGAGCCAACGTTTGTTGGTCAACAGAAATTGATAACAGAGCAGGCTTTGTTTAAAGCGGTTGAACCGGAAGTGAATTGGTGGAAACAACTCAATGACAACACATTGAATCAATTAATTATGTTGTCATTGGAACACAACACCGATCTCCGAATTGCAATGGCCAATGTCGCGTCATCACGTGCTGTGTTGATCGAATCTGAAACCGGCTTTTTACCGACGATTGATGCCGAAGGCAGTGTAGAAAGGCAACGTCTGCCTGGCTATCAAAACGGATCCAATGATAACTCTGCTGATGATAACACCGTCAGTGCTATCGGCCTGGGCTTAGGCTGGGAGCTGGATTTATTTGGTCAAGTCAGTCGCGCAGTCGAAGCCGCCACGGCCAATATTGCCGTGCAAGAAGCGTTATTAGCCGATGTGCAGCGTATCGTGATTGCCGACGTCGCCGCTGCCTATATTGATTATCGTGGTGCACAAGAACGTCAAAAAGTCATTGAGAAAAACATTATCAATCAACGAGAAACTTTGGCCCTGACAGAATCGATGGCCAGTGCCGGGGCGTCGTCAGATTTAGATGTCGCACGTGCGCGAGCGCAACTCACGTCAACACTCTCGTTATTGCCAACGATCCAAAATGAGACTGAAGCGGCGCGTAATCGATTAGCAACCTTAACGTCACAAAGTATCACCCAAGTTCAAACACAATTAGCAGCACATACCGTATTAACATTGCCGCAAGTGATTGCTATCGGCGAACCGTCGGGCTTAATCCGAAGACGGCCCGACATTCAAGCCGCCGAACGTAATTTAGCCAAAGCGACGGCACAAGTCGGTGTCAATACGGCGGATTTATTTCCTAAAGTGAGCTTAAACGGCAATATCGGTTTTGCAGCCGATACGTTTTCAGATCTGGATGCTTCGGGTGCATTTAACTACGGTATTGGGCCTGCGATAAGTTGGAATGTGTTTAATCGTGATGCGATTAAAGCGCGTATTCAACAAGCTGAAGCGAATGTTGATGTGCAATTAGCACAATATGATAGAACGGTCTTAAACGCCTTAGAGGAAATTAACTCTTATCTTGCTGAACATGGTTATGAGCGCCAACGTCGTCAAGCGTTACATGCGTCTGTTGAAGCCAGTGCAGAGTCAGTCGAACTGGTACAAGCTAGATATAAAGAAGGGGTGGAATCATTCTTAGCAGTGCTTGATGCAGAGCGGACTTTATTGACATCAGAGCTAGAGTTAACCAACTCTAACATTGTTTTAAATCGGAGCTTGATCCTGATTTATCGTTCATTAGGGGGTAGCTGGCAATAAGCACAGTGGCAGTGGTGCTTGTAATTGACGGCGTTGTGATTCAAAACAAGCGTGACTTAACCTTGCGTGGTGTCGTCAGTTTCTAGGGCAAGTTTGGCTCGCTCCGCCTTGGAGACGTATTTTGCTTTTTTGCTATTTTGTTGACGGGTATCGGGCTTTTTTAACTTCTTTTTGTGCAGTTCAATGAGCTTCTTTTTGCGGTTCATAAGCGTGGTTATCTTGCTAAAGTAAGTTGTAGTGTAAAGGGGTTATCCTTTTGATGTGATATCAAAACCGTTAGCCATCGACATTCTCGTGCCATAGCTTATTACAACGCCAGAAGTTAAGCGCTGGTGCGTATGCTCAGCTAGCTCACTCAGTGAGTTAGCTCTGACAGCTTAAATAGTGCTGTCGCCTTGAATAAGGCTAAGCATTAAGTGCACCGTCGGTGTCGCCATGTTCGGCTATAGCTTGCTTAGTTTGCGAGTGACTACCGTCAATGAATTGGTTTATTTTTGAACAAATCTCTTTGCCATTTCCATCTAGCGTGACACAGAAAACAACGATGTTATTACCGAACATGCGCTTATGTGAGTTTGACAACTTATTAACGTAGTGACTGTTGTCATCAGCGAATGAGATACTGATAATTTGCGAACGCGGGTAACTGCGTATCGTTGCCATGCCTAATTCCTGCCACGGGATAGTGTCTACATTAATTTGTTGTGAGAGCTTTTCATAGCGCATACCATTATCGGTCAATGTCAGTGAAGGTACCTTCTTGATAAATAGCTGGAGCGTGTTAGCCCATAACAAAAAGATAACCACAAAAAGCACACCATAAAAGACAATGCTCACAGTCGGATGAGTGCCTGTGGGGGTGATTAAGCTGCTAATAAAAATATAGCCTGCGTAGGTTAACAACGCGGACATCACAACAAGAATAAAACCGGGTAGGGCGTGAATCCCTTCATAAGTGATAGCACCTGGCTTGTCCATAACTGTTCTCCTTTGAAATAGCCTGTATATCGTTTGTTTACTTGTTTAATAAGACCTCGATAGACAGATTTTGTTCAATGATGATAACCCTTAAATGCTTGATATGACTATGACAAAATGTTGGATTTAGCCGCTGTCGTACGCATCAAATTAAACAAGTCAATATGGCAGCTCTCCCACAACCCATTTTTATCTACGCTTAGTGACATTGACTTGGTAATAGAAAGGGGTCGACAGGGGTTAACCCCCACCACCCTCTACGGTTATGATAATAGCCTTTTCTGACTTCAAAGTGCAGGTGAACACCGCGGGCTTCGGCACCTGTTTTGCCCATTACGCCTAATATTTGGCCTTGTTTGATCGGCATACCAACGTGTAGATTTTGATTGACCATGGCGAGATGCGCATAAGCGGAGTAGACACTCGAACCATGCGCGATAACGATCCAATTACCAAAGTCTTTTTGCCGATATGCCATGTTTTTAATGATGCCATCGCCAGCCGCCACCACCTGACCCGCTGGCCGTTTGTGATAATCGAGCCCGCGATGGCTACGGCCATTAGTGCCAAAGCCCGATGACAAACAAGCCTTTGGGGCCGGGTTGATTAATAATTCAACGCCATTTAAACAGGCCAATGCGGATTGTCTTTGTACCTTGCCTGCCGTTGTTTTGGGGGCGTTAGACACGGTCATCGGGCATAAGGCTAGGTTCAACTGCCTAGAGGTTGTACTGGTATCGCTGGGGAAACTAGGCGCGCGCGGTGGTGTACTGCTACAAGCAGACATGAATAAAGCAAAGAGAATAATGAATAGTTTCGTCATGGGAATGATTTTTTGCTTTGCTTGATAGAAAATGATTAAACAGAGCATTCTATTTTATATTCGTTGCCCCGTGTACGTTCATTTTTGTTTGCCCACAACGTTGTAGAAGCAGGTTTGGACGTGCAAAGCGTTCGAAAGGTCCGTATCGAGCATGGCACAAATCGGACTAACTAAAGAAAAATATCAGCGATATTATCGTTACTCACACAAAAAAATGGGGCAGGAGAGTTTCGGTATAGGTTTGGCCTAATATCAAGTTGGCTGCTCATCTTGATTTCTATTTTTTAAACAAGCTTTGCAAAACGGCTAAATTAACGAGACAATTAAAAACATCAACACACTCACGCATTAAACAACTTTATCTATAACATCATTATCGCAAGGAAACATCATGGCAGGCTCATTACAAGATCAACTCAAAAAATCTGGTCTCGTAAGTAAGAAAAAGTCGCAACAGTTAAAAGTTGAAAAACGTAAAAAAATAAAGACCCAAAATAAAGGTCAGAAGAGTAATAATGAGATTGCAGAAAAAGTAAAACAAGTTGAATTACAAAAAAAACAAGATGATCAACTACGAAATCAACAGCAACAACTGCAAGTTAAACAAAATGAAGAAAAAGCACGTATCAAGCAAATTATTGAGCAATCGAAAATCAAAGACTATGACGGCGATACCCCCTTCAATTTTCAATTCAATAACAAAATTAAAACGCTGCATCTCAATAAAGAAAACTACGCCGCATTAGTTGCAGGAAGCATTGGACTCTGTCAGGTCGATAACATCATATTTATTCTGCCAAAGGCAACAGTGAATAAAATCAATACGATTAATCCGATTTATGTCGTATTACATCAGGACAAACCGAATACTACGTCAGAAACAGCAAGCGATGATCCTTATGCCGATTATGAGATTCCCGATGATTTAATGTGGTGATCAAAGGTGGGGAAGAGGGTGTTGTCGCCCCCACCTTTTATGCTTTTTTAATTTAGTTTATTTCGCCAGAAAAATGATGGAGTTGATCATCCCAAAGCTCAATTTCATGTCCATTAATAAATCCCCAAAGATGATCTTGAGTTTCGGGTGCAAGGTCAAGTGCATTACCATCTAGTTCACCGATAATCGCGCCGTTAATATCCGACCTGAGTTCGACATGATTATCATCACTGAGCTCACCCCAGAGTTGATTTTGATTATCGTCATCCCAAAGTTCTATATGCTTTGCCATGTTGTTTTCTCCTAATCCTAATCGTTAAATCAAAAGAGGGTGAAACGGACTTTTTGACTAAAACCTGCCTTGTGTGACCGTGTTGTTAGTGGTGATAAATTGCTTGTGTTTTATTTTCCTTGTTCGTGATGAAAATCGAGGTGGCTGTCCCTTCTATTTAGATGTTGATACTTAAAGTTCAGGGTAATAAATTATTTCTCGCAATTAAATCATTAACTTGTGAGTATATGAATATTTCATTATGCTCAACTGAGAATACATCGATAGCAGAAAGATAAGAATTTTTCTCAAGCTCAATATAATCTTCATCATAAACAGCTTTCCCTAAACATATTTGGATAATACGTGCTAACAATGCGGAGTGTGTAACGAGACAGTCGATATCAAAGTCTGTGACTTCATAATCATCAAACGTCATGTGTGAGACTAACTTATTTGCAGCTCTTTTAGCGGACCAAGTTTGTTTTGAGATGAGAGTACTTTTTTTTGGGCATTGTGCTTTTATCCCTTCATCTCTAAGCTGCCATTGTTCACTCAGATATGTGAGTAGTCTATTAAATGCCTTTTTATCTATGTCAACATCTGTAAAATTGAAGAGATAGTCTTTGATATTAGTACTAGAAAGATCTTTTGCTGCAGTCGCAACTCAACTGTGCTTAGTTTCATGAAGACGCCTTAACTGGATAAGTATGTGTTGAAGCATAACTGAGCGTAAGGAGTGAATTTTTATAATTTCTGAATAAGTGACACTTGAGCTGTTTTTTTGTGCAAAGCTAGCTGCCTTAAAAAAATGATAAGCGGGAATAATGAGCGAGACAGCACAGGTGTAGCCTCTAAGTGCCTGTATAAGTGTTGAGTTTGTATTTAACTGTATATCTTCAAATGAAGTTTTTCGTAAGAAGCTATCTATGGGGGTGAATTCCAGTTAATGAAGTCATAATCGGTAAACCTATTATAAAAAAGCCAGCAAAAGCTGGCTTTTTAATCTTAATCCCACTTCAACGCGCCACCGGTTTGGTACTCAGTGACTTTGGTCTCAAAAAAGTTTTTCTCCTTCCGCATATTGGCTTGTTCATCTAGCCACGGCAGGGTCGCTTCGGCGCCAGGGAAGGGCGTTTCATGACCGAGTTGTTTGGCGCGGCGATT
>JAIBDY010000008.1 GCA_024685995.1 Piscirickettsiaceae bacterium | reverse complement strand
GATTTGTTGTTCTGGGCCGTGTCCTGTTTCTGCTACTAATTTCATAGCTTCAAATAAGTCACGTCGTACATTCGGTGCAGCCGCTAACTTTTTACTTTCATCAAAACGGCCACGATACTGCAATTGAAGATCTTTGTTATAGCCAAAGAAATCAGGGGTACAAATAGCGCCATAGGCTTGTGCTGTTTGTTGCGTTTCATCTAGCAAATATGGAAATGAAAACTGCCGTTGCTGTGCAATAGCTTGCATCTTGTCAAAAGAATCTTCCGGATAATCAGCCACATCATTGGACATGATAGCGACGGTATTAATGCCGTACTGCCTTAACTCGGCAGTATCTCGAACCAAACGGTCCATAATCGCTTTAACATACGGACAATGGTTACAGATGAACATTACTAACAAGCCATTTTCGCCCCGACAATCCTCCAGCGTCCACATTTTGTTGTCTACGCCCAATAACGAAAAGTCGATAGCGGGCAAGCCAAAGTCACATACTGGCGTTTCTAAACTGACCATATATTCCTGCTCAAATCTTATAATTTCTATGCTAACTGCTGCATAAAAAGGTGGGTTGTCATTGCTTTTCGTAATCATTAATTCTATCAGAATAACTAGGCTAATGCGATATAGCTAATTGATCTATAACAAGCTAGCCTTACAAGCTCGATACGTATTTTTATCTATCCCCTGCCTTTTAATAAAGTCCCTCAAACCCGATGGGGATTTATAGATTTGTCCTAATGGAGACTAATGCGTAAAATTAGTTGTAAAAATATTAATAACTTGTTGTCTTATTTTAAAGTTTTTTCGACATCAGCGCTTTCTTCTGCTAGCGAAAAAAGGTAACTTAACATCATACAGCGTTGTCATATTCTAAAATGTCATACAGGCCGGTTAGTCAAATGAAGCCCTATTACCCTCAGCGTCGATCTTTTGGATTTGCGACAAAACTGTTTCTCACCTTTTTGCTATTACTCGGTCTTGGCTTAGCCTATTTAGATCACCACATTCGCCTACAATTTGAAGGCAAACGTTGGGCTGTTCCCGCCAAGGTGTATGCACGCCCACTCGAGTTATACGCGGGCTCACCCATCTCATTAGACGAATTAAAAGTTGAGCTACGTAGCTTGGGCTATCATTTTGTCCAAGAAGCGGTGCGGCCCGGCCAAGTGGCAGTTTCCAAGACCAGAGCCATTCTTTATACCCGTGGCTTTAAATTTACTGACGGCCTAGAGCCTGCGCAGCGTTTAATTCTCCATTTTTCAGGCACACGTTTAAGTCATATCACTCAAGACCAAGGTCAATCCATTCCGTTGATTCGTTTAGAGCCGGTCCTCATTGGTGGCATTTACCCATTAAATAATGAAGATCGTGATTTAATTCAACTCAGTGATGCACCTGAAGCATTAACCCAAGCCTTGATCGCGATTGAAGATCGTGGCTTTTATGATCATCATGGTATTTCTCTCAGAGGGATTAGCCGCGCCATGTTGGCAAACATTAAAGCAGGTCGGTTTATTCAAGGCGGTAGCACGCTCACCCAACAGTTAATAAAAAACTTTTATCTCACGTCTGATCGGACTTTGGTTCGTAAATTACTCGAAATTCCAATGGCGATCCTATTGGAATTGCATTACAGCAAAGCTGATATCCTTGAAGCTTATTTGAATGAAGTTTATCTTGGTCAAGAAGGTTCCCGTGCCATCCATGGTTTCGGGCTAGCCGCCCAATACTATTTCGCACAACCGTTGACAGAGCTTAAGCTTGAGCAAGTGGCTTTGCTCGCAGCGATGGTGAAAGGTCCTTCTTATTATGAGCCTCGACGTCACCCTGAACGTGCAAAAAGCCGGCGAGATCTCGTGCTTAATGTGCTTTATCAACAAGAAGTAATTGATAAAGACACCTATGACCGTGCCAGTGAAGCCCCTTTGGGTATTGTCCAACAGGCCAGTTTATCAAAAGGCGCTTACCCCGCTTATTTAGATTTGGTCAAAAGACAGCTAAAAGATGATTACCCGGAAGAAGCATTGAGTTCTGAAGGCTTACGCGTCTTTACTAATTTAAACCCCATCGCGCAACATAAGGCTGAGACAGCATTAACGAAAACTATCACGACCCTTGAAAAAAACTATGGTGAGCGTCTCGACGGCTTGCAAGGCAGCATGATCATCACCGATCCGCAAACGGGTGAAGTCATTGCCGTTATTGGGGGGCGAGAAACCCGTTACCAAGGTTTTAATCGCGCCTTGGATACCTTACGTCCTATTGGCTCATTGGTAAAACCGGCAGTGTATTTAACGGCAATAGAACAGGGGTACAATTTGGTCAGTGAACTCGATGACTCGCCCTACTCCTTAACCATGCCGAATGGTCAAATCTGGCAACCGGAGAATTTTGATCATCAATCGCATGACTACGTTCAACTTCATCAAGCTTTGGCCTATTCATACAACTTATCAACAGCGCGTTTAGGCATGTCACTCGGCTTAAACCATGTGATTGATACCTTAAAGCGGCTCGGTGTCGAGCGACCACTTGATCCTTACCCTTCTTTATTGCTTGGTGCCCAAGGCTTATCCCCCCTTGAAGTCGCCACTATGTATCAAACTATGGCTTCGAATGGTTTTAAAATGCCACTGAGAGCAATCAGGCAAGTCACGGATAGTCATGGAGAAGAACTCTCTCGCTACCCCTTTGAATTAGAGCAAACTATCGATCATAGTGCCATCCACTTATTGCAATATATGCTGCAAGAAGTGACGCGAATAGGGACCGCGCGCTCAATTTATTACCGCTTACCTGAGGATATCAATGTGGCAGGAAAAACCGGGACTTCAGACTTACAAAGAGACAGCTGGTTTGCTGGCTTTGCTGGTAATCGATTAGCCGTTGTATGGCTTGGTCTCGATGATAATTCCCCCTTACCCATCACTGGTTCTAGTGGCGCTTTGCGTGCTTGGACTGATTATATGGCAAACGAAACCTTAGACCCCTTTATCGCGGCCACCCCAGAAAATATTGAATATCTTTGGGTTGACCAACAAACTGGTATGCTATCGGATATGCAATGCATCGGGGCTCAGCAATTACCCTTCTTGATCGGCAATAGTCCGACAGAACACTCTGATTGTGCCATCAGAAATCAGTCCGATCCTCTGCCAACTCTTGAGGGCTGGATTAGACGCTGGTTTGAATAACCTCATTTTTAGGATGATATAGAGTGACCTTTTTCTACTTATCTTGTCAGCAATCGACACGCCACCTACTATCAGCAATCTTATTACTGAGTGTGAGTGCATGCTCTACTATGCCACCCGTCTCGGTCCCGGCTCCAGTGGAGCCCCCTCCACCTGCAGCCGTCTCGATTCCCATGCCGGATCGGGCTGAGATTACTGTTGTGCCTGAACCTGTTGAAATCAATAAGGCGATTGTGCCGGTTTCGCCAGCTATCATCGAAACTCGGCAACAAAATGATGCTGTCATCGCTTTACTTAATTCTGCAGAAGCCGCGCAGCAACAAGGCGATTTCAAGTCTGCTCAAACGACCTTACAACGCGCACAACGTATCGCACCGCGTGATCCCCATGTCTATTACAAACTGGCAGTGACACACCGTAACTTAGAAGATTATAAAATGGCTGAGCAAGTCGCTCTAAAAGGCGTCTCTATCGTGCAAGGACAACGTGAACAACTCCGGAAATTCTGGTTACTCATCGCCGATATCAGAATGCAAGCCGGTAATATTACCGCGGCCGAGAAAGCACAAAAAATAGCAGAACGTTACTAAATAACGCCTTAGTCACGTAGCGCCAAAACGTCTTGCATATCATATAAGCCGGCCTCGTAAGACATTAACCAGCTTGATGCGCGCATCGCCCCAAAAGCAAATGTCATTCGACTTGACGCTTTATGGGTGATTTCAACCCGTTCACCTTCGCCAGCAAACATCACGGTATGGTCACCGACAATGTCTCCGGCTCTAACCGTAGCAAAACCAATGGTCTTGCGATCTCTCTCACCCGTGCGACCTTCACGACCATAAACGGCACAGGTTTTTAAATCACGTCCCAAGGCATCGGCCACCACTTCACCCATTCGTAATGCGGTTCCTGAAGGCGCATCGACTTTATGACGATGGTGCGCTTCAACGATTTCGATATCGACATCATCGCCCAATACCCGGGCAGCAATGTCTAGCAGTTTCAACGATAAATTGACCCCAACGCTCATATTCGGCGCTAACACAACCGCAATACCTTGCGCTGCTTGGTCAATTGCTATTTTTTGCTCCGCATTAAAGCCCGTTGTGCCAATTACTAAGCGGCACTGGTTAGCTAAACAATGCGGAATCAGCGCCATAGTCACTTCCGGTAAGGTAAAATCGATAATGACGTCTGACTTAGCTGTGGCCGCAGCGACGTCACTGCTGATCGCGACCCCTAATTTACCTACGCCAGCTAATTCACCGGCATCAGCGCCAATCAGGCTTGATTCAACACGATCTAGCGCAGCACTCAATTCGAGGCCCTCGGTTTGGTCTACCGCTTGGATTAAGCAACGGCCCATCCGCCCTGCAGCGCCATTGATTGCTATACGTGTTGTCATGTCAGCCCTTTTTGTTGAAAAATGATCGTTATTGTAGCTTCAAGCAATAGCTCACTTAAAGGCCTAGTCAAAAAACTCTTTGACCTTATCTAACCACGAACTATGTTTTGGGCTATGCTTGCTGTGGCTACCTTCTAATGTCGCAGCAAACTCTTCCAATAAGGCTTTTTGCTTTTTGGATAATTTCACTGGCGTTTCGATAATCACTCGGCACATTAAATCCCCTGTCACGCCACTACGAACCGATTTAACACCTTTACCGCGCAGTCTGAATTGTTGGCCTGACTGGGTACCTTCCGGCACTTTTAAACTGGCTTTGCCAGCTAATGTCGGCACTTCGAGTTCGCCACCCAAGGTCGCAACCGTAAAGCTTATCGGTACATCGCAGAATAAATTATTATCATCACGTGTGAACACATCATGACGTCGCACTTGCACTTCGACATAGAGGTCACCTGGTCCAGCACCACCTTGCCCAGGCTCACCTTCACCCGAAAGGCGAATGCGATCGCCGGTATCTACACCTGCAGGCACCTTCACCGAGAGCGTTTTATGTTCTTGAATCTGGCCCTCACCATGACAATCGTCACAAGGCGACTGAATCATTCTTCCTGTGCCATGACAATGCGGGCAAGGTTGTTGAACAGAGAAAAATCCTTGTTGCATACGCACTTGACCATGACCACCACAAGTGGTGCAAGTCACAGGTTTAGTCCCTGGTTTCGCCCCAGTACCATCACAAGTTTTGCAGTCAACATGCACGGGAATACGGATTTCAACCGTTTTACCGGCTACCGCATCTTCTAATGTCATTTCTAAGTGATAACGTAAGTCAGCACCCCGATAGCCGCCACCTTGTCTACCGCCGCCAGATGCTCCAAAGATATCATTGAACACATCCCCGAAAATATCACTAAAGCCACCGGCACCACCCTGGCCACCGCCAGCCGATTGATCAACGCCAGCATGACCAAACTGATCATAGGCTGCCCGCTTTTGTGGGTTCGATAAAATCTCGTAGGCTTCTTTTGCCTCTTTAAATTTTTCTTCTGTATCGGCACCTCCCGCATTGCGATCGGGATGGTATTTCATTGCCATGCGGCGATAAGCTTTTTTAATTTCAGCCTCCGTCGCGGTACGTGAAATCTCCAGTACTTCGTAAAAATCTCGTTTGGCCATTGTCTGCTATCTACCTGCTATTTATAGAACAAAACAGGCGTAGGGGAAACCTACGCCTGTTTCTTAGAACACACTTGCGTGACGCTTACTTTTTATCGTCGTCGACTTCTTCAAACTCAGCATCAACCACATCATCAGTATCGGCTTTCGCTTCTGCCGCCCCTTCACCTGCTTCAGCATTTTCTGCATATGCTTGTTCGGCTAATTTCGCAGACGCTTCTGCTAATGCCGCTGTTTTCGCTTCAATGTCCGCTTTATCTTCGCCCTTTAAGGCAGTTTTAAGTTCGGCAACCGCGGCTTCGATTTTCACTTTTTCGTCGGCATCCATCTTGTCGCCTAACTCAGTAATCGACTTCTCAGTACTATGAACAAGTGCATCACCTTGGTTACGCGCATTGACCAATTCATGGAATTGGCGATCTTCTTCAGCATGTGCTTCAGCGTCTTTGACCATTTGTTCAACTTCTTCGTCAGACAAACCACTTGAAGCCTTGATCACGATAGATTGTTCTTTACCTGTCGCTTTATCTTTGGCCGACACATTCAAAATACCATTGGCATCGATATCGAATGTGACTTCAATTTGTGGTTGACCACGTGGCGCAGCTGGAATATCAGACAAGTCAAAACGACCGAGCGATTTATTCGCTGATGCCATCTCACGCTCACCCTGCATAACATGAATCGTTACAGCAGGCTGATTGTCTTCTGCAGTAGAGAATACTTGGTTCGCTTTGGTTGGAATCGTTGTATTTTTCTCAACTAATTTTGTCATCACACCACCCATGGTTTCAATACCTAGGCTTAATGGTGTGACGTCTAGGAGTAGAACGTCTTTGACATCACCCGCTAATACCGCAGCTTGAATGGCTGCACCTGCTGCAACCGCTTCATCCGGATTAACATCTTTACGAGGTTCTTTTCCAAATAAGGCTTGTACAGCTTCTTGTACTTTCGGCATTCTTGTCTGACCACCAACCAAGATAACATCGTTGATATCTGACATTGATAAGCCGGCGTCTTTCAGTGCGAGTTTGCATGGCTCCATGCTGCGCTTGATCAGGTCTTCGACCAGAGATTCAAGCTTGGCACGTGTTAAACGCACTTCCATATGTTTTGGGCCAGTGGCATCGGCGGTGACATACGGTAGGTTAATATCGGTTTGTTGGCTTGAAGAAAGCTCGATTTTTGCTTTCTCGGCGGCATCTTTAAGGCGTTGTAAAGCCAAAGGATCTTTCGATAAATCGATGCTTTGGTCTTTCTTGAATTCGTCGACTAAAAACTCAATGATACGTTGGTCAAAGTCTTCACCACCCAAGAATGTATCACCATTAGTCGCCAATACTTCAAATTGGTGCTCGCCTTCGATATCTGCGATTTCAATCACTGATACGTCAAATGTACCACCACCTAAGTCATAAACGACAATGGTTGAATCGCCGCGTTTTTTATCCATCCCGTAGGCCAATGCTGCTGCCGTTGGCTCATTGATAATACGCTTCACTTCAAGACCGGCAATTTTACCAGCATCTTTGGTGGCTTGACGCTGTGAGTCGTTGAAGTAAGCAGGGACAGTCACCACGGCTTCCGTCACTTCTTCACCCAAAAACTCTTCTGCTGTTTTTTTCATTTTCATCAAAACGCGGGCAGAGATTTCAGGTGGTGCCATTTTCTTACCATTGGCATCAACCCAAGCATCGCCATTGTCGGCTTCAATGATTTTATAAGGCACCATATCGATATCGCGTTGTACGACATCGTCTTTAAATTTACGACCGATTAAACGTTTAATCGCAAATAATGTGTTTTTAGGGTTTGTTACCGCTTGGCGTTTGGCTGATTGACCTACTAACACCTCGTCGTCTTTTGTAAAAGCGACAATAGAAGGGGTAGTACGATCACCTTCGCTATTTTCAATAACGCGTGCTTTGCCATCTTCTAACACTGCGACACAGGAATTGGTTGTTCCTAAGTCAATACCAATAATTTTAGCCATTTTTATTCTCCACTATGCTTAAATGCTTGCTAGTTACACTAGCTGTTGAATAGTTATGTGGGGGGTGAAAAAATTATTTCAAGCCCTGACATGACTCCAACGTCGTTTTATTGCGATACCACGACCATTGCAGGGCGCAATAGGCGGCCATTAAATTGGAAGCCTTTTTGTGCCACGGTGATCACGTGATTGGGGGCTACACCATCGACAGGCTGCATTGCCATGGCTTGGTGTAACTCAGGGTCAAATGCATCACCTTCTGCAGGGTTGACTTGCTCAAGCCCAAATTTTGCGATCGAAGAGATGAACATTTTCATCGTCATATCTAAGCCTTCGCGAACACCATCAAGTGAAGCTTCTTCACTCGAGGCCGCATTCACGCCTAATTCCATGCTGTCATAAATAGGCAATAGTTCAGCGACAAATTTATCCAAGGCATGCTTATGGGCATTTTCTAAATCGCGAGATTGACGACGACGCAGATTTTCCATGTCAGCACGTGCTCGAAGTAATTCGTTCCAATGCTCGTCTGCTTTGTTCCGAGCATCTTCTAATAATGCTGTTGGGTCGATATCATTGTGAGATTCATTATTGTTTGACGACTCAGCTTCAGGTTCCTGATTCTCGAGGGCTTGATTGTCAATGTTGTCAGTTTCTTCGTTACTCATAATCCCATATTTCCAAATTACTAGATGATAAGTCAGCTATTTGGGGGCAAAAAAGCTGATTTCAACCGTTTTGGGGAATTTTTTTATCTATCTGGAATCGGATGAACCCATTAACCGTTATTTTTTAGCCAGACACACTGCCCGTGACTGCTTTTATCTAATAGTTCAAGGTGGGCTTCGTGAGCTGCTAACTCGTCGGAAGTCGCCATGATAACGTTCAGTGGCTTTCGCTTTTTCGGGCGACTAGTCGCCGCTTTAGAGTCATCATCTGTTTTCGCTATCTCCGTATCGGCCGCCAGCGATAAGCTGACTTGACCGCCAGTCATTGCGAGATATACATCGGCTAAGATTTCTGAATCCAATAAAGCGCCGTGTAATTCTCGGTTTGAATTATCAACGTCATAGCGCCGACACAATGCATCTAAGTTATTTTTCTGGCCAGGATGTTTATCACGGGCCAACTTTAAGGTGTCTAAGATAGTGCAAACAGCATTGATTGTGCGTGTTTCTGTTGTTATTTTACGTAATTCATGGTCTAAAAAGCCCACATCAAACGCCGCGTTATGAATGATTAATTCCGCGCCATCAATAAAACGCATAAAATCATCCACAATCTCTGCGAATTTTGGTTTATCGGCCAGAGCCTCGTTGGTGATGCCATGCACTTCCATCGCACCAGCATCAATTTCACGCTCAGGGTTAATATATTGATGAAAGGTCTCACCCGTCAGTCGACGATTGATTAATTCAACACACCCTATCTCGATAATACGGTGATCATCGGCCGTGCTTAACCCCGTCGTTTCGGTATCGAGTACAACTTGTCGTTTACTTTGTTGTTCAGCCACGTATTGTCCTTATCCCTTTGCCAGAGCTTCACGGGCGGCGACCGCTAATTGATCCGCACGTTCATTTTCTTCGTGGCCTTGATGCCCCCGTACCCATTCCCATTCCAATTGATGTGATTGTGCCGCTTTTTCTAAACGTTGCCATAAATCCACATTTTTGACAGGCTTTTTTGCCGCCGTTTGCCAGTTACGCTTCTTCCAACCGGGTAGCCATTCCAACATTCCTTTCATGACATATTGCGAGTCGGTGGTAATCTTGACGCTACAATCACGCTGTAGGGCTTCTAAAGCCGCGATGACGGCCATCATCTCCATTCGGTTATTGGTCGTGTCTTTCTCACCACCAGAGAGTTCTTTTTCTACCCCTTTAGCACGCAGAATTGCCCCCCAACCACCTGGGCCGGGGTTGCCACTACACGCACCATCGGTGAATACTTCAACGTGATCCATTTACTTTTTCTCTTGTTACGGATTTGGAGGCCAACTGCCTTTTTGGAAACAATTGTCCGGCATGCCAGCGTTGTGCTACGGGGGTTAAAGGTACGGTTCTTTTGCTGGCAACCAGGATGGTCACGCCAGACAAAACCGGCCAAAATCGATGGCCCCATGTCTCTAATTTAGCGGTTCTATCTAACCATTTCTCACTTTTAAAGGGTGGCCTAAACATCAGTCTTTCGGTCGAAATCACATCAAAATTCAATAGCGATAGCCAGTCTGTTATCCTGGCTTGACCAAAAAAGTGACCATGCCAGGGCGCCGCAGTTTCAAAGGGAATGATATGACGTAAGCCCCATAAACTCCAGGGGTTAAAACAGCAAATAATCAGGGTGCCATCGCCGACCAAGATCCTTTCCGCTTCGCGTAATACTTGGTGTGGATCCGGCGAAAATTCTAATACATGACTCAATACTAAAGTATCCAAGCTCTTCGATTTAAATGGTAAGGCTTCATTACACCCCATAACATCGGCTGAGTTTGCCATGCGCTTCCTCAGTTTCGGTATCGTCATTTCAGGCAATACGTTTTCATCCACCCCAATCTGTAATTGATAATAACCATGGAAGTGTTCGGGGGTACTTTGAAATAACTGCTGCTCTTGCTTCAAGACACTCTGACCCAGCGGGCTTTGCCACCACGCGATCAGGGGATCAGTCTTATCAATGTCAGGGTCGGTCATGGCTATCACCGTGATGTATTTGCGTCGTGCCAGTCAAAAAGGCGTTAAGATACATAAATATTAAACATGGCATTCTACTCTCTAGCGGAGTTCACGTTAACCTATTAAGCGCTATTATTTTAAATCATGACAACATTTACAGTTCAAGCGATACCGACTTTTCAAGACAATTATGTCTGGCTTATCCGTGCATTAGACTCTGCTCATGTGATTGTCGTAGACCCCGGTGATGCCGGCCCTGTTATTGAAGCCATACGCCAACAGAACTTAATTCCCGTCGCGATTCTGGCGACCCATCACCATTACGATCACATCGATGGTATCGTCCCTTTCCTAGCACAGTACCCGGTCCCTGTTTTTGGGCCCCGAAATGGTGCCATCCCGGGCATGACCCACCCTTTGTCTGCAAATGACAGTTACTTGTCGGTGCATGATGCTTTTCCAGATTGCCGGGTTATTGCTGTGCCAGGCCATACACAAGATCATATTGCTTATTTGTTCGATGATTGCTTATTTTGTGGCGATACCTTATTTGCCGCCGGCTGTGGTCGCCTACTCGGCGGTACGGCGGCGCAGTTACTCGCCTCTCTCAAGTATATTGGCACCTTACCGTCAGCAACTAAAATCTACTGCGCTCACGAATACACCGCCGATAACTTGGCTTTTGCCAGCGTCGTTGAACCCGATAATCCTGCTACGCAACAACGACGACAAGACACTGCTGCATTAAGATCGCAAGGTCAAATCACCCTGCCATCAACCCTTGCATTAGAGCATGCCACTAACCCATTTCTACGTTGTCAGCAAGCCAGTGTCATCGACCGTGTTGAACAACATGTTGCTAAGCCTTTAGTCGATGAACTGGCTGTTTTCACCGCCCTTCGGCAATGGAAAGATGCTTTTTAATCGCTTATGATTTATCTAGCGTAATGTGTGGATAAGGAATCGAAATATTATTGGCATCAAAGGCCAACTTTATCTTTTCGATTAAATCGGCACGTACCCCCCAATAATCGGCGCTATTCACCCAAGGTCTCACATTAAAATTAACGCTGCTATCCCCCAACTCAGCCACCGCAACGACCGGCTCAGGTGTTTCTAATATCAAAGCATGCTCAGCTAATATAGTTTCCATTAATTTTTTAGCAGCGATCAAATCATCGTCATAGCCAATACCAAACACTAAATCAATCCGCCGAGTGTCGCGCGCTGAATAATTAGTGATGGCACTGGCATAGATTTGACCATTGGGAACGATAATTTCACGATTATCCCCTGTCTTCATGATGGTACTGAATATACTGATTTGTTCAACAACGCCGACGACGCCACCCGCTTCAATAAAATCGCCTAACTTAAACGGACGAAAAATAATCATCATCACGCCAGCGGCAAAATTTTGTAATGAGTTTTGTAAAGCGAGGCCTACCGCTAAACCCGCGGCACCAATGAGCGCAATTAATGACGTGGTATCAACACCAAGTTGGTTCAGCGCCGCTATCAGTACCAATAACAGCAATACTGCCTTTGCGATGGAGCTGACAAAATTAATTAAGATGGTATCAATTTGCGATTTCGCCATGATTTTACCCATCAACTTAACCGCCCATTTCACGCCCATCCGTCCAACGACGATGATGGCAATTGCAATGACTATATTTATCAGAATTGACATGTCTGTGACTCTCCTCGGTGTTATTTATTGCTCATTATTTTGTGCTAATGCATTAATGACATCGCTAATCAAAGCCGGTCCGTGATAGATAAAGCCACTATAGATTTGTACTAGGCTGGCTCCTGCCGATATTTTGGCCACGGCATCTTGACCAGACATAATGCCTCCAGCAGCGATAATAGGCATGACATCCGGCAATGCCGTCCTGAATTGACGCACAATCTCTGTTGATTGGGCAAACACCGGTCGACCACTCAGGCCGCCGGCTTCTTCAGCATGTTTCAACTCCGCCACTTTATCGCGCGCCATGGTGGTATTGGTCGCAATCACAGCATCTATTTCAAAAGATGCAAAAGCCTCTGCCAACGCCTGAACCTCCTCTGGGCTAAGGTCAGGAGCGACTTTCACTGCCATAGGGACATAACGGTTGTATTGCTGATGCAAACTGGTTTGCTTGTCTTTTAAGGCGCTTAATAAGGCGTTTAATGATTCACCAAATTGTAATTTTCTTAAACCCGGGGTGTTCGGTGATGAAATATTGATCGTGACATAATCGGCATACGGGTAAACTTTCCCCAAGCCAATCAAATAGTCCTTGGTGGCGTCTTCCACCGCCGTATCAATATTCTTACCGATATTGATACCCACTATCGCCGGTACTTGCACCGCTTGCACTTGTGCAATTAAGTGTTCCACCCCTAAGTTATTAAAGCCCATTCGATTAATAATTGCCTCGGCTTCAGGCAAGCGAAATAATCTTGGTTTGGGGTTGCCGGGTTGGGGCCGTGGCGTCACAGTACCGATTTCAACGAAGCCAAAACCTAATGCCGACAAGCCGGCGAGATAATCCCCATTTTTATCTAAGCCCGCAGCCAGCCCCACACTATTTGGAAAAGTGAGCCCCATCACTTCTACCGGTGCTGCATCGGGTGTCGGGTATACGAGTTTGGACAAATTCAAACTATCCAAGGCTTGAATGCCTTTGAGCCCAAGGTGGTGTGCTTGTTCTGCATCCAATCGGAACAATAATGAACGTAAGATTTTATACAACACTACGCGGCTCCAAACTTAACTTGATAGCCGGTGAATTTACGAATATTGATCACCCCTGTATCGAGTATCAAATATTGACCTTTGATACCCTGCAACACCCCTGAAATTTCCGGTGTTTTGTCTAGGTTTAATGATTTTATTTTTGCCGGATAAGCGTCGATTGGGTAGCGAATATCAACGATACTTTCATCGCTTAAAGGCGTGATTTCTCCTGGCCCAAATCGTTGTTGCAGTGCCATTATCTCGCCATTGCATTGCAGCATTAACTCGTCTCTCACTTGCTGTAAATTAAGCGATTCGGCATCTCCTTTCAACATTTTTCGCCAATCGGTTCTATCGGACACATGGGCTTTAAAGGCCACCTCAACCAAACCGGATTGATAGCGACTTTTAACCCTAAAGATAGGCAATGCTTGAGTAGCCCCTTGGTCGATCCAGCGTGTTGGGATTTGGTTGATGCGGGTAATCCCAACCTTGATCCCTGAACTATTGGCCAGGTAGACAATATGGTCTTGCATACAGAACTGTTCGCCCCACGACGGTTCACGACATGTTCCGGCCGCATAATGGCAGGTCTCAGGGCGCATGATACATAAGTCACACTGTGCTAGTTTTTGCGAACAAGGAAAACAGTAACCGCCACTAAAGCTCTTTTTGGTTAAACGGCCACAGGCATGGCAATGGATCTCGCCGTGGTAGGTCAGCGTAATGGGGTTACCGACCAATGCATTCATATCGATACGATGATCACTCAACACCATCTCATAATGAGCTACCCCTTGTTCTGTCGACAAGGACACCGCCATTTTAGATAATAAACCTTCAACTTCACTCACACTTGTTACCTCAGCATTAATTAATGCCGACTATCTTAACGTAATCATTACTGACGGACGATACTATTAGGCTATGCCGCCGGCTCAATACTCCAATTAGCCAAGTGCATAAGGTAGTGACAAGTCGCTTGTGCAGATAAAAAAAGGGACAGCCTTATCACTAAGGCTGTCCCAACGCTACTACGAGACAAATCAATCGATTCTTTAAGTGGAGGAAAACCAATTAATCGACTAATTTAAATCACATTTCATGCCAAATTATAAAGATGTTAAAGATCAATAGTTTAATTGGATTCACTATTCATCGACCTTATTGGCATGCACCTATTTAGTACATCCGAATGAGCAAATGGTTCATTTTGATCCATCACTTTTATAACTTTATTCGTTAACGCTTGCTCATTTCCTCGTCAGAGAATATCGTCAAGTCGACGGCTTTGTTTCAAACAGGCCTTTTTCTCCAGACTATTTTATTTCTATTAACACTTCGCCCGGGGTGACCCGATCCCCTTTTCCGACATAGATTTCTTGCACGACACCAGCAATATTGGCCAATAACTCTGTCTCCATCTTCATCGCTTCTGTTGCTATCAATGCTTGGCCTTCCTTGACCGTATCGCCTTTTTGTACTAGTACTTCGACCACATTGCCAGGCAATGGTGATGTCACATGACCGGGTTCTGTGGCTTTTTTACGGCCGCTACTGGTCTTATCACTGACATATTCACCTAGCGTTTCGAAAGTCACTTCTTCTGGCATGCCATCGAGTGATACATAAAGCTTTCGCTTACCGCCCCCCACGTCACCAACCCCCGTGATCGCAACATCATAGGTCTCCCCATGCACATCAATTTTAAACTCTGTTGCGACCGAGGATCCGATAATACGGTCTTTGGTTTCGGCTTCCGGTAACAAGGGTTCTGGGACTAATGTACCCGCCGCACGTTGTTGCAAGAATTCTCGTCCCAAGTCAGGGAACATCGCAAAGGTCAGCACGTCTTCCTCTGATTGAGCGAGCTCAGCAATGTCGGCACGCAATTTTGCTAACTCAGGTTTGAGGCCGTCCGCCGGACGACCATCTATCACTTGCTCATTTCCGACGGCTTTTTTCTGAAGCTTTGCGTCTACCGATGCAGGCGCCTGACCATAGCCGCCTAATAAATAACGTTTCACTTCATTGGTAATGGTTTTGTAGCGCTCATTTGCCAACACATTGTAGACTGCTTGCGTCCCGACAATTTGTGACGTTGGTGTCACTAAGGGGGGATACCCCAAATCTTTTCTCACTCGAGGGATTTCTGCAAACACCTCTTTAATCCGATCCAAAGCATTTTGTTCTTTTAGCTGATTGGCAAGGTTCGACATCATGCCACCAGGAATTTGATTAATTTGAACCGATACGTCCTCACGGGTAAATTCACTTTCAAACTGGTGATACTTTTTACGAACCTCCCGAAAGTAATCAGCGATTTCAGATAATAATGACAGGTCCAACCCCGTATCCCATTCCGTACCGCGCAAAGCGGCTACTTGTGATTCTGTCGCGGGATGACTGGTTCCAGAGGCAAATGAGGAAATCGCAGTATCGATTCGATCTACGCCCGCTTCAATTGCTTTTAATTGGCATTGCGCCGCCAAACCTGATGTTGAATGGCTGTGAATCACCAACGGTAAATCCACTTCTGCCTTGATCGCTTTCACCAAATCATAAGTTGGGTATGGCGTTAATAATCCCGCCATATCTTTAATCGCAATCGAGTCAGCCCCCATATCTTGTAGGGCTTTAGCTTGCTGGACAAATAATGCAGAAGTATGTACTGGGCTGGTGGTGTAACTGATTGTACCTTGGGCATGTTTACCATTATCTTTGACTGCTTTCATCGCCGTTTCAAGGTTACGCAAATCATTTAAGGCGTCAAAAACACGAAACACATCAATGCCATTTTCGGCCGAACGAGCCACAAACGCCCGCACCACATCATCGGCATAATGACGGTAACCGAGCAAGTTTTGACCGCGTAATAACATTTGTAATGGCGTATTTGGTAGCGCCGAACGCAACTGACGCAGACGCTCCCAAGGATCTTCTTTTAAGAAGCGTACACAGGCATCAAAAGTCGCCCCGCCCCAGACTTCTAATGACCAAAACCCGACTTGATCGAGCTTGTCACAGATTGGCAGCATATCCTCTGTTCGCATTCTGGTGGCGATCAGCGATTGATGTGCATCTCTTAAAATTACATCTGTTACTTGTATCTTTTTCATCGTTTCTTTCTCCAATATGCCGATTTAATTACCAACCTGCGTGCGCTGCAACAGCGGTGGCAATGGCCAGCGCTACGGCACTGGGATCGCGTTTTTCAGAATAATGTAATAACTCGGGGTGATTCGGGACAAAACTGGTGTCAAATTTGCCAGAACGAAAATCTGGATGCTGTAGTATTTGCTGATAATAGGTCGCGGTCGTCTTGATGCCTTGCAGACTCATGCCTTTTAATGCCCGTTGTCCTCGGGCAATAACTTCATCCCAATCCAAAGCCCATACGACTAATTTAAGGCACATAGAATCAAAATAGGGTGGGATGTCATATCCCGTGTAGATAGCGGTATCCACTCTCACCCCCGGCCCCCCTGGCGCATAGTAATGCGTTATCCGTCCAAAACTGGGTAAGAAATCATTCTTGGGGTCTTCGGCATTGATCCGAAACTGGATCGCATAGCCTCGAAACTGAATATCTTGCTGGCGGTAAGATAAGGATAAGCCTGACGCGATGCGTAATTGTTCACGGACAATATCGACCCCCGTAATTTGCTCGGTAATCGTGTGCTCAACTTGAATTCGGGTATTCATTTCCATGAAATAGACTTCATTGCCAGTCAATAAAAACTCCACCGTGCCGGCATTTTGGTAGTCTACGGCTTTAGCCGCTCTCACGGCCAACTCCCCCATATAACTTCGTTGCTCTGGTGTCAGCTGTGGGCTTGGGGCGACTTCGATCAGTTTTTGATTACGGCGTTGAATCGAGCAATCTCGCTCGAATAAATGAATGACATTACCTTGACTATCACCCAAAATTTGCACTTCGATATGTCTTGGATCGACAATACATTTTTCTAAAAAGACTTCGGCACTACCAAAGGCTTTGGTCGCTTCCGATATCACTCGTGGGTATTGCTGCGTCAACTCTTCTGGATCATCACAACGGCGGATCCCGCGGCCACCACCACCCGACGTCGCTTTGATCATGACGGGGTAGCCAACCTGTTCCGCTAAGCTTAATGCCTCCGCTAAGTCAGCTAAATTGCCGTCCGATCCTGGCGTGATGGGCACGCCTGCTGCCCGCATACTGTCTCTTGCAGCCGTTTTATCCCCCATTCGCTCAATGATCGACGAGTCAGGCCCAATAAATACAATGCCAGCTTGTTCGCACAAACGGGCAAAATCGGCATTTTCAGATAAGAAACCATAGCCCGGATGAATGGCGTCACAACCTGTCTGTATCGCAACATTGACGATTCGAAAAGGATTGAGATAGCCTTCCAAGGGATCCTCGCCCAAGCTATAGGCTTCATCCGCCCGCTTGACGTGCAGGCTGTATCTATCCGGATCGGTATAAATCGCTACCGAACGGATATCCATTTCAGCACAAGCTCGTACGATCCTTAGCGCTATTTCACCTCTATTGGCTATCAACACTTTCTTTATCATGGTGTCAGATCCTCAATAACAATGATTTACATCATAAAATAATCTAACCATAATTTATAATTGATTATATTTACATAACTGATAAGCTTTAAATTATCACTAATGAGAAACCGTTATGTCACGCGATCTACAGCAGCTCATCAAGCGTCTTTCTTTCAGACAATTGCAAGTTTTCCAGCGAGTATATCAGTTAAAAGGCTATCGAAAAGCCGCTGAATCGCTTGGCTTGACACAACCCGCGGTCAGTTCTCAAATCAATAAACTTGAACTCGCCTTGGGCCAACCATTGTTTGAGTATATTGGTCGTACACTCTACTGTACCGAAGCCGGGGAAAGGCTTGCACAATGCATCACGTCAATGTTTGCAGATATTGCAAACTTACAAAATGACTTATCTGCCTTAAAAGGCGATTTGTCGGGTGATCTCAATATCGTCGCCGTCACGAGTGCTCAGCCTGTTGTGCCTTATCTCGTCAAGAGCTTTTCTGCGCAGTTCCCATCGATTAAAGTCAATGTCAATATTGTCAACAGGGCCAGCGCACTCGAGCGGTTAACGAAAAATCGAGATGAACTTACCATCATGGCGATGGTACCCAATGACAGACCCCTCACCGTTTTACCCTTTTTGGACAATGAACTGATCCCCATCCTATCCCCTGACTTCATGATTCCCGGACACAGCATCGTCACGGCGCAGCGGTTTTTACAACAACCTTTGATCTTGCGCGAAAAAGGATCAGGGAGTCGCTTGGCCTTTGAACAACATTGTCTCCAAAGCCGGTTAAGCTACGCTTCCCATATCGAGTTCGGCTCAAATGATGCGGTCAAACATGCGGTCATTGCTGGCTTGGGCGTCGCCGTGGTGCCCAAGTTGAGTGTCTTGCCTGAGCTAACACTGGGCTTAATCAAGACCCTGCCGATCAAAGGTTTTCCACTCCGGCGCTCATGGTGTCTAGTCCACCCCAAAGGCAAAAATCTCACACCGGTAGCCCAAGCCTTTGTCGATTATATTCAGCAAAACCTAGCCGTTATTAATCATCATTTCCAATCCTAACATGATGTCGTTTGTGGCTTATCTGACGATAAAGCCAGCTTTAACTTAATCGTTTGAATCCGTGACGTCACATCCTTCAAGTAACCGGCAAGGCGGTGCTATTGATGGGAGATTTCATCACAAAAGAAGTATGCACACCCGATACCCCCTCAATCTTAGTCAATTTATGAAGCAAAAAATGTTGATACGCTTCCATATCTTTCACAATGACTTTCAGTAAATAATCTGCCGATTGCCCGGTGATCAAATGACATTCAAGCACTTCGGGATAGGCTGCTATCGCGCTTTCAAATGCTTCAAAACGCTCAGGGATATGTTTATCCATGCTAATACCCAAGAAAGCCATTAAGCTTAATCCTAATTTTTTGGCATTGGCTAAAGCGACATAGCCTTCAATCACACCTTGTTCTTCAAGCTGTTTAACCCGGCGTAATGTTGGCGAAGGCGATAACTTAATTTCAGCCGCCAACTCTTGATTACTAATACGGCCATTTTGTTGGATCAACTTGAGTATGTGCTGGTCATAACGATCTAACGAAATAGTCACCTGATTCTCCAGTATCGAGATTATTAGCATAATGTATCAATCATCATACACTTATTAGAATAATATTTTTATATTGTGGTTAAAGTCAGAATATACGCAATAAAATTCGGCCCGAAAAGTTATACATTATTCTCTATGTTGGAGCTGGCCTTTAAGAGCCACGAACTCTCAACGGCACGTCTGTTTTTACCTCATCAAAAGTGATGGACGATAGACGATTTTTATATTTACCCAATATAAATATGGCTGAGCGATAAGGCGAGGTTCAACACACATATGACATACCTTTATCGAGGAATAGGATCATGATGAATAATCCAGAGCAAAAATACCGTCGCTTTCAGCCAATCACATTACACGATCGTCAATGGCCAAGTCGGACTTTAGATCACGCGCCCATCTGGATGAGCACGGATTTACGTGATGGTAACCAAGCACTGATTGATCCCATGTCTGTTGATACCAAACTTCATTTCTTTGACGAATTGGTCAGGATAGGTTTCAAAGAAATTGAAGTCGGTTTTCCTTCTGCCTCAGAAACCGATTACACCGTCGTGCGCCGTTTAATCGAAGAAAATCGTATTCCCGATGACGTGACCATTGAAGTGCTCACGCAAGCCAGATATGACTTGATTGAACAAACTATCGCCGCTTTGCAAGGCGCTCGTCGTGTTATTTTGCACCTTTATAACCCTATCGCCCCGAGTTTTAGGGAGGTTGTATATCGAACCGATAAAGCGGGGGTCAAGGCCATTGCTGAGCAAGGGACACGCTGGGTTAAAGAGTTAACGGCACAACAGCAAGACATCGAATGGGTTTACCAATACTCACCAGAAACTTTTTCGAGTGCAGAACTTGCGTTTTCTAAAGAAGTCTCAGATGCCGTTGCTGCAATATGGCAACCTACTCCCAGCCACAAAATGATTTTGAACCTACCTGCCACGGTCGAAATGTCGACACCGAATACCTATGCGGATCAGATTGAGTGGATGCAGCGTCACATACAATACCGAGACAGTATTATTCTAAGCGTGCACCCTCATAATGATCGTGGCACCGGCGTAGCCGCAGCAGAGTTGGCCATGATGGCAGGGGCTGACCGTGTTGAGGGCTGCTTATTTGGTAATGGTGAACGTACTGGCAATGTTGACTTGGTAACATTGGCCTTGAATCTTTATAGCCAAGGCATCGACCCTGAATTAGATTTCAGTGATATTGATCGGGTGAAACAGTTTTACGAGACGTGCACCCATTTACCAGTGCACCCACGCCATCCCTATGCCGGTGAATTGGTGTTCACTGCCTTTTCAGGTTCGCATCAAGATGCCATTAAAAAAGGCTTTGCGGTGCAACAAGATGGCGACTATTGGTCTATTCCTTATTTACCGATTGATCCGGCTGATTTAAGCCGAAGCTATGACGCGGTTGTACGCGTGAATAGTCAATCCGGCAAAGGTGGTGTGAGCTTTTTACTTCAACAACATACGGGGTATGAGTTACCGCGTCGTTTGCAAATCGAGTTTAGCAAGGTGGTGCAAGCGATAGGAGATAAAACGAGCAAAGAAGTCTCAGGCTCAGATGTCGTCAACTTATTCAATGAAACCTATCTTGATGTGAACCAAACTTATCAAGTTGTCAGCAGCCAAGTCATCTCCTCTAAACGTGACCGTATCCATACTCATATCAGATTGCAGCACCAACAAAACGTGATTGAAGTGTCAGGTATGGGAAATGGCCCTGTAGATGCAGCTGCGAACGCTATTGCCGAGACTTTAGGCTTAGCGGTGAATGTGGTTGACTACCATGAGCATGGCTTAGGCAAAGGCGCGAATGCTGAGGCGATGTGTTATGTCGAGATAACCATTGATGACGTGACCTTATTTGGCGTGGCTCGAGATAGCAATATTATGACTGCCGCGGTTAAAGCCATCTTTAATGCTGTGAATCGTTTTATCAAGCAAACCACGCCAAAAATGGTCGTTAATCAATAAGAAGGCCGCTTTTTTTGCTTCATAGACAGCTATTTTCAGCTTACAAGCGCTAACGACACAAATTGTAAGCTATCTCCATTATAAGTACGGCAAATGACACATTCGTGCTTATATTCCGTCTGTATGATCGGCCGATTACTTTAATCAATATCAACGCCTTTGGAGTCATCATGCCTTTACAGAAAATCAGTCGGCCATTGAAGTTTTTTTCACGCTGCGTAGGCTTCGCTATCGTGTTATCAACACAGCATGCGATCGCCTTAGCAGCGGATACGGAAACCTTGCCGAATCTGGTAGTTGAAGGCGATACAACTTCACAGTTAAACAAACCCGCGTCGACGGGCTCATATTTAGGTTTAACTCCCTTAGAGACCCCAGCGAGTGTCGATATTATTACGCGCGATGTCATCGAACAACGTGGCGATATCAAGCTTATTGATGTCATTACCCGCTCTACTGGTATGACCAATCTAGGTCATAACGGTAATGGCGGTCAAGACTTATCCTCTAGAGGGTTTACTGGCGTCAACACCGTCATACGACTCTATGATGGTGCCCGTCAATATGGTGGCTTTATCTTAACGTTTCCATTTGATACTTGGTCTGTGGATAGCGTAGAGGTCTTACACGGCCCCTCTTCTGTTATTTATGGTAGCGGTGCCATCGGCGGTGTCGTCAATGTCATTCCTAAAACACCACACCGCGGTGAGATCCAAAACGAGGTTAAACTCACCGTGGGTTCTGATGATACTAGACGAATTGGTCTCGGTAGCGGCGGTGCGATTAATGATCGCGTTGCTTACCGTGTTGATGTCAGCGCCGATAAATCTGATGGTTGGATAGATAATGGTGACACTGAAAATGTCACCGTCAATGGCGCCTTGTTAGTTGATATCACCGATGACTTAGAAATGAAACTCAGTGTTGCAAAAGGCAAACAAGAACCTGTACGTTATTTTGGTACACCGTTAGTGAATGGCAAACAAGAAAAATCATTACGTGGTAACAATTACAACGTTAAAGATAGCGTCATCCAATACGATGATGAATGGGCCGAAGTCGCCTTTAATTGGCAAGCCAATGAAAACACCACGCTATCAACTAAATTTTACAATATCGATTCTTATCGTGAATGGAAGAATACCGAACAGTATCTTTATAATAACGGCACCGGCTTAGTCGATCGCAATTGGCAAACACAAATCACTCACGATCAAAGCTCTTTAGGTAATACAACAACGTTAAGCAATGTAAACCAGATTTTTGGTTTAGAAAATCACACTGCGGTCGGATTTAATATCAGCACGACTACCTTCCAGCATGAAAATAACGGTTATTCTGGCGCCTCGAGTTCGGTGAACCTTTTAAACCCGCAAGCGGGTTATTACATCCCTAGCAACTCCGCCCCCATCGCGCCGGACTATCGTAATGAAGCCGTACAATATGGCTTATTCTTGGAAGACCAATTAACGTTGACGGAACGATTATCTGTCATCGCTGGCGTACGTTATGATCATGTCAAAGTCACACGTAAAGATTTCGTGTCCAACCAACAATCGCTCGATACGACATTTAATAATATAGGTTGGCGTTTGGGCTCTGTCTTTAAAATAACACCCAGCTTCTCAGTTTATGGCCAATACACTGAAGCCGCAGATCCCGTCGGCAGTATGGTTTCATTATCTAACCCTGATCTAGAGCTCGCAGAAGGTAGGCAGTTTGAAATTGGCTTGAAAAAAACATTTTGGGATGAGTCAGCCGAATGGACAGTCTCTGTTTTCGACATCGAGAAAAAAGATCTGTTAACCAGAAGCCCGGTCAATCCGAGCCTTCGGGTACAGATCGGTCAACAATCATCACAAGGTATCGAGGCGACATTGGCCTTGCCGATTGCCAAAGACTGGTACTTTGATGGTAACGTGGCTGTGTTAGATGCACAATATGATTCATTCACCGATAGTGTCGGCGGCACAGCCGTTTCTCGCCAAGACAATGTCCCTACTGATGTCCCTGAGCGTGTGGCTAATGCAAACTTGAGCTGGAACTTCTTGCCAGACTGGACCGCCAGTACCACTACACGCTATGTTGGTAAGCGTTATGCAGATAATGCCAATAGCTTAAAATTACCGTCCTATACCGTGACTGATTTATCACTACAATGGAGCGTCACCGACGATACTAAAGTCACATTACGTGCCGCCAACTTGTTTGATAAATATTACTTCACCACATCCTATTATGAAGCGACACAATGGATATATGGCGCTGAGCGCAACTTTGAGCTAAGCGTGCATCATTCATTCTAATAAAACTCGGCTAATGAGGCCTCATACCGCCTCCAAATGAACGGGCGGTATGAGGATTGTTGTTGCATCCTGAATAATTCTGCACTGATTATCAATCGCCTGATAAAGATTAAACCGTGAGTGCGCTCTAAAGATCTACGTCAGGCTCAATAGGTCGAATCTGTTCCCGTGTACAAATATATTCCGGTCTAGGAGACTGATCACAATACGGTGCGCCGACTTGGTTACTGAGTGCGTTATAGACGAAAAAAGCATTCGATCTGGGGAAAGGCGTAATATTGCCATTCGACCCGTGAATGGTATTACAGTCAAAAATGATGACACTTCCCGGTTTACTGACGGCAGAAACGATGCCATTTTGTTTGGCCAAAGTAGCTAAACACGCATCCGATGGCACGCCATATTCTTGCTTCTTCAAAGAGGCGAGATAATGATTATCTGGTGTTTCACCTTCACACACGACATAGTGTTTATGTGAGCCTGGAATCAGCATTAATGGACCATTACAATCTAAGTTTTCCGTCAAGGTAATCGACATGCTCAATGCGCGCATTCTCGGCATGCCATCTTCGGTATGCCATGTTTCAAAATCAGAATGCCAATAAAACTCCTTGCCTCTAAAACCTGGTTTGTAATTCAAGCGAGACTGATGAATATAGACCTCATCATGCAAAATATATCGTGCGATATCCGCTAGTCGCTTATCCGCCGACAACGCTTGAAATACCGCGCTGTTGGCGTGTACACGAAAAATAGACCGGATATCATTGCTACTGGGTTCTGTAATGACATCATCCGACTGTTTCAGTTGCGGGTCGTGTCTAAGTCGCGTTAATTCCTGCTGTAAAGCGCTGATTTCTTCCACACTAAACACATCATCTAATATTACGAAGCCTTGTTCGCGGTAACTATCAATATCGGCTTGAGCAATCGGCGGTGCCAATGACTCTGGCGCGTAGACAACGGGGTCTTGTCTCTCGGTTAACTGTGCTTTTTGCCCCATTCTTGATGGATAGACATCAGTTCGAGTCTCAACTGAAGTCTCCGTTATTGGGGCTAAATCGACGTCATTGTTCATAAGATCACCCTATGGCCTCAGCTTGTAAGGCATAAGCACCCTCAGCATTGTGTACCTCTGTGCCATTAAGCGGCGGATTAAACACACAGGCCATCACCATTTCTTCCTCTGCACGTAAGATATGCTTGTCATGCTTATCCAAGATGTAAATAGTCCCAGGCGTTATCGGGTAAACCTGACCATCTGCCATGGTTTCCACTTCCCCTTTTCCTGAAATGCAATACACCGATTCTAGGTGGTGTTGATAATGCATCTGAAAATCAGCACCTTTATAAATGGTCGTGATGTGGAAAGAAAAGCCCATCTGATCCGCTTTCAGCAACAGTCGTGTACTTTCCCAACTGCCCTCTGGCGACACAACCTTTCGGTTAGATTCATTGGCGCTTGATAATGTTCTAACGATCATAACGTATCCTTATTTCGGTACAACTTTAAGGTCAATAAGTCCAAAATAGTTCAGGTTTAGGCCGCAGAAAAATATATTTTTTCTTCTGGGATGACATTCACCTTGGCACACTCTTCTTTCACCGCAGCTTCAACGATGTCGATGCCTTTTTTCAAGTTATCGTCACTGATCGTTAATGGACATAACAATTTAATGACCTGATCGTCGGCACCACTGGTCTCAATCAACAAGCCTTTTCTAAAAGCGTTGCTAGTGATTTTTCCAGCGATCTCGCCATCGACGCAGTTAATACCTTGGAACATACCTCGCCCTTTGGTCGTGAAATTACCTTCACCATATAAATTGACAATATTCTCAAGCCGCTCAGAAATATAGCGACCTTTCCTTTTCGTCTCTTCAGAGAACTGATTATCAGACCAATAATGATCAATGGCTGCTTTGGCGGCAACGAATGCCAGGTTGTGGCCTCGGAATGTGCCATTATGTTCACCCGGCTTCCAAGTATCGAGCTCAGGTTTCATCAGCACAACAGCAAACGGTAGGCCGTAACCACTAAAAGATTTAGACAAGGTGATGATATCAGGCTCTATGCCCGCTTCTTCAAAGCTAAAGAAATCGCCTGTTCGGCCACAACCCGCTTGAATATCATCAACAATCAACAAGATCTGGTGTTTCCTACAGACGGCTTGCAAGTGCTGCAACCATTCAATACTGGCAACATTAACCCCGCCTTCGCCTTGTACCGTTTCAACGATAACCGCGGCGGGTGAATTGACACCACTGCTCGAATCACTCAAGACTTTATCTAAATATTCTATCGTATCGATATTGTCGCCAAGGTAGCCGTCATACGGCATCCTATGTGCCCCATTCAAGCTAACACCCGCAGCATCACGGTGGTGGGAGTTTCCTGTGACCGCTAGCGATCCTAAACTGACACCGTGAAAGCCATTGGTAAACGTCACAATATTCTGTTGGCCAGTGACATTACGCGCGATTTTCATCGCCGCCTCGACAGCATTCGATCCTGTTGGCCCGGTAAACTGGACCACATATTCCATGTTTCGTGGTTTTAAAATTTTGTCGCTGAGCGCTTGTAAAAACTCGCCTTTCGCTTTTGTGTGCATATCTAAGCTATGGGTGATGCCATCATTTTGGATATAGTCGAGCAAAACGTCTTTAAAAACAGGGTTATTATGTCCATAGTTGAGTGTGCCTGCACCGGCTAAGAAATCTAAATACGCATTACCCTCCTCATCCCACATCAGTTCACCTTTAGCGCGATTAAAAACGCGTGGAAATGATCTGGCATAACTTTGTACTTCGGATTCAATTTCTTCAAAAATTTTCATGTTACCTCTTTGTATAATTAGTGTTGGTCGCGTGAATTTAGCGGCCCGATACGAATCAGCGCTTCAGAATCATGCTGACCGTCAAAATGGGTATGCTTATCCAACCATGGCGTTGATTGAAAATCGACTGATAGCTTTGCCGCGAAACGCTTAAACAAAGCCCAAGAAGCGCCATTATCTGCCGTTATAGTCGTCTCGATATAGGCAATATTTTTACAATGCTGGCGTTCTAAAATATGCGTTAACATTCGCGAAGCAAGCCCTAGGCCTCTCGCGTCTTTTGCTACCGCAACTTGCCAAACAAACAAAGTATTCGGTTTGTCGGGTATGACATAAGCGGAAATAAAACCCATGGTTTCATTAGCCCTTTCCGCGATAACCGACGTTTTTGCAAAATGACTGCACTGCAGTAAATTGCAATAACTGGAATTACTATCGAGCGGTGGACAAGCATTGACTAACTGAAAAACATTCATGCCATCTTCAAGCGTTGGCACTCTCACTATAATATTTTCTATACCTGACAAAACAATCCCATTGGCGAAACTAACGATTAGTAGTCTAAATAAGTTGTCAGCGTGAATAAGCCTCTCGGGCCTCATGAACTAGCTGGTAGCACTAGCAGCCCTTATTTAATAAGGTTAATACACCCTAAAATTATTTAGAATACGAAGCATTGTACACGAACTAATTCTAGACCTCTAGCGCTAACGCTGAATTGTCTCAAATTAAGCACGGTGATTAGATGGGCATATTGGCCTCTTTCCCCATTTAATCACACCTTAATTATGGCTTGTCTCTGCCCGGCTAATCGATAGCTCAAGGCATCTCATCACCTGAAAAGCGACAAATGCCAGTCGGTATTCAAATGGTTGCGACAAAATCAAACCCATACTTTTACTTAGAACTCTAAATAGTTAGCTATAATGTCTTTAAGACGACGAGATAATGATGAAGGGGAAAGTATTTTGAATAACATTGAAGAAGTATTAATAGCACTGCGACGTGTTATTCGAGCGACGGATCTTCACTCTAAACATCTTGCCAAGACGACAGGGCTGACCGCGCCGCAAATTTTATTACTGCAAACCATTCGCGATAAAGGTGAAGTGACCATTGGCGAGCTCGCCAATAAGATCAGTTTGAGTCAGGCCACGGTGACCAGTATCTTAGATCGTCTTGAAAAACGAGGCTTAGTGTATCGAGAACGTTCAAAAGAGGATAAGCGCAAAATGCATGCTTATTTAACTGAACAGGCCACTGATGTGTTAAAAGAAGCTCCCATTCCGCTACAAGCACATTTCACCCAGCAATTCGGTGACCTGCAAGAATGGGAACAAACCATGATCATTTCCGCCATTCAACGTGTGGCTCAAATGATGGATGCCCAGCATATTGACGCTTCGCCGGTATTAGATATTGGTACCTTAGATCGTAGAACGGCATCAATCGACAGTGAATAATATAAGATTAGCAAAGAGACGTGATGATACAATACCGCTAAGCTTTTAACGCCGTGATCATAGTGGACGACCGATAAGGGTGCCGAACTCCTCTGCAGATAAGGCCTTAGAAAATAAAGAACCTTGTCCATAATCACACCCCATCTTGGATAATAGATCGGCTTGTTGTTGTGTTTCGACACCTTCTGCGATGACTTTGATAGCCAATGTATGTGCCATCACAATAATGGCTTCACAGATCGCTATCTTGCTTGAGTCTTCGGTCAAACCTCTGACAAAAGCATTATCAATTTTCAAGTAATCTACTTGGAACTCTTGAAGCAAGGTCAATGGCGAATACTGGGTACCGAAATTATCCAGTGAAATCCGAATTCCAATACCTTTTAATTCTGTTAATTGCCGTCTTATTTGTACATCGGCATCCAACAGGAGATCTTCCGTGATCTCGACGATGATCGCTTGCCCTTCTAAACCAATTCCAGCCAAATACTCAGGCCAGGGTTGCTGATCCTGACAGTGCTTAAATTGGGTAGGAAACTTTTTGATGCTAGCCTGAACCTTTACCCCATATTGCTGACGCCATGCCTTGATTTTCTGTGCGACATCAAAAAACAACCAGTCGCCAAGCTTGCCAATCAACTCACTTTCTTCCGCTATTGGAATAAATTCTGCCGCGGAGATGGTGCCCAATGAGGCATGTTGCCAGTGTAATTCTGCTACCGCCTTGTGAACCTCACCAGTATGTAAATTAATAATGGGGTGATAAACAGCGGTTAATTCACTTCGGTCTATGGCTTGTTTTAATTCCTTGCCCAAAAACACTTTTCTGGTAATCGCTTCCTGCATCTGTGCTGTGAAGTAATGTAAGCGATTACGCCCTTGTCTTTTTGCAACATACATCGCGCTATCGGCATTATTAATGAGCGCTTCAATTTCTGTAGCGTCGTCAGGAAAAATAGACACGCCGATACTCACCGACACATAAGCATACGAATTTCCTAACTCAAAAGGATTGGACATCACATCTAAAATACGTTCACTGACATGCTGAATAATATTACTTGGCGCGTCTAACTCACTCATGATGAGGACAAACTCATCTCCAGCGACTCGTGCTAATGTATCGGTCTCACGAATGCAATGACTCATCCTTGCGGCGGCTTCTACCAGCAACTTATCGCCTAACTGATGTCCAAAGGTATCATTGACTCGCTTGAAATTGTCGATATCAAGATTCAATAACGCGAGTTTGGTGCCGCTCCGTGCTGTCTTATGTATGCCTTGTTGTATCCGATCTTGAAATAATCGACGATTGGGTAAGCCCGTGAGTAAATCGAAATTGGCCTGTCTAAGGATGATGTCGGCGGCTTGTTTTTTGTCACTAATATCAAAAAATGTGGATACACGATGACTTACTTCGCCTTCATCATCATAAATCGTGGTAATCGATAACCATTCAAAATATTCATCGCCATTCTTACGACTCATCACCACTTCCCCAGCCCATTTACCAGTAACAAGCAGCTGATGCCGTATTTGTTGTTCGAGTTGGAGTGTTTGCTGGGAAGCTCTTAATATCGACAAGGGCTGCCCAAGCGCCTCCTCTTCGAGATACCCTGTCAACATCGTAAAAGCGGGGTTGACTGAAATAATCTTATTATCTTTATCGACCACCATCACCGCTTCTGTGAGTGAATCGTAGACCGCGGCAATCAGTTTCAATTCGACTTGCGTACCTTTGTCGGAAGTAATGTCTATCATCGCGACCAAGCCATGCTTCCCCGTGGTATCGAGCTTTAACACCACATTCACCCATATCACACGATCCCCTATCGCCAACTCAAGCTCAAAACCGACTTGTTTACCAAAGGCAAACAATGCTGTCGTATAATGGATTAATAGATTGCGATGCGAGCTCAAGACGTAATTGCTAAGGCGGTCGCCTATTAGCGTCGATTTTGCTGTTTCAAAAAGTGTTATGCCAGTCAAATTAACCGAGATAATGACGCCAGCTTGATCGACAACAAAATAGGCAATGGGGGCAAACTCAAACAATTCCGTATAACGCTCAAGCGCTTCGGTATGAGCCGCTTGCGAGTCGCGTAGCGCTTGATTTTGCATTTCCAACTCGACCTGATGTACTTGCAATTCATGCAGTAGCCTGTCTTTTTTAGTCCCACTCCGAGGAATGTCAGCACTGGCAACACGCTGCTCGGCTCGTTGGCGGAATGTCGCTTTCTTGTCAGCTTCGTCATCGTCCTTTGTCATGTCTAACTTCCTCCATTTTCAGAGTTCGTTAATCGAGTTTCAAAGTGCCCGTTTGTCATCAAAGCAATCACAACAACACTTTCGCTCGCTTTACCTTGAAAGCAAGCGCATCTGATTGCTTTTTATGACCATAGCGACTATCGGCCAATTGACCTTATTCGCTCCTCATCCGCTGTATTGGGCAAAAATCATCATTCCATATTTCAGTATAGACCTTTCTAGCCCATCTTATCATTTATGGATACCCCTTAATTTTGACGATCGGGAATGACAACACCGTAGTGTGAGAACAATGGTTAACTTGTCCTCTTTGACAGCGAAAATGCTTTTGTTGTTTTGTCGTTTTTATGATGCTATTGCCTATTTCTATGGCGAGATCGGTCGCGACTTAAACCCTTAAATTCAGCAAGTACGCGTTGACGGGCCGCGACTAAATCAATCATCGGAAGCGGGTATGTATCGGGTCTATTTTTGGCTGGAAAATGGATCTCTTTGTCGCTTAGCTCCGATAATTCGGGCAAATAATGTCGGATAAATGCCCCTTTAGGATCACATTTTCGAGATTGTGTTATCGGATTAAATAATCTGAAATAAGGCACCGCATCCGTACCTGTCGATGCACACCATTGCCAGCCGCCATTATTCGCAGCGAGATCGCCATCGATCAGGTGCTGCATAAACCAACGCTCACCTAATCGCCAATCGATCAATAAATGTTTGCTTAAAAACGTGGCCGTTATCATCCTTAGACGGTTGTGCATCCAGCCACACTGCAGTAATTGACGCATTGCTGCATCAATGATTGGAAAGCCAGTTTCCCCTTGTTGCCATGCGCGTAACTCAGCGTCATTAGTCCGCCATTTAATATGGTCCGTTTGTGGTTTCCATGGCTGATGCTTGGATAGTTGGGGATAATCAATCAATAACTGTTTATAAAATTCTCGCCATAACAATTCATTTTGCCAAACAATAACACCATCTGAGCGTTCACAATAATGCGTCGTGGCAAGCCAACACTGTTTTATCGAGATAACACCGCTCGCGAGATAAGGCGATAGTTGACTGGTGCCAGCAACAGCTGGCAGGTCTCGGTTTTGTTGGTAATCCTCGATCCGCTGTTCACAAAAGTGGATGAGCCTGTTTGTGGCGGCGACTTCTCCTGCGGGCCACAGCTCTTGTATCGCTGTTGTCACTGGTGGCCATGATAGCTCGTTCAACTCAAGTTGTTCAGGCAAGCGGGCCAATTCTGTGAACTGTTGCTTGGCAGGTGTTGGTAACAAGTTGAATGATTCTGGTAGTTGTTGCCTTGCTTGCTTGGCAAACGGCGTAAAGACTTTAAAAGGCTCACCGGCTTTTGTACGGATACTTTTAGCTGGCAACAGTAGCTGATCATGATAACTCTGGGCTTGGACGCCTATTTGTTGGCAGACATCAATAACCTGCTGATCTCTTGACTGCTCATTGACCCCATATTGTTGATTAAAATGGAGTCGTGTTATCTGCCATTGTTGGCAAATTGATGCCATCAGGCTGGGGATCTGTTGATAAGTCTCGACCTGAAAATAATATAGAGAGATGTTAAGTTGAGTCAATGTTGCCCGCAGACTGTCTAAGTTTCGTCGCCAAAAGTCGATCTTGACGGCAGCATCATCGTGCTGAAGCCATTGCCTAGGCGTTGCGATATAAATGGCAATAATAACGCCACTGTTTTCACGGGCATTAAACAAAGCGGGATTATCACTCACGCGTAAGTCATTGCGAAACCAAACTAATTGCCGAGACCTCATTTTGGTACCAGCCGCGCGAGCCAAGCTTGATAACGTGCTGATTGCCAACATGTGCTGGCATCCCCTCTCACAGCGTCCACGGCCATGTTAGCGAAGGCACCTGAATGTATCTCGGCAACACGACCAATCGCAATCATCTCCTGCTGCCATAACGCATTCGCTTTCATTAATTGATTGACTTCTCGCGTCGCTATTTTGTGATCGCCAAAAATAATTAAGGGTTGATCTAATGACTTTTTAAGCCGTGGTAACGCGTTCAAATCCTCTAGCTGATTAACGGCATGAATTTGAATACCAGCTTGCAACAGTAAGCTATAAAATAACCAATAATCTAATGCAGCATATTGCTTATCAATATTGACTAGCCAGCAATGCCCGTGTGATTTTTGTTTCTCTACGCGCAGCGTCATGATCGTTATCTGGCGTTGCCAACATTGCTGCCAAAGCTGTTGTTCCAACTGATACCCTAAAGGCCGACGCTGCCAACGCGCCATGAATTGGTTTAACAAAGGCTGGTATACCAGCTCACAGAGGTTGACGAAAGGCATGGATTTATTGAGCTTATCCAATAAGGGGTTCAGGCTTCTTGGCTTAAGCGTTATCAATGTATCCCATAACTCTTGTTGTACCGCCAACCAAGTCTCCGCCTTGATAGGCTGTTGGGGCATCATTTCAGCCGTAGCGAGTAATCCTGCTACTTTACCGATTGCCACCCCACGATTTAACCAACTTACTATCTGCTTAATTTGTTCTATATCGGCCCGGCTATAGAGACGATGACCTTTTGGTGTTCTCTTCGGTTTGATCAACCCATAACGGCGCTCCCAAGCCCGCAATGTCACCGCGGCCACGCCTGTTTGTTGGCAAACTTCACTGATGTTGACCGCTTCTTTAGATTGCATTGCGTAAGCTCAAATCATCTGGGTAAGGTTGTAAATAGGCTTGTTTAGCAATATAGGGGTCAGGATGGTTATTAAAATGGTGTTTTAATAATGTGATTGGCACAATTAAAGGTATCTGAGCGATGCGATATTCGTCGATCAGTCTTGCTAATTCTTGTTTCTCTTCGCTTGATAACACCTTCTTTAAATAGCCTTGTAGGTGCATCAGTACATTGGTATGGGTTTTCCGCGTTGCGACATTGCCTAATGCCGTCATCAGCATTGGGAAGTAGCGTTCGGCCAAGCTAGCGACGTCATGTTTACCTGCATCCGCTAACATTCTACCTAACTCAACATAGCTCGCCGGCGCATGCGCCATCAAGCTATATTTATAACGTGAATGAAAGTCGATAATGCTGTGATAGCTCAAGTCCGACCGTATTAACTGTTGCCAGTTATGGTAGGCAAATACACGGCCAATAAAATTTTCCCGTAATGCTGGGTCGGTTAATCTGCCAGATTCTTCTACTGGTAACAATGGATTTTTTTCGGTTATGATGCGGGCATAAACGCCCCTACCAGGCTCTTTTGCAGGATAACCGTTGTCTTGATACACCTTGACGCGAAAGAGGCCGCAACTGGGTGAGTTTTTCATAAAGATATACCCGCAGAGATCTGAATGCTCCTTTGCCTTTCGGTGGCTAAATTCAAGCATTTTGTCGGTATGATCGATGCTCTCATCATGCGTTGACACCATTGAAGGGGCGTTGACATCACCGATTAAACGAATTGGTTTTCTGGGGATCCCTAGCCCTATTCCAACCTCTGGACATTCTGCAACAAAGTCAAAATAGCGGGCTAGCTCCTCACTACAGAGTGTCGAATGCTTATGGCCACCATCGAAACGCACCTCGTTGCCCAACAGACAACTACTGATCCCAACCTTGATTTTCATATCACCCCCTCATCTTCAGTAATAGACTAACAAGCGCCAAATAGTTGTACAAGAATATTTATTTGTATAATAATGCCAACATCAAGTCTCCTTCACGCTAAGGTGTATATTTGATGAAACATTATTTGATAACAGGCGGTACAGGCTTAATTGGTTCCGCACTGTGTCGGCAGTTAACCACTGACGGCCATCACGTCACCGTGTTGAGTCGACGCCCAGATACTGTAAAAAGTAAATGCGGTATGGAGGTTAAAGCTGTCCAATCTTTGAGCAATATCCCCTCTGACACCACCATTGATATTGTGATCAACTTGGCCGGCGAGCCGATTGCTAATACGAGATGGTCAGCCCAGCGTAAAGCCTTATTAGCCTCCAGCCGTATCAATCTTACACATCAACTTGTGGATTGGATGCGTGTTAGAAAACAACCACCCGCATGCCTGATTAGCGGCTCGGCTGTCGGTTGGTATGGTGATGGTCAAGGCAGGATATTAACGGAGCAATCTTATTATCATGATGAGTATACCCACCAGCTATGTGATGCATGGGAGAAACAAGCTTTACGCGCAGAACATTCGGGGATCAGGGTCTGTATTGTCAGAACAGGGCTAGTGTTATCGTCAGCGGGTGGTATCTTACAAAAAATGAGCTTGCCTTTTAAGCTAGGCATGGGTGGCCATATCGGCACTGGTGAGCAATATATGCCTTGGATCCATATCGCGGACATGGTCCGTTTGTTAATGTTTTTGGCGCATCATGAACACTTAAATGGCGTCTTCAATGCCTGCTCCCCCAACCCCGTCACCAATCAAGCCTTCACCGCAGCACTCATTAAACAGACACGGCATTATCTCACTCTGCCAGTCCCCGCATGGTTATTAAGAACCACTCTTGGAGAGATGTCACGTTTATTGCTGACCGGACAACGCGCCATACCACAACGCGCCACAGCCAATGGCTTTCGTTTTAGCTACTCAACATTAACGCATGCCTTGAACCATCTTTTTTTCAACAGCCAGCAACGTCATGAACCATAAAGTGGTTTTAGCCATGAAGAATGGAGCATCTTATTTTCATGCAGCCAGCATGACAGCCTCTGTCTCTGAGAAAGCTAACAGCAATATCGCTCACACTGATTTGGCACTTAAGTTAAAAATCATTGTCACTTCTTATGAACACCCCGACGACATTCAGGCCTTGAGTATCCCGTGGCAAATCGGGTAGCACAATCGGGCATAACTCAACGAAAGTCTGTGGGTCTGCACCGTCTGCAACAAAAGATATTTTCTCAAAATAACGACGTTATGAGACATCACTACGTCACGGACTTGGGGGCGAAATATTGACGACAAAAATAGCGGTTATCGGATCGGGCATTGCGGGTATGGCTAGTGCTTGGCTATTGAGTCAACGCTATCAAATACTGTTGATCGACAAAAACGCTTATATTGGTGGCCACACCAACACTATCTCGGTAAGCAATGCCCAGACAGGGTTGGACACGCCGGTCGATACCGGATTTATCGTCTACAACGAACCTAACTACCCTAATTTGGTTGGCTTATTTGATACCCTAGGGGTAACAACACGCCCGACCAATATGACCTTCTCGGCATCGATTTTAGACTCGGGATTAGAATATGCCGGTAACAACTTAGATACCTTATTCGCCCAGCGGCGGAATCTGGTATCACCTCGATTCATTAAATTCATCTATGACATTGTTAGATTTAACCGACATGCCAAAGCATTTATTAACGATAAGCAAGCCGATCCGACGCTCTCTTTAGGTGACTTGCTCTCACAGCTTCGCATTGGCGAGGCCATGCAGAACGATTATTTACTGCCGATGGCCGCAGCGATTTGGTCTTGCCCGCCACAGCAAATGCAGTCATTCCCAGCCAAAAATTTTGCTCAGTTTTTCGATAACCATGGCCTATTAAATGTTAATAATCGTCCACAATGGCGTACCGTTGTGGGTGGTAGCCAACGCTATGTTGACAAATTATTGGCTTCATATTCGGGAGAGGTTATTGTGAATAATGGCGTTAAAAAGGTCGACAGAAAAGCGAATATAGTGACCATTACTTTAGAAGATGGTCAACAACACAACGTCGATCAAGTCGTTATCGCCACCCATGCTGATGAGGCTTTGTCTCTGCTTGCAGACACGACAGCTAAAGAACACGCTGTCTTGTCTGCATTTCATTATCAAGAAAACGACACCTATTTACATACCGATCCTAATCTGATGCCAACTCATCCTAAAGTATGGTCTTGCTGGAACTACCTTGCCAAGCAAAGTGGTGGGGCAACGCCATCGCTGTCTGTTAGCTATTGGATGAATGCCTTGCAAGGGTTGGAGCCATCTCAAGACTATTTTGTTAGCTTAAATCCGATTCACCAGATAGACCCAGACAAGATTATTCGACGGATTCAGTATATGCATCCTGTCTTTGATCTTCAGGCGATGGCCACACAATCACAGCTTCAGCAATTGCAAGGACAAAATAGAACTTGGTTTGCCGGTAGTTATTTTGGTTATGGCTTTCATGAAGACGCGTTAAGTTCGGCCGTTTCTGTTGCTAAACAGCTAGCCGTGCCTATTCCTTGGGAACGGAGGTAACCATGGCGAGTAAACTGTTTTTTGGACATGTCATGCATCAACGGATGATGCCGATGGCCTACCGCTTTAACTATCGTGTTTTTGGCTTATTGATTGATATTGATCTTATTGAGCAAGAAGCCGCCGCTTTAAAATGGTTAAGTGTAGATCGATTTAATTTACTCAGTGTCCGAACACAAGACCATGGCCCACGGGATGGTTCTGCTTGGCGGCCATGGGTAGAAAGCACCTTAGCCGATGCTGGTATTGATGATGCTGTGCGCATTCGCTTATCGTGTTTCCCACGTGTTTTAGGCTACGGCTTTAACCCCATAGCCGTTTGGTATTGTGACAACAGTCAGGGGGAAACGATCGCGATTATCAGTGAGGTCAGTAATACCTTTGGCGGCGTTTACCATTACGTCCACCACTCCAAAGGTAACAGTTTGCAATGGCCTGTGGAGTGTATTGCCGACAAACGTTTTCACGTATCACCGTTTATTGGTATGAATCAACAATATCACTTTAAATTCAGTCAATCTAAGTCCAGTTTGGGAGTTTTAATAAACGAATATCAAAATGGACAACTCCATCTTATTGCATCGCAAAACACGACGCTGACAGAATTAAACAACCGGCATTTGCTCAAAGCCTTTTTTATGATGCCCATGATGTCTTTCAAAATTATGTTCATGATCCATTGGCAAGCATTGAAAATATGGCTTCGGGGAGGAAAATTTCATTCTTATCAAGAAGGACAACAAGAGGTGAAAAGCGAATGGATAGTCAAAACGCGCAAATAACATTATTGCCAGACCCTAGAGCACCGATTGTCATCAAGTTACTCTATCGTATGCTATCGACTTGTCAACAAGGCCGACTTCATATTCATATTGGTAATGAAACTTATCTTGTCGAGGGCAAACAAACGGGGCCCGATGCCAATATCACCATATACAATGCATTGAAAATCATTAAAAAATTAACTAGTGATGGCGATATCGGTTTTGCCGAAGCCTATATTCAAGGGGATTGGGATACCCGTAATTTATCCGATTTTTTGTATTGGGCCACTCTGAACTTAACCGCGTTATCGACGCATATCGAAGCCAATAGTTTTGTCCGCCTATTTCATCGCTTGCGTCACTTAGCCCGACGTAATAGCGAACGAGGTAGCCGTCGAAATATTGCAGCACATTATGATCTGGGCAATGACTTCTATCGCTTATGGCTCGACTCGACCATGACCTATTCCAGCGCCATCTTCGCTGCCCCCAATGAATCCCTAGAACGAGCCCAGACTCGAAAGTATCAACAATTATTAGCTTCTATCAACGCGTCACCAGGACAACATATTCTAGAAGTCGGTTGTGGTTGGGGCGGTTTTGCCGAACATGCGGCTAAACAAGGTTATCGCGTGACAGCCATTACCTTATCGACCGAGCAACTGGCTTGGGCAAAACAGCGCGTTCATGATGCCGGCTTGAATGAACTTGTCGACTTACGCTTGCAAGACTATCGGCATTTAAAACAACCCTTCGATCATATTGTGAGTATTGAAATGTTTGAAGCTGTTGGTGAAGCGTATTGGCCTGATTTTTTTGATATGCTGTTTTCACGCCTAAAACCCGGCGGCAAGATAGCCTTACAAACCATCACTATTGACCATCAATATTTTGACCAATATCGACAAAATGTCGACTTTATTCAACGTTATATCTTTCCTGGTGGTATGTTGCCCTCTCCGGAAATCTTTGCTCAGCACGCCCAGCATGCAGGACTTGCGATCGAACGGGCCACTAACTATAGCCGTGATTATGAACGTACGGTCTTACTCTGGCATCAGCGCTTTAATGATGTTGTCCATCAAGTAGAAACACTGGGATACGATAAGCGCTTTATCCGCATGTGGCGCTATTATTTATCCTATTGTGAGGCCGCTTTCCGAACCGGTCACACTGGGGTTTACCAATACCTAATGGCCAAACCACATTAGCAATGTCAGCTAGTCGTCGCTATTGGTTTTATGGTTTGCCCGGACTGCCACTGGCCGCTTTAGGGTTACCGCTTTATATCTACTTGCCCACTTTTTATGCCGAGCAGTTCGGTCTTGGTCTTGCTGCTGTGGGAACAGCCCTATTGATTGCACGGGTCAGTGATGTCATCACTGACCCCTTGATTGGATTATTGTCTGATTGGTTACCATTACCATCGCGACGAAAATGGTTGATGGCCATAGCGACCCCGATGTTAATTATGGCCATTTTGGCACTTTTCATCCCGCCAGAAGGCAGTGGCTTTTATTGGCTATTATGCTGGAGCTTATTGGTTTATTTAGCCTGGAGCCTACTCACTTTACCCTATACCGCTTGGGGTGCAGAGTTATCGAACGATTATGATCAGCGTAGTACAATTACAGCCAGTCGTGAAAGCTTTATCTTAATCGGCACACTATTCGCTGCCGGCTTACCTTTAGCCATGGGGATCAGCAGTGATGCGCCCGGTGAAGCGCTGATCGTTCTGGCGCAGTTTTTGGTTTTTTTACTCCCCGCTACCGTCCTACTTTGTTTGCTCAATGTGCCGGAGTCTAATCGGCGTTCTGATCCTATCGCTTTTCAAGCTGGTTTGACCTTGTTAAAACAAAATCGTCTGTTCACTCGGTTATTGTTTGCTTATTTTATGAATGGCATCGCTAACGGCCTACCGGCCACCTTATTTTTACTATTTGTCAGCTATGTTCTCGCCATACCCGAGCAATTTGGCTTATTGCTGTCGGCTTATTTTGTCAGTGGCTTAATTGGTCTCCCTATCGGCGTAAAGCTGTCTCAACGCTTTAACAAACACCGTATTTGGGGGGTATCCATGTTATGGGCAGTCGCTATTTTTTGTTGGGTACCGACCTTAGGGGCTGGTGACTTTATGCCTTTCCTGATTATCTGCATTTTGTCTGGTCTTAGCCTCGGCATCGACATGGCATTACCGGCATCGATTCAAGCCGATGTCATTGATCTTGATAGTCGCGAAGGCGGTGGACAACGCAGTGGCTTTTTCTTTGGTCTTTGGGGGATGGCAACGAAATTATCGCTAGCCTTGGCTGTTGGTATTGCTTTTCCCTTATTAACGCTGTTGGGCTTTGATACCCACACCGTTCCCGCTGATAATAATTTATGGGCGCTATCTGTACTTTACGGACTGTTGCCAATTCCTTTTAAACTTGTGGCTGCTTGGACGATATGGCGTTTTCCATTAGACCGCAAGCAACACCAGCTCCTACGCCAACAACTCAACAGAGGAACCTTGCCATGACAAAAAGCCTCTTAATTCTATTATCACTCCTTACTTTTTCTGGCTGCAGTAATATGTCTGTCGAGCAATATCAAAACAAGACACCCCATTTCGTTATTGAGGACTACTTTCTTGGTCACACTCGTGCTTGGGGCATATTTCAAAACCGCAAAGGTCAAGTTGAACGCCAGTTTACCGTCGAGATCTTAGGAAAAATGGTTGCAGGCAACCTCGTGTTAGAAGAAGACTTTGTCTATGCCGATGGCACCCTAGATCGACGTGTATGGACCATCAACAAGATCGATGCACATCATTATGAAGGTCGAGCGGCGGATGTAATTGGTCATGCCACAGGCCGCGCTTATGGCAATGCCTTGAACTGGGCCTATACACTCAATTTGCCTTATCAAGATGGTACCGTGCAAGTGCAATTCGATGATTGGATGTTTTTGCAGAAAGATGGCGTATTAATCAATCGCGCTAAAATGACTAAATTTGGCTTCTTTTTAGGTGAAGTCACGCTGGTTTTCCAAAAAAAATGATGATAAAACACCGTATTCTTATTGGGATCCTGTGGTCATTGCTGTTTAATCTCAGCGTTAGCGTGGCAATGCCCATTGCCCATCCTGACTTCCCGCCGATCCGGGGCGAGCTTGAGTTAAAGTCCACTGCGACCGCAACATGGTTAATTTTTATCAAGGTCTATAATGCTGCGCTCTATGCCGAATCTCGGGCACAGTCGTCTCGACTACTAGACGATGAACGGCCTTTTTCGCTTGAAATCCGTTACCGAGTCTCCTTGTCAAAAGCACAATTGATTGAAGGCGCTGATGTGGCGCTGGGCCGCCAGCATTCGCCGCAACAACGCGCCTTATATCAAAATGATGTCGCCGCCTTGCATGCCTTTTACCAAGACGTCAGCGAAGGGGATCGTTTTCGTCTCGATATTCATCCTGATAAGGGGCTTGCTTTGTTATTTAATGATGAATTGCTTTATCAACATCCCAACATCGATTTTGCCCGCTACTATGTCGGTTTATGGTTAGCAGAGAACCCTTTATCTGATGCGCTTAGATCTGACTTACTCGATTGGTAATTAGCTTGCAGCTTGGCCTTGTATAAAACGTAACAGGCTGCCAATAATGGGCAGTTTCATGTAAAACTGTTCGCTGGCATCCCAATAGTCAATATGCTCTGAGACTAAGTCTTGCGGATCAAACACAACCCGGCTAACACCAATTAACTCTATAGGCTTGGCTTTGAAGATACCGGTGAATTGCCACTTAATATAGGCCACATCAGCGTTCAACACCGCTTCTTCAATAACAAACTTAGGGACTGTTAATGTGTCGAACATATGATGAAAGATCGTACTGATCCGTTCAAGCCCATACACATCATTAAACGGATCTTTAAAATGCGCTTGCTGGTTAAAAAATTCTGGCAGTCTCGTTAGGTCTTCCCTTGTCATATGCTCAAAAAAAGCGACGTAGGCATCCAATGTCTGTTGTGAAGCCATCTATTTGCCCGTTATTTTGCCGATCAAAAAGAAATAAAGCCGATAAGGTAAGCAACGTAATACTTTTAAAACATAGGTAAAGCGCTTCGGAAATGTCATTTCAAAGCTATCACTATCAAGACCTTGTACTATTCTCTTGGCGGCTTCTGTTGTCGTTATTTGCGCTGGCATTTTAAAACTATTTTGCGCTGTTAATTGTGTTGTGACAAATCCGGGGTTTACCACTCTCAACATAACACCTTGTGCTTTCAGAGGCCTATGCAAAGACTCGGCAAAATTGATTAAAGCCGCTTTCGTCGCCCCATAAGGTGCCGCATCGGGTAAGCCCCGGTAACCCGCCACACTCGACATCAGTAATATTTGTCCTGATTGTCGTGCAGTCATCGCAGGTAAAACCGACGCTAAACCATTCATCACCCCCAAATAATTCACTTGGTTCAACCGATAAATCAAGTCAAGGTCGAAGGCCTCGGCGGGCATTGGGGTATAGTCTCCAGCGTTTAAAACCACTAAATTGGGCAAGCCATATTGTTCGCATAAGGTATTAAATACTGCTAGATTTTGCGCTCTGTCTGTCACGTCTAGTAATAAATAGACGATATGCCGACCTTGCTCTGCAACGGCTTGCAGCTTTGGCTCTGTTCTACCTGATATGACAACTTGCCAGCCTTGCTGATCTAAAGCTAAAGCCAATGCCTTACCAATCCCTGAGCCTCCTCCGGTAATCCAAGCCAGTTTGTTATCGCTGTCTGCCATCGCCAATTTAGATATCCCCTACGCCGTATTTTATTTGACCCAGCCAATCTCCACTAGTTTCTAGTCTTCAGCATACCTTAAGCGATGGTAGATAAAGCCATCCTTGTCGTCGTCTCTAATTCATCGCTTATAACAAAAAAATCCCAGTAGCAGTCGCTACTGGGATCAGGGTTTATATTCGACGTTAGGTGCTATGGAGGCGGACTTATTCACCATCCCCCATAAAGCCTAATAAATGTAGCAAGCTGGTGAAAAGGTTAAATATGGCCACATATAAAGTGACTGTCGCCATAATATAGTTAGTTTCACCGCCATGAATAATATTGCTGGTTTCATATAAAATTAAGCCAGCCATCAATAAAACAAACATCGCGGACACCGCTAACGACAAGCCCGGCATCTCGAAGAAGATAGCCGCCAAACCCGCTAAAAAGCCAACGAGAATACCGACCATCAAAAATGCGCCCATAAAGCTAAAATCTTTACGTGTCGTTGTGGCGTAAAAAGACAACACTAGAAATATAGCACCGGTGCCAGCCATGGCCGTCATCACAATTTGGTTACCGTTGGGTAAAGATAGATAACTATTGATTATCGGTCCCAGCGTGTAGCCCATAAAGCCGGTTAAGGCAAACACTAATGCCAACCCTGTGGCGCTATTCTGGTATTTGGACACCAAAAACAATAAGCCAAAATAGCCAATCAAGGTCACTATTAAACCTGGGTGAGGCAGATTAAAGACCATCGCTACACCAGCCGTTAACGCACTGAATGTCAATGTCATTGATAACAATATATAAGTATTGCGAAGTACGCCATTAGTGGCTAGGGTTGATACTGATTGATTTGGCTGTGTCTTGCTTGAAATAGCCATGACTGACTCCTCTTTAGCTTAGGCAACGATGTGTTGCCCTGTGTGTTGTGAATGGTTTCTGGCTCGCCTACGTTGACGGTCAAATCGACGCACAATGGCATTACCTGCTCGTTGTGTTGCACGATCTATCGCTGCATACATATCGTGTTCTGTATCTTTAATAACAATATCCGGTACCCCAGCTAACATCACTTGGATGTGGCATAGTTTATCTTCCCCACCTCGTGGTCCATTAACATCAGACAATCTGATAACTGCCCGTTTGAAGTGACGATGTCGGCCATAACCTGATAATGCTAATTGTAGTTTTTTCTCAACATAACTTTTCAACGCTTTCGTCAAAGTAAAAGATCTTGCTTGTATATCAACTTGCATAACCGTCTCCTTAATGAATTTTGAGTGTTACGATGCTCAGAATAAAACAGCCTAAACATTAGTAAAAGTCGAATTTTTTATATATATTGATCGTAAAAACCGAGGTATTTTTCATGGTCAATTACAAGCACCTACATTACTTTTGGACGGTCGCGAAAGAAGGCAGTATCGCTCGGGCCAGCGAACGCCTACATATCACACCACAAACCATTAGCGGTCAACTGAGTCTGCTCGAAGACTATTACGGCGTCGCCTTATTCAAGAAAGTTGGGCGTAATCTAGAATTGTCCCCTATTGGCCAACAGGTGTTGAGCTATGCCGATGAAATATTTTCGCTAGGCAATGAACTAGAACAAATGATGCAATATCAACCAAACATCCAACCACTTTTATTTAAAGTCGGCGTGGTTGATGTTGTGCCGAAATTAATCGCTCATCAAATTTTACTCCCTGCACTCAAAATGCCTAATGCCACCAGATTAGTTTGCCGTGAAGCCGACATCGACACTTTACTCGCAGACTTGACGCTCCATCGACTTGATTTAGTGATTGCGGATCGGCCCATTCCACCCAATGTCAGCACCCGAGGCTTTAGCCATAAGCTCGGACACTCATCGATTAGTTTTTTTGCGACTAAGGCGATAAAAAAACGCCTGTCTGGTGACTTTCCACAATGCCTCAATGGCGCCCCATTATTGCTACCTAATAGTGGCAGCCAACTACGGTTAGATATTGAACAATGGCTGAGCCATAACCGCCTCCAACCCCATATCGTGGCAGAATTTGATGACAGCGCACTGATGAAAGCCTTTGGCCAAGAAGGTGTCGGGATATATATCGCACCGACGGTTATTAAAGCGGCCATGATGCAACAAAATGATGTCGAGTTTATCGGTCAGACCGAGGCGCTGTCAGAGAATTTCTACGCTATTTCCGTCGAAAAGAAAATCAACAACCCGATCGTTTCAGAAGTGATCGAGACCGCCAATACGGTTTTATTTTCCGGCTCTTAGTATCGCGCACATTTCATCAACAGCCATCTTCGGTATAGGCGAGGCATCGCAAAGCGATCATATTGCCCCCCCCTTTGTGGCCTGTTCTATTTCGACAATTAACCATTACGGCATTCAACTTGATTATTGCACCATTTTAGACCGTCACACCGTACATACGAACGATCCAGTGGCATTCAGCAAGGACAAATAATGGGCGACCGTTCACATTTTTTGCCGTAATCCACCGGTAAGATCTTGTCAACAAACAGATAATCCTATAGCTTAGTGCGCTGTCATATAATTGTCACACCAGGATGGAAAAACAAATATTATGCACTATTTTAATCCTTACACCCTTCTTAAGGTTCTTGCCAAAGTATCGATCTTTGGTTTCGCACCACTGGTTTTTGCCGGTAGTGATACCGGTAACTTTGATGTCACTATTACGATCACATCAAGCTGTAGCATTGACACTTCGACTGATGGTAATGTTGTGTTTGGTAGTCAAGCTTCCTCAGCAACCAATATTCAGGTCAGCAGCGCCTCTATTGACGTTACCTGCACGCAAGGTACGGCATACACCGTCGCATTGAATAGCGGCGCAAATGCAGACGCGACCTCTCGGCGCATGATTGGTCAAACCGTCAATACCAACTTTGTCGCCTACGAGCTCTACTCTGATACCTACACAACGCTGTGGGGTGACGACACGACCTTTGGCTCTGTTAAAGGCGGTCTCACTGGCAGTGGTGCAATACAAAATCACTCTATTTATGCCCAAGTCCCTAGTGCTAGCGCGCCCGCGCAGGATTATAAAGATACCGTCACCGCCACTATCACTTGGTAATGATGAGTGTTGCGGTGATAAAGTTACGACTCAACACCACGCTAAAGCGGTTACTGACGAGGATAACACTACCGCTTTTGATGTTAGTTTGCTCTCTCAGTCAAGCCAGCATGCAGGTCTCCCCCACCCAAATTTTTGTTGCCTCAGAACGTAACGCCGCTGGACTCACGCTAATCAACACTGGTAAAGCGACTGTATATGCTCAAGTTCGTGTATTTGAATGGCGGCAACAAGATGGAGAAGATCAATTGCTGCCTAGTCAGGCTATTGTCGCTAGCCCACCAATGTTGCAACTGGCGCCCAATGTTCAGCAACTAGTACGGATAGTCCGTAACGGCCAGCCGCCAACCACCACCGAACGCAGTTATCGGATCCTCATCGATGAAGTCCCGGTGCCTTTAGATACAACAGACAATACCCCAGCCGATGGTCTACAGTTTCGACTGCGTTATTCCATCCCCGTCTTTCTCACACCGCCAAATCACATTACTATTGAGCCGATCTTGAATACGCGCTTAACCAAAGACAACGACAGTCACTTTCTGCACATCCGTAATGAAGGCAACAGTCACGCCCAGATTGCCGACCTTAGTTGGCAGCAGGGCGAACAACGCATAAACATCGCGCCCGGGCTTTCAGGTTATGTACTACCCAATCAGCAACGACAATGGCTACTGCCAGACGGCCTAAAACTGGGCAGTGGTGGCACATTTACGGCAAGGATAAATGGTGAATTGGTCGAGCGTATTCTTGTCCCGATTACTGCGACGGACTAGACGATTAGCAACGTTACTGATGGGAGCATTGTTAACTGGAGAGGTCTCCGGCGAACGCTACCTGTCAGCCAACGCCATCATCGATCATGTGAATCAGCAACAGGCCATCACTTTATATCTAGAAGTGATTCTCAATCAAACGCGCCAGCCGACGCTGCTGGCTATTACCCAACAAGGTAATGAGCTGTTCGCCCAAGTTAGCGACCTAAGACAGTTAGGCTTCACCTTACAAAATTATGATTCCGAGGATAGCGTCGCATTAAGCGCTCTGCCGGGGCTTGAGGTAGCGTACCGTGTCAACACCCAACAGTTACAACTCACCGCGCCATTATCATTACTGTCGCTACCGACAACCACACTCTGGGCGGGGATGCCACAAACAGCTCCGACAGCCATGGCCTCGCCAGGCGCCTTAGTCAACTACGATATTTACCTCAATCAAGACGGCGACCACCGTTTAGCGTCGGCCGCCACCGAGTTTCGACTATTTGGGTTTGGTAGCGGCGTCTTTAGCCATAGCGCCATCACTCGTGCACAACGCACGGCAAACAACGATTGGCACAACGAGACCGTGGCACTGGATACCTTTGGTGAATGGTCATTTCCTGAGCATGCAACACGCGTCATCCTCGGCGATGCCATCAGTGGTGGATTGAGTTGGACCCGTCCCTTACGCTTTGGGGGTATCCAGTTTAGTCGTAATTTCAGACTACAGCCCTACCGCACAACCTCGCCGCTGGCTTCGTTTGTCGGCAAAGCCACGGTGCCTTCCTCCGTCGAACTCTACATCGATGGCATGCGCCGATATCAGTCCGAGGTGCCTGTAGGTCCCTTTGAACTCACAACCGTACCCGGCATCACTGGCACAGGCCTGGCACAAGTGGTAACCACCGATATACTTGGCCGCACCACCACGATTGATATTCCGTTCTACAGTACGCAACAGTTACTCGCCGAAGGGCTATCAGACTGGTCATTAAACCTTGGAAAGGTTCATGAAGACTATGGTATCCGTTCCTTTGCTTATGCAAACGAACTGGTCGCCACTGGCAGTATTCGTTACGGCGTGACTAACCAACTCACCATGGAAAGTCATGCTGAAACGGGGGGTGACTTACTGAATGGCGGTATCGGTGTAGTCTGGCAACCACAATTGGCAGGTGTGATTAGCCTCGCTCACTCGCGTAGTCATGAAGGCAATGCACAGGGCCACCAGACAGCTTGGCGTTACAGTTGGAGTAACAGTCACTTCAATTTTTCGGCCGCCAGCCAGCGTAGCTTCGGCAGCTATCGTGATGTTGCAACGCGCTATGGTAGCGCACCACCGAAAATCAGCGAACAAATACTCGCGGGCGTGCATGCGGTCGGTTTTGGGAATGTTGGCATCAATGCCACTCGCTTCGACTATGCTGATAGTGATGAGCGACCCTCGCGCTATGCCGGTGTCTACTGGAGTAATAGCATTAGTCGCGGTATTTTCCTCAATCTATCCTATAATCAAAATCTCAACGACAGTGCAGACCGCAACCTGCAATTTGGCATTAATCTTAGTTTTGACCGTCATTATCAATTCAGTAGTAATGTGCAACGCAATGCAAACAGAAACCGTTATCAAGCCAGCCTACAACGTGCATTGCCCAGTGATGGCGGTTACGGTTGGCGGCTTCAAAATGGACATAATGGCAATATGAGCAACACCTCGGCAGAAGGTAGTTGGCAAGGTAATTATGGTCGTGTTGCTGCTGGTATAGCTCGCAGCGGAGATCAACATGCCAGTTATGCCCAAGCCAGCGGCGGCCTCGTCTGGATGAATCGCCAAGGTTTTGCCTCACGGCGCATCAATGATAGCTTCGCCGTTGTGTCTACTAACGGTATTCCCAATGTGCCTGTTAAACTGGAAAATCGGAACATTGGGTACACTAATGATAAGGGTAACCTGCTAGTGACTAGACTCAACGCTTGGCAACATAACCGGCTATCAATTGACCCTATGGATTTACCCATTGATAATAAAGTCACTATCGTAGATCAGGTAACAACCCCAAGCGATCGTGCTGGCACGCTAGTACAATTCTCTGTGAAAAAAGTGCGTGCCGCTATCGTGCTGCTAACCGATGCTCGTGGTCAGCCCTTACCTGTCGCGAGTCGTGTACACCAAGAAAGTCGTCCCGATAGCTTAGTATTTGTAGGCTTTGATGGCGAAACCTATCTTGAAAACTTACAAGACAAAAACCGCATCCGTGTCGATTTACCTAACAGCACATGCTACGCCGAATTCGATTACCCCACGCTTAAAGATCCGATCAGTTATATCGGCCCTGTCCCATGTCTAAAAGAGACCTCGCTATGACAACAGTAAATCAGCCAATCGCGAGCCTATTTATCATCACTTTGTTCGGCTTCCCATGCAAGGCTGTTTCGATAACCGACTGTAGTGCGAGTGCCAGTAATTTAACCTTTGGTAATATCAGTATGGGCACGATGCAAAATAATACGGCGACGGTGACGGTCGATTGCCACACTGCCGGTTTATCTGTATTAGCCAACGCCCGAGTACGCATGTGTCTTAATCTTGGTGCGGGTAGCGCCACGGGTAGTAGCATTAACTCTCGGAACATGAGTAACGCTTCACTAGCCCCATTACAATTTCAAATCTATCGTGATGCAAGTCGTAGCCAAACTTGGGGAGACAGTGTCACTGATGATGTCGATATTGACCTACAGTATGCCGTCCCAGTATTGGGCGGCTCAGGCATGGAATCGGTCACGCTGTATGGTCAAGTGCCCGCACAACTTGGCCTCGCCGCCGACAATTACCAGAGCCTATTCACTGGTGGTCATACCCGCTTAGATTATCGTTATGCAGAAGAAGTATTAGGCACACCAAGCTGGCCTGCTAGTTGCACCAGTGGTGGCAACGGTGGCGGCAGTATTACTTTTCCCTTCAGCGCTAGCGCCGTTGTGCCTGCCAGTTGCGAGATCGATGTTGTCAACGACCTCAACTTTGGTACTGTACCCGGCTTGATCAACAATAATAATGATCAAACCACTAACTTCAGCTTTACTTGCACCAAGACCACACCATGGAAAGTATCGCTCGATAATGGCCTCCATGCCAATGGGACAGTCCGCCGTATGCGTCTTGATGCCTCCAGTAATTATGTTCAATATGAACTTTACCGCGACAGTGCTCACAATCTACGCTGGGGTAACACCCTTGATGTCGATACGGCCAATAACACTGGTACAGGAAGCAGCCAGAACCTGACCATTTATGGTCGTGTTCCCGCCCCCCAATCGATACCCAGCGGCAGTTACAGTGATACTGTGACCGTCACTATCACCTACTAACCGCAAGCCTAAATTGAATCTGCATGCCCTTTGAGCGGGAAGCTTTGTGTTTTGCTTTGAATAATGCTTCACATGGAACAAATTATAAATTTATCTCTTATCGCTAATGTGCCACATGAACTCGGTTTATACTGCAGACTTAACATGAAATGCTGGCGCGGTTTGTTAGTTATACTGTTATCTTAGTTGTATCGCACGAAACACCAAAACAAACACTCGGGCATCGTCTTGGGAACTTAGGTTAGCTATGGCATCATCATTACCGACAAAAGCGATATTACATTTTTTCTTCAAAAACGGTACGAACACGGCACTGTTTCAGTGGCTAAACTTTCGTCTCTTTGTCGCACACAACAAGCTTAAATTGCCCCATTTAGAGAACCCCGTACGACAAGCCTCTTCGACCAACGACTATTTAAATCAATGGCGAAAACAACAACGCATGATAACGCCGAAGCCTTGGTTTTTCGGATTCCTCGGCCTGATAGCAGCCATTACAGGTTTTGCGACTATGGTTAGCGTACTCAACTACAACCCTACCCAACCTATTAATTTATGGCTGCCGCTCGCCTTATTTGCCTTTATTCCGTTGTTGTTGACCTTGAGTAGCGTTTATTTTTCCGTTTTCTCCCCGTCAAAACAACATATTGCTGGGCACCCTTTTCAAGCCATACTGGTTAAGAAACTCGGCTTAAGCCCCTTTTCACCTTATAAAAACCTATTATTACCATGGTTATTTTGGCAAAGCCAAACATTGGCTTTATGGTTTTCCGCCTCAGCATTATTCGGCTTTTTCGTCTTGGCAACTTTCCAAGACTACCGTTTTGCTTGGTCGTCAACACTCATCACTAACGATACAACCATGACGCAATTGATGACCCTACTCTCTTGGCCATGGCACTGGTTTATTGCATCGCCCAGCGCAGAACTGATTAGCCAGAGTCGCTTGGTCGTGCAAGATAGTGCATTTTATGGCGTTTCAGGAGAAAGTTGGTGGTTGACCTTGGTGATGGCGATGATCGTATATGGCATTTTGCCGCGGTTATTACTCGCTGTATTCTTACGTCAACGTCTTGTGAAACAGCTACGCTGGAGCATCATCAATAGTGGCGATATCGAACAATTCCTCGTCGCACAAACCCATCAAGTGAGCCAGCAACCGATGATTTCTGAAGCGGGGTATGCCTCGCTCGAGCCCATCGACATCCACCAGCCCGGTGTCGATCTCATCAGTTGGCAGCAACCAAAATGTGCGTTGGCCACTGTCAAAAACCTAGGCAATGCAAACTGGCTTGAAGATGCACAATGGTTAACGTCGCCTGCCAACAAGCGGACAAGGCCAGTACTGATGATTGTTGACCCCGCGCAAACGCCAACCGGCGAATTGGCCGACAGTATTGAGCTTTTACAACAACACACCGCCGTAGACTTAGTCTTATTCAGCCAAGAGATCGATAACGCTCGTTATGCAAGCCAACTGAAATCTTGGCAGTTTTTTGCCCAACAGCACCACATTAGCTTAAAAAATGGGCGCTGAGGTGACGGTCCCCATGTTTGCTGTGGTAGGCGCCCCGAATAAGGGGAAGTCGAGTATTGTCGCGACCTTAACCCGGCAAGATGCCGTCAAAATCTCTGAAATTTCAGGCACCACGACTTCAGCACAAGCCTTTGAACTCAATATTGACGGTATCCCCCAATATCGCTTGATAGACACCCCCGGATTTCAACGCCCTCGCCAAGTCTTATCGTGGTTGCAGCAACACTCGCCCAATGCTGCCGAGCGTCAACAAGTCATACAAGACTTTGTTAGCCAACAACGTCACGAGGGCAATACCAAATTCCAAGATGAAATCGCGCTATTGCAACCTATTCTAGACGGCGCGGGCATTATTTATGTCATCGATGGCTCGCGACCTTATAGTCCAGAATTTGAAGCCGAAATGACCATCCTACAATGGACCAGTCAGCCGCGAATGGCGCTCATCAACCCCATCGGAGGCGAGGCTTATGTTCAAGAATGGCAAAATGCATTGAATCAATTTTTCAGCGTGGTACGTGTCTTTGATCCCATGACCGCTGACCAGCAAAAACAATTCACGATCCTGACCGCCTTTGCAGAACTGTATGAACCATGGCGTCACGCCCTTGAGTCCACCATCGACACGCTGCAGGACTATTTTAAACGCATAGAGCAGCAAGCGGCATTATTGGTGGCAGAGCATCTCGCCCAAATGCTGAGCCATGTTAGCGAAACCAAAGTCCCCGCAGAATTTGTGCAACAAACACTAGAAAAAACATTAAAAGCCGAATACCAACAAGCGTTACGCCAAACTGAAACCGATATGCAAAACCAACTCCAAGCTTTATATGCCCATCCTGAAATGCATATTGATACGCCGACATTAGACATCGACTACCCCGATCTATTTGACAGTAGCCATTGGTATTTATATGGTCTCGATCGAAAAAAAATCGTCATGCTCTCCGCCTCGGCCGGCGCCGCGGCTGGAGTTGTTATCGATATCGGCGTCGGCGGTGCTTCGCTCATGACCGGCGCGCTGACTGGCGGCCTACTGTCCGGCGCCGCTTCAATTTTTGCCACCGCAACACCTGAAAATTTGACTATCCAAGGCCTGCCTGTCGCGGGTAAAACACTGACCGCAGGCCCTATTAAAAACCTAACGTTCAGCTTTGCATTATTAGGCCGCGCCGTCGCTTTTTTAGATCTGGTCCTCAAACGCACACATGCTGATCGCACCGTAGCCAGCGTTAACGGTGACAACAACTATTTTAGCGACCGCTTTAATCGATTGAATAAATCCGACCAAGTCCAACTCACTCAGCTGCTACAAAAAGCCCATCAAGGGCTCGATGCACAAGAATTGACTAAACTAAGAGATTGGATCTTGCAGATCATTAAGCTAGAGCTTAAACAGTAGCGCGATGAGATAGAGCTAATAAAGCCCGATTAAAATAAGTGCTTAGAATGACCAGAACGACACTTTGTAAGCATCTCTTTTAGAGTTTTGAGAAGGCGGAAGCCTGAGCTGAGTGGTCAGCAACGATATTCTTTTTTGTTCCAGGCTAAATAGAACGTAATTGCATGCGTCCGATGCGCAAGCAGTTTGATGCTACAAGCTACTCTCGGCCAATGAATCAGCCTTATTATATGAACTAGTATTGGCTGACCGGGGACGACTGCGTATTTTTGTTCTGACGCCATGAGGCTCGGCACTTACTTTTGAGAAGTAATCGCACAATAATTGTTTAATTTGTCTATCGCTTAAGTAGGTCATCTAAATTCATTTATAACTTATAAGAGAATAGGCATGCTATTCATATCGTCGAATACCTGCGCCTTTATATTTCGATAAAAGCACCTTAAAATAATTCCATAATCCATCGCTTAAGATAATCGCATACTGACATTCAGCACTTTCAGGGGCTAAATTATCTGGTTAGGTCTGTGGATAGTTGGTGAATTCGTGCTATTTGAACAAGGCTCTTTATTGAACCCAATATCCATGCTCGTCATTTAAACGGCCTAGCGTTTAAATATTTTGTGACGTGCTTCTCATTACCTGTCTGATTATATAGGCAATACGATTAGATATACAAGTCGATTGAAACCCCATTGTTTTTTTGTGGTTGGTTTGACAACCATGACATGTCAAGGCGGCGGCCGACCCGATGGCGGTGAAGCTAAAGGCTAGTGCCTTCACTAAGATTTGAGTTGTCGAATTAAGCCATTCAATGTCTCGCTCACATCCAACAAGCTATCCCCTGCCCGTTTAATATCAGAGATATTCGAATTGACAAACTCCGAATTCACTTTGATTTCTTCCGTATTGCGCGCTATTTCATCTACGGTCAAAGTTTGCTCTTGTGTCGCTACTGCGATAGCTGTATTAAGCGCCTTAATATTTTCAACCGCTAACACCACAGGCGTTATCGCCGTTTCAGCGTCCGTGGCTTGCTGAGCGCAATATGAAGCTTCTTGGCTTTGTTGTTTCAGTGTCTGCGTTGCTTCAGCACTGATTGCGATAACATCTTGAATAATATTGCGAATCTCTTCTGTTGACTGTGTTGTGCGAGAGGCCAATTGTCTTACTTCGTCAGCCACCACGGCAAAACCGCGACCATGGTCGCCTGCACGGGCGGCCTCTATCGCCGCGTTTAATGCTAATAAATTGGTTTGTTCTGCAACGCCGCGAATCACCTCTAAGACGACACCAATACTTTCCCCACCTTTTTCAAGGCGTACCATCACCTCTTCTACGGTTAATAAATCAGTCACCATCTTTTGCGTCGCAGTGGCGGCTAACGATAATTGTTGCTTGGCAGCCAATGTCGCATCATCGGCAACGTTAGCGGATTCAGAGGCATTCGCTGCATTATTAGCAACTTCTTTAAATGAGTAGGATAATTCCGTCACCGCAGCGGCTACATGAGCTGTTGATTCGTCTTGTTTTCTTGTTAAATCGACCGCCGTTGCAGATACCGATTGCATTTCATTACAGGCAGATACAACTCTTTCAGATTCAGAACTTAACTTATCAACGAGGCTGGCTAAATAAGTTTGTAGTTGTCGTCCCGAGTTTTCGACCGACAGCACTTCTTTAAAATTAAAATTTGAGTTGAGCTGCTGCTTATAGTCTGCATTGAGCAATTTTCTAAAAAAGGACTCGAGTTGAATTAAAAAGCCTATCATCCTATTTTGCAAGAAAAACAAGGCCGCAACAGCTATCACTACTAAGCCGATTGACACCAACAGCATCAATGCAACCTTCGTCGAAATATTCGACTTTATCAGCTCAATCTGACCGGAAAGATTGGTCAATAATGTCGATAGTGCCGTTAACGAGTCAATCAACACGACACGGCTCTCTTGCATGCGTTGATCTAGATTAATCGTGTTCTCAAGCTCTTTATCATATCTTTTCGTCAATGAAATAATGGACTGAATGCTTCTTTGACCAATTTCTTCAGGCTCTTCGGCCACCAAAGCATCCTCATCAACCTCGCTATAAATGCCTAAACTAGGCAACGAAAGTAATGCTTGGGCACGCATCAAGACCTCTTCATTTTTACTCACCAACGCTGCTTGCACGTTGACATCCGTCGCGCCAAAATATTGTTGTCTCAAGCGCCCAATCTGATTAAGTGCTTCACTCAGACGGGTCAATTCTGATAGAAAAGCGACCTGTAAAGCTAAGCGCTCACCCTTGGTTTTATTGACATAGCTCAATAATAAATTAATATCACCCGAGCGTTCTCGTTCATTATTGATTAATAACCCTTGAGGATCCGCAGCTAACTTACCCGCGGCTCGGATAAGCTGGACATTTTCTTGAATCGCTTTGACAGCATGTTTAATATTTTCATTGTCTTCTTCCTCTAGCCATTCGATGTCACTTTCGATCAATTGCGCCAGTTTACTTTCAGCCTGCTGGAGTAAATCTGCATTCCCAGAAGCCAGATAGCGTTCTAATAAAATACGCACATCGACATCAAATAAGGCCTTGCGCTTCTGGAAATCCTGGTTAATTTGATAGGGTTTATCCAGCTCATTCCACCCCCATATACCAATAGCTATGGATACTGAAATCAAAAAAACAATCGCCGAAAGAAGTAGTTTGGATGCGGTAACGAGTTTCACAAATAATCTAGAGAGTAAGTTATGCGGGACTTTAGAGTATATAAGCTATTTATTACACGAATATGACACCAAACTGTGGCGCTATGTCATAGCTCCCCTAAATATCTATAGTGTTGCTTATTATTAAAGAGTATGAAATATTTCATCCAATGCAAATAAATTGACACGGTACGGTTACTATACCTACCTGAAACATAAAGGACTCAATAGATCGAAAAAAGGAGATTTACGCATGATCACAGCCTCATCCTTGAGACAAAAGCACACAATCTGTTCTAGGCCTTATTTGCCACTAAATGGCGACTAATGCTGGCCTGATAACTCCTGCTTTAAAATAACTCTAATCTAAATGTGCCTATGAATTTCAATGACTTAATAATTATTATGAAGCCACAGGCTTCATAAACACACTGTTTATACAATACAAACTAAGGAGAAAAAAGTGAAATTTATAAGGGTTACGTTTGTTCTAATTATATGCTCATATCTTTGGGGATGTGCTTCAGGCGCAAAGATGGAGAACATGGTTTTCCACGGTGAACAAAAAGAATACTCTGGTGAAATGAAAGAAAACTTGGGGCTTGGGGAAGTGTCCGGTGGTGAAAAAACGAACCCTGCGTGGACCTCAGAAATTGATAATGAAGCATTTTCTGGTGCTGTAAAAAAGAGCCTCAAATCTCAGGGCCTCTATTCAGATAACGGAAAATATCAGTTAGAGGTAAAAATGCTTAAGGTCGACCAACCACTATTTGGATTGAATTTAGAGGTCACTACGCATGTTCGATATATTTTATCCAACACAGATAACGGCTCAGTAGTTTTTGACGACACGGTGATAGCACCGCATACCGCTGGTGTAGGTGACGCTTTCGCAGCTGTAAAAAGACTGAGGCTTGCCAATGAAGGTTCAGCCCAGAAAAATATTGAAGGGCTGCTTAATAAATTGACAGAACTTCGCATAGAATTACAAGGAATATCGTTGGCCAAGTAATGCATAATAAACAGCTGCAAGCGACGCACTTCGTGCACGCTTGAGCTAGGTGTTAAAGTGTCAGGAATCAGGCAGGGAAAGCTATGAACTACTATTTTGTCTATCAAAATGAAGAAAAATCGGAAAGAGCATTGCACCAATCGGGAGCTATCTGCATACATGAATAATTCAGTCGAAGGGACTGATAGGGCATGGTTTGAGTCATCAGCTGTGTAGGTAAGGCAACCACGCCCAAAAAATATAAACTCTCGGTGCTTTTTTATCGTAGACAAAGCTCATACCGGTTTTGCCTAATCCCAGAATTCGATAACGCCCTTGAAGTAATGAAACAACACGAAATATTATTTGTCTGGCGGCCTTTTGGGCGTTCAAAAATAACGCAAGACCTTCATATATACTAGACAAAAAAGCCCCAGCAGAATTAACTGCTGGGCATCGTATTTGTTGGTACCTAGGGCCGGAATAGAACCGGCACGGCCGTGAAGCAGATGGATTTTAAGTACAAGTTAACAAGTGTAATGACTAAATTAAATTGAAGATTTCTAAACCATATTTGCTTACTCCATTCCGTCTAAATTAATCGATCTTAGATAGAATTTAAGCGAAATATTCCTCCGGCAATTTGTTACTAAGTCGAAGAAACGTAATGCGTTCTGTAAATCATAAGCCAACGGAGATCGAATCGGCTGACTGTCGTAGTTTAATTTCCGCCAAGCTCACGGTAAATTTTCTCGACACTGTGCATATCCTGAATTTGATTGCCCGTTGTTTGTATGGCCGCTGCTGCTGCCGCAACCCCAAATCGAAAGGCTTCTTCAACCGTTTTTCCCGAACATAACTGGTATAACATTAAAGAAACAAAACTGTCACCGGCACCAACATGGCTGACAACGTTGGTGAAAGGAGCTGCGATATGCATCAGCTTACCATTCCGGTCGGCTAGAAGCGCACCTTGATCGCCGAGGGTCAAAACCAGAATATGGGCAAAGCCATCTTCTACCATCTTGGCCATAGCAGCCAATTGCTTGTTATGATCGTTCTCACCGGTATAGCCCAGTTGATAAAACTCCTTGAGATTAAGTTTTGCCATGTAAACGCCGACTTTCAATGGCGCTATCAACGCATTACCAGAGGTGTCCAGAATCACTTTTATCCCTTGTTTTGCAGCCATTCTAGCGACACGACCCAGAAAGTCATCGGGCACCCCTGTAGGCAAACTACCGCTGAGCACCATATATTCTGGTTTGGTTTTGAGGTTATTGACGGTCGCTAAACACGCCTGCCATTCAGATTCCTGTAACTGCATCCCAGGAAAG
>JAIBDY010000038.1 GCA_024685995.1 Piscirickettsiaceae bacterium | reverse complement strand
TTTTAACAAAAAACGTTTTACTATTTGCCATTGCCTGTACCGCTTATTTGGTCATCGGTTATGACATCATGTATGGCGGTGGGTTCTTATTAGAAGGCATTGCCGGCGGTGATACCTTGGTAGAAGACGCTTTAGCCGCTTCAGCAGAAGCTGGGTTTGAAGGCGGATCAGTTTACTCTGGTGCTTCAGACTTCTTCTTCCAAGTTGTATTCGTAGCAACTGCGATGTCAATCGTATCAGGTGCCGTTGCAGAAAGAATGAAGCTTAGTGCTTTTGCTTTCTTTGCTATCGTCATGACAGCATTTATCTACCCAATGGAAGGTAGCTGGACTTGGGGTGGTAATGCCGTTTTTGGTATGTACTATCTTGGTGATGACTTTGGCTTCCTTGATTTTGCAGGCTCAGGTATCGTTCATATGGCCGGTGCAGCTGCAGCATTAGCAGGTGTTATCTTACTAGGCGCACGTAAAGGCAAATATGGTCCTAACGGTGAAGTGAAACCGATTCCTGGTGCCAACTTACCTTTAGCGACATTAGGTACCTTTATCTTATGGATGGGCTGGTTTGGTTTCAACGGCGGTTCCGTCTTGAAATTAGGTGATATCGCTAACTCAAATGCCGTCGCAATGGTGTTCTTAAATACCAATGCCGCAGCAGCCGGTGGTGTCATTGGCGCATTAATTATCGCTAAAATCATGTTTGGTAAAGCTGATTTAACCATGATTTTAAATGGTGCATTAGCCGGTCTTGTCGCTATCACAGCGGGACCAGATACCCCTTCTGCTTTTGAAGCAACATTGATTGGTGCTGTCGGTGGCTTGATTGTCGTCTTATCCATCGTCGCAATGGACAAATTGAAAATCGATGATCCAGTCGGTGCTATCTCTGTCCATGGTGTTGTTGGTTTATGGGGACTTTTAGCCGTACCATTAACAAACAGTGATGCCAATATGGTCGGTCAATTAGTTGGTGCAGTCACTATCTTCGTATGGGTTTTCGTTACCAGCTTAATTGTCTGGGGTATTTTGAAAGCGGTCATGGGCATTCGTGTCAATGAAGAAGAAGAGTATGCCGGTGTCGACTTAAGTGAATGTGGTATGGAAGCGTATCCAGAATTCACAAATAGTTAAACCAACGCAACACGTTTCAATCATAAGCCAGCCTGTTTTCAGGCTGGCTTTTTTGATCGTTCTCAAATCATGTTAAAGTGCCAAATACAATGTTTACTGACATGGAGCCTGCGCTATGGATAACTCAACAGCCACCGATTGGCTGACTTTATTTGTCAGATTACTAGGGCTTATTATGCTGCTAGTTGGCTTATTTATCGGCATCAAAGTCATCTTTGAAGCATGGCATTTATACGAACAACCACAACGGATCGAACGCTTTGCCGATGCCATTGAACAAGGCTCTCATCTCAATGCCGTTATCGCATCTGTCGCAGAAAAAAGTATTCCCAGCCAGCAACCTCGCGCCATTCCTCCTCAAACAAACAAAAAAGCAGCAACACTCAACCTCACTTACTTTCTCGCTTGGGCCATTGCCGTCGTTTTATTAATTGTCATAGGCAGCCTTGCCGCGACCGCCATCAGAACAGGCGGCCAATTGGCGTTATATGATATGCAAGTCAAACGTTTAGCCCAACAATTGACAAAACCAAGCCATAGCACGAAATAAGCTGCTAAGCGTAAAAGAAAGGCGTAAACTAGTGTCATAAAACTGTAACCGACTTATAAACACCATGATTAATATCGCATTAATTGAACAAACGCCATTGAACAACGCACCTTTCCCTTATATGGCGATCCCACAAGCACTGTCTGAAACACATTTATCCGATTTAGTAGCTGAATTCCCTGTCATTAACAGTGGCGGCAGCTTTAATGAAGAAGATTTACACCTGACAGAGACATTCAAAAACTTACACCAAGCGATTGATAGCACCGCTTTTCGCCAAGCCTTAACGGATAAATTCCATACCGATGTCACTCAGGCACCATTGATGATCACCTATCGCGGTCATTCTCGGTTAAAAGATGGTCGAGTTCATACGGACTCTAAATCAAAACTACTGACAATTTTAATTTATTTTAATCAAGATTGGCCTGCTGAAACTGGACGTTTACGCATCCTCAATAGCGAAGATATGAATGATGTGGCAGATGAAATCAATCCCACAGCAGGATGCTTAATCGCGTTTAAAGTGACCGATAATTGCTGGCACGGCTATCCGCCTTTTGAAGGCACGCGCAATGCGATTCAAATTAACTTTTTAGCCAGCGAAGCGGCCAACAAAAAGCACAAATTTTTCCATAAAGTCAGTGCAAAACTTAAATCGTTCTAATATAACTTTATTGATTTTTTTTAAGCTTATCTACACCTAATAAGGACAGCACCTTATTCTCAAAAATAGGGCTCGTCGAACCAGATTTCACTTTGTGGAGAAAGTATTTCTCAAAGGCAATCTTGGCATAATGCACCCATTTACCTTTCTTAGACCACGATAAGTTACGTGGCGGTATTTGTGGCAAGGCCACCATCGCGATACCGGTATCGCCCATGTCTGCGAAACAAATCGCATTCCAAGTCGCTTCCGCTGTCGGAGCTTTCCCTTCCAGCTCGGCAGCAATATTCTCAACGGCCGCCGCCACCATCGACTCGATCATATAACCCGTTTTTGGCACGCCCGTAGGGACTGGCGTTGGTTTATCCGGCGCTATCGCGACACCCACGCCAATAGAATAAATATTGTGAAATGTAGGGTTACGTTGATATTGATCAACTAATGTAAATCCCCGTGGATTGGTCACACCCTCCTCAGCAATGTCACGTACCGCATCAACCCCAGTAAAGGCCGGTAACACCATTGCATAATCAAAAGGCAATTGATGCTGCTTTTTCTCTTGCCCATCATCATCGTATTCCGTGACATGCATGAGCTGCGGGTCGACAGCAGTAATTTGAGCATTCGTTACCCAATCAATATGGCGCGCACGGAACTCACTTTCTAATAACGTTTTCGAGTCGCCGACCCCATTAAGCCCCATATGACCAATATAAGGTTCGGGAGACACATAGGTGATCGGCACTTTGTCACGAATTTTTCGTTTGCGTAGGTCCGCATCTAAAATAAAAGCAAACTCATAAGCAGGACCGAAACAAGATGCCCCTGCTGCGGCACCAATCACAATTGGCCCAGGGTTTTGCACAAAAGACTCCCACGCTGATTGTGCTTTTTCAGCATGATCAATATGGCAAATGGATTGGGTGAAGTACTCAGGCCCTAGCCCCGGTATCTCATCAAAAGCCAGCTTCGGCCCAGTAGCAATAACCAGATAGTCATAATCAAGCTCACTGTCATTACCCAGAATCACTTTATTCTCTGACGGCTTAATGTGACTCACCCCCTCAGCAGAAAATAAAATGCCTTTTGAGCGCATAGGCGCCGCAAGGTCAACCGTAATGTCTTCGCGTTGTCGCCAATTCACTGCAACCCAAGGGTTTGAAGGAACAAAATGAAACGTCGGGCTATTTGAAACCAAGGTAATATCATGTTCATCTGCAATCGCGGCGCGTAATTCATATGCCATGGGAATGCCACCAATACCGGCGCCTATTATGATGATTTTTGCCATTCTCACATTACCTTCAATTAATCAATTTGATCCAAATGCCCAGCGATCTTTGCAGACAGAGGCTTCCGACAAAAGCACATGTAAAACCGTCTCATTCGCGCTAGGCATTCGGCATAACCCACGTTAAAACACGAGCCGTTTTATTTTCTTTCATCCATGACAAAAAGAAAGGATAATATAAGCTTGTTACCTCCTTCCTGCAACGACATAGCGATAAAGAGAGATTATGAACCCATCATCATTAACGGATCATTTTGTTCATTACGCTCTTAATCATTCCCGACACATCACACGAACGATTTACATCATATCTGCTTTTGTGATCCTCCTGGCCATATTGCCTAATTTTATAGCTATGCCACTGTTAAAACCCATCACGGTTGATACAGATCCAGAAAACATGCTTTCTGAGCAAGCACCAGTAAGGCAATTGCATCATCAGAATAAAACGGTGTTTTCTTTATCCGATATGGTCGTCGTTGGTATTGAAAATAACCAACACCCGCAAGGGGTATTTAACGCGCAAACACTACAACGTATTTATGATTTAACCGAATTTGCACGCCAGCTACATTGGCAAGATGACAGCACACAAACACAAGAAGGTGTGATTGAAATCGATATGATTGCCCCATCCATGGTGGATAATATCGAACAACAAGGCCTTGGGGCGGTACAGTTTTCTTGGTTAATGGCCACGCCACCTGACACCGATCAACAAGCGTTAGCCTTATTAGAAAAAGCGCAACGCCTACCACTACTTAACGGCACCATGGTCTCTGATACCGGCAAAGCCATTGCCCTTTACCTGCCCTTAACCAGCAAAAAAGCCTCTTATCGCGTTCGGGAAGCCTTATTAGCCCATACCGCAGACTGGCCTGAACAAGACAAGCTCCATATTACAGGCCTACCTGTCGCTGAAGACACCTTTGGGGTTGAGATGTTTATTCAAATGGCTATTTCAGCGCCGCTCGCCATGTTGGTCATCTTCGGTCTCTTATTCTATTTTTTCAAACACACCATTCTTATCATCTCACCGATGATTGTGGCGATGATTTCATCTCTGGTCACGATGGCATTGCTCATCATCTCAGGCTATACGATTCACATTATGAGCTCGATGATTCCGATTTTTGTCATGCCGATTGCAGTATTAGACTCGGTGCATATCTTGTCCGAATTTTTTGATCGCTATTCCAGCTATAACAATAAACGTGACACACTCAAACATGTCATGCAGACCCTATTCAAACCTATGCTATTCACCACCTTGACGACCGTAGCAGGGTTTGCATCACTGGTATTGGCCCCAGTACCGCCTGTTCAAGTATTTGGTATTTTTGTCGCCATTGGCGTCGCCCTAGCTTGGTTGCTTACCATCTTATTTATTCCGGCTTACTTGATGATGATCCCTGAGCAAACATTAGCGGGCTATGGCCGTCCTAACACCGAGACGGACACCGACCGCAGTCTCATGAGCCGTATTCTGACGCTGATCGGCCGCAGCAGCACCCAACGCCCTAAAAGCATCATCTTTTCTGCCTTTATCCTTGCCATCGTATCGGTCTACGGCATTATCGGCATCATTATCAATGATAACCCCGTAAAATGGTTTGAAGAAGAGCATCCCATTCGGGTCGCCGATCGCTTTTTTAATGATAATTTCGCTGGCAGTTATATGGCTTACTTATCGTTAAAGTCACAACAAACCGACACCCCGTTTGATGCCAACGCCCTACAACAACAAGTCGACGCCATTCTCACACCTACCGATACAGAATCTATCGCTGCCTTAGCCCTTTTCCGGCAACACCTCGATCAACTGGCAACACAATCACTCTCTTCTATCTCGGCTATACAGCAGCTCACCGACTTCAGCCAACAACAAATGGCAAAAGCCGAAGGAGATGACTACTATATCTGGGATGCGTTATTGCTGACTTTAGACACCTTGCGCCAGCGTAATGAAGTGTTCAAGCAACCGGCGACATTACAATGGATGAATGATCTCCAACACTATATAGCCTCTGATCCATACGTTGGCAAAGTCAATGCACTGACCGATATCGTTAAAACCGTTCATCGGGAATTATTATTAGGTGATCCCGCGGCTTTCACCATACCCAGTACAACTAATGCCATAGGACAGACCTTACTGACCTACCAAAACAGCCACCGTCCTCACGATCTGTGGCATTTTGTCACGCCAGACTATACCCATGCCAATTTATGGGTACAGTTGACCAGTGGTGATAATAAAAATATGGCGACCATCGTCGACAACGTCGAGCAGTTTATCAGCACTAACCCACCACCAACGGCTATTGATGCGCAGTGGTTTGGGCTGACTTATGTCAATGTGGTTTGGCAAGAAAAAATGGTATCCGGTATGTTAAATGCCTTTATGGGATCATTTATTGTTGTTTTACTAATGATGATATTCCTGTTCCGCTCAGTGGTGTTTGGCTTATTGTCTATGGTGCCCCTCACCTTAACCGTCGGCTTTATCTACGGCCTGATTGGTTTAATGGACAAAGACTACGATATGCCAATTGCAGTATTAAGCTCATTAAGCCTAGGGCTCGCTATCGATTACGCCATTCATTTTATTGCTCGTAGCCGAGAACTGGTAAGCCAGTACGGTAGTTGGGCTAAAGCAACACCCGCTTTATTTGGCGATCCAGCCAGAGCCATTAGCCGTAATGTAATTATTTTAAGTATTGGCTTTTTGCCCTTATTAGCCGCGCCACTGGTACCTTATCAAACGGTCGGCTTATTCATCGCCTTAATCATGTTCAGCGCAGGTATTGCCACCTTATTTTTATTGCCCGCCTTGATGACTTTACTACAACGTCACTTATTTAAGCAGGGAGACAAACACTAATGTCTTATCGCCTTCTCATTCGTCTGTTTTTCATTCTCTTTCCCACCACGCTCTGGGCGACACCGTCTGTCGATGACATCATCAACAAAGCCAATTTAACGGCTTACTACCAAGGTGCTGACGGCCGAGCTCAAGTGCAAATGTTGATTATTGATAAACAAGGTCGAAAGCGTCAACGTAGTTTCTCTATACTACGCCGTGATATTCCACAAACAGATGCATTACAAGATCAGGCTTATTGGGGACAACAACAGTTTTATGTCTATTTCCACCGTCCTGCAGACGTCAATAAAATGGTCTTTATGGTACATAAAAATATTAAAACCGATGATGACCGTTGGTTATATTTACCTGCACTCGATTTAGTCAAGCGTATCGCTGCAACAGACAAACGAACCAGTTTTGTCGGCTCGGATTATTTTTATGAAGATGTCAGTGGTCGCTCAATTGACGCCGATCAACATCAATTGATTGACACCACCGATCAATATTACGTCATTAAAAACACACCGAAACAAGCCAATACCGTCGAGTTTGATCATTATGTATTGTATATCGACAAAAACAATTTTATTCCAGCTAAAACAGAATACTATGACAAAAGCGGCAGCTTGTATCGCATTGCAACGGTGCTAAAAACAGAGCTTGTTCAAGGCTATCCGACGGTCACTGAAGCTAGCATGGAAAATATTAAATCCGGCAGCCGTACATTGATTCGCTACAAACAGCTTCAGTATGATATAGGCCTTCCAGATACAATCTTTAGCGAGCGCTTTCTACGCACAGCGCCCAAACAATACTTAAGATAGCCGCTGCCATCATGCCGCATTGCTTATCTGCTTTTTTTCTCTTCATCACGACCATGATTGTCGCGGACGCCATGGCCCAAACAGATCTTTGGGCCGATACTGAGTGGGATAATGAAGCAACAAACCAACAAAATTGGCTACAACGGCATGAGATAAGCGGCTTTACCGAGCTCCGATGGGGTCAGCGTATTCACTCAGCTGATCATCAACGTCGAACAAGTCTTGCTGAATGGCGTGTACGATTAGAAAAAGAATGGAATTGGGCCAACTTGTCTTTACGTTCCAACGTTGATGTTATCTATGACGATATTGAGCCTTCGCTGCATAGTGATATCAATGACGGTCAAGGCTGGTTAGATATCAGAGAGTTACTTGTCGAAAAACGCATTGCCAACCTCGATATCAAAGCCGGACGACAAATCATGACTTGGGGCGTCGGAGATCTTATCTTTATCAATGACTTATTTCCCAAAGACTGGAACAGCTTTTTGATCGGTCGAGATGAACAATATCTCAAAGCCCCTTCTGATGCACTCCGCATCGGTGCCTACAGCCAATTCATAAATATCGATTTGGCCATCACACCGGAGTTTGATGCAGACCGCTATATTGATGGACGACGCTTGGCTTACTTTAATCAACAACAGCTATCGATTGCCGGACGCAATGCCCTTGTGCAAACCAACAAACCTCATGGGCGAGAGTTAGCCATACGCTTATATAAGAACCTTGGCGCCTACGAAATGGCTTTCTATGGTTATGACGGCTATTGGAAAAGTCCTGCAGGCTTCGATGTGACAACAAACAAGGCCAGCTTTCCAAAACTCACCGTGTTAGGAGCCAGTGTCCGTGGCCCGATCGCCAATGGTATCGCCAGTATTGAAGTCGGTCATTATGATTCGCGCGATGATCGAGATGGTCGCGATCCGACTATCAATAATAGTGAAATTCGCGGACTTGTCGCTTATGAATGGTCGCCGTTTCATAATGCCACCAGCAATATTCAATATTATATAGAAGCCCTTAAAGACTATCAGCGATATACCGAAACGCAGATAGCAGGACTGCCATTACGCGATCAATATCGCCACCTGCTCTCCACTCGCTTCACCTATCTTAGTCACCAACAGAACCTCACCTGGAGTGTGTTCGTCTTTTATTCACCTAGCGATCATGACGCTTACCTTCGCCCCAAAATCAACTATAAGGCTTCTGATAATTGGCAACTAGAAGCCGGCTTCAATTTATTTTCAGGTCAACAACAGCATACTTTTTTTGCACAATTTGAAGACAATAGTAATAGCTATGTATCCTTGCAATACCACTTCTAGCATCACAGTGCCTTGGCTGTTGTATTACGTTTAGACTGGATACTCCCTACCCCAATTAACACTAATACTCCGCCTAAAGCAGTCATCAACGTAAAGGGCTCACCTAACAAGTGAACAGCAAAGAATACGGTAAAAACGGGGCCAAATAACCCAATAGCGCTCGCGCGACTTGGGCCAATGCGACCAATAGCCTCACTGATAAGAAAACTCGGCACAACCGTACTCAATATCGCCAAAAGCAACAACCATAACCCAGCTTGATATGATACTTGCAACGTCGTCACATCAATCATCACATAGCCATGTAAAAACACCATGGTACTGGATACAATCATCGCTAAACTGGTAAACAAAACACTGCCAAAATGTTGAATTAAGAACTGACTCATCGTCAGATAAATAGCGAAGACAAATGCAGATCCTAATACGAGGCTGACACCCAAACTGACATGATTGCCTAATAACATTCCTTCCTGAAACATAACCAATGCCAGGCCACTATAACTCACCACAAAACCTACCAATAACCGCAGGGTAAATGGCGCTTTAAAAACAACCGTCGCGATTAAAGCCACAAAACAAGGATAGCTAAATAAGGCGAGCCGCTCTAATTGAGCGCTAATCAATTCTAAGCCTAACAAATCTAATAACGACGCCAAATAATACCCCATCACACCGGCTAATAAGGTCAGCATGACGGGCTTTAAGCTCAAGCGAGAACGTACATTAGCTTCACGCAGACAATACATAAAAATGACCATATACAAAGGTAAAGCAATCGCCATTCTTAACACTAAAACGTCATCGGCATTTAAGCCTTCAAGATACAATAATTTAATAAAAATAGATTTGAGTGAAAATAACACCGTACCAATGACGGCATATGCCATGCCGATACGTTGAACGCGCGCATTCTCACTCATCATTTTCTCCCATAAAAAAGCCTGCATTGAGCAGGCTTCTTAATGACTTGTCTCACAGTGTAACGCATATCACAATTGGTGATACGGCTCACTCAACTTATGGACTGAATCCACTAAGCGGGTCATATTATCAGGATCAACCGTTGGGTGAATGCCGTGACCTAAATTAAACACATGGCCAGTATTCCCTTTTCCAAAGCCAGCTAAGACCTCAGCCACTTCTTGTTCAACCCGATCAGCAGAAGCATATAAAACACACGGGTCCATATTGCCTTGCAGTGTCACTTTATCCCCAATCCGTTGACGCGCCTGACTGATATCTGTCGTCCAGTCCAAGCCCACAGCATCTACACCAGTATCTGCCATCAACTCAAGCCACTGACCGCCCCCTTTCGTAAACAAGGTAACAGGCACAGTTCGGCCTTCATGCTCGCGAGTCAGCCCAGCAACAATCTGCTGCATATAGGCTAAAGAAAAGTGTTGATAATTCTTCTGGCTTAAAGCGCCGCCCCAAGTATCAAATAGCATTATCGCTTGGGCACCAGCTGCAATTTGGGCGTTTAAATACGCAATCACAGATTGGGTTAACACGGACAATAACGCATGCATCTGTTCAGGCGCATCAAATAACATGCCTTTCACTTTTGCAAAATCTTTACTCGAGCCACCTTCAACCATATAACAGGCCAAAGTCCAAGGGCTGCCACTAAAGCCAATCAAAGGAACTTTGCCATCAATCTCGCTACGTGTCAGACGAATCGCATCCATCACATAACCCAGGCTATCTTCCATATCAGGTACAGCTAACTGCGCAATATCCGATGCCGACTGAATCACTTTGTTAAATTTTGGCCCTTCGCCAGTTACAAAATGTAAGCCCAAACCCATCGCATCGGGAATGGTTAAGATATCGGAGAAAATAATAGACGCATCTAAATCATAGCGACGCAGCGGCTGCAGTGTCACTTCACAGGCCAATTCTGGCGTACGACACAATGTCATAAAGTCGCCGGCTTTGGCACGCACTTCGCGGTACTCTGGTAAATAACGACCGGCCTGCCTCATTACCCAAACTGGGGTTTTATCAACAGGTTGACGTAATAATGCACGTAGATAACGATCGTTCTTTAACTCAGACACGGCGGCCCTCTAAAAAATAAGTAAGTACTAACTTTGATTGCTTTGATTACACTTCAAGGTAATCAAGAATACCGGAAGCAGCTTGTCGCCCTTCCCATACGGCGGTCACCACCAAATCAGACCCACGGACCATATCACCACCGGCAAAGATTTTCGGATTAGTCGTTTGGAAAGCACATTGTCCATGCTCTGGTGCGACAACACGACCACCTTCATCAATATCAATGCCAACATCGCTAAACCAAGGCGCTGGACTTGGTCTAAAACCAAAAGCAATAACAACGGCATCTGCTGGAATAATTTCCTCACTACCCGGAATAGCTTGAGGGCGACGACGCCCACGTTCATCAGGTTCACCTAATTCAGTTGTAACGACTTTAATACCTTCAACCTTATGCTCACCCACGACTTCAACCGGTTGGCGATTCCATAAAAACTCAACACCTTCCTCACGTGCATTATTCACTTCGCGACGTGAACCTGGCATATTTTCTTCATCACGACGATAAGCACATTGCACTGACGCTGCACCTTGACGAATCGCGGTACGATTACAATCCATCGCTGTATCACCACCGCCTAAAACCACCACTTTTTGGCCTGCTAGATCGACAAAGTCCGGCGACGCAAGATCCAGTTGTTTTTTATTATTAGCAACAAGGTAAGGTAGAGCTTCATAAACGCCATGTTTATCCTCACCAGGGAATCCGCCTTTCATATAGGTATATGTTCCCATACCAAGGAAAACGGCATCGTACTCTTCCAACAACTGATCAAACGGCTGTCCATTGGGACCGATTTCCGTATTGAGTACAAATTCAACCCCCATGCCTTCTAACACTTCACGACGGCGTTTGACGACTTGCTTTTCGAGTTTAAACTCAGGAATACCAAAAGTGAGCAAACCACCGATTTCAGGGTTTTTATCAAAGACGACGGGCTTAACACCATTACGGACTAAGACATCAGCACACCCTAAACCAGCAGGACCGGCACCAATAATTGCGACCTTCTTGCCCGTTTCAACAACATTGGACATATCAGGACGCCAGCCTTGTTCTAAGGCCGTATCCGTAATGTATTTCTCTACCGAGCCAATTGTAACGGCGCCAAAGCCATCATTTAAGGTACACGCGCCTTCGCACAATCTATCTTGTGGACAAACTCGACCACAAATTTCAGGCAAGGTATTGGTTTGATGTGATAACTCAGCCGCTTGTTCTAAATTGCCTTCACTGACTAATTTCAACCAGTTTGGAATATAGTTATGAACTGGACATTTCCATTCACAATACGGGTTACCACATTCAAGACAACGCTCTGACTGCTCAGCAGACGATGATTTGTCAAAGCTGCCATAGATCTCGCCCGAGCGTTTAACCCGCTCGGCAGCGTCAAGTTTCTTAGGGTCGACACGGCCGACCTCTAAAAATTGAAAAGTATTTTTAGCCATAATTAAATTCTAATTTCTCACGGTTACGCTGCTTTCGCTTTGCGTTTGCTCACTAACTCGATAAGCCCATCGACAGCGGCGGCTTTTGGTTTGACTAGCCAGAACTGTTTTAAACGCTGTTCAAACATATCTAGGATTTGATTCCCCCAGATACTGCCTGTTTCACGCACATGATCTTCTATCATCGCCTTCAAATATAAGGCGTGCTCTGACATTGTTTCTTTATCAATACGAACCAGCTCAACCAATTCTTGGTTATAACGATCAGCAAAGCTGTTTTCCATATCTAACACATAAGCAAAACCACCGGTCATCCCTGCACCGAAGTTCAAACCAGTTTCACCCAATACGGCCACAACACCACCAGTCATATATTCACAACCATGGTCACCGACCCCTTCCACAACGGCACTAGCACCAGAGTTACGAACGGCAAAGCGTTCACCGGCCATACCTGCGGCATATAAATAACCACCTGTAGCACCATATAAACACGTATTACCAATAATACTGGCTTCTTGTGTGGCAAAATCACTTTCTGGGGATGGATAAATGGTTAATTTACCATCTGCCATACCTTTACCGACATAGTCATTGGCATCGCCTTCTAGACGCATTTCCAAACCACCGGCATTCCACACACCAAAGCTCTGGCCCGCAGATCCCGTCAGATGAACACGGATCGGCGCATCATTCATGCCATAGTTACCATGATGACGTGCAATTTCACCAGAAACACGGGCACCGATAGAACGATGAATATTACGAATATCGTAACTAAAAGAGCCACCTGTTTTATTGATAATGGCGTCAGACATATCTGTCACCATTTGTTCTGCCAACTCCCCTTTATCATAAGGGTCATTTTTCGGCGCCACACAAAACTGGGGTTTATCAGCCGCAATCCCATCTGTTGACAATAAAGGTGTCAGATCTAGTTTTTGTTGCTTAGCCGTCTCACCAGGCAAAATGTCCAGCAAGTCAGTTCGACCAATTAACGCTTCTAAACTACTCACGCCTAATGCCGCTAACCACTCTTGTGTTTCACGTGCAACAAATTGGAAATAGTTCATCACCATTTGTGGCAAACCAATGAAATGCTTAGAGCGCAATTCATCATTTTGTGTTGCCACACCGGTAGCACAGTTATTCAAATGACAGATACGTAAGAATTTACAACCCAACGCAACCATAGGCCCTGTACCAAAACCAAAGCTCTCAGCACCCAAAATCGCTGCTTTGACAACATCAAGCCCTGTTTTTAAGCCGCCATCGGTTTGTAGGCGCACTTTATCGCGTAAATCATTTCGACGTAATGTTTGATGCGCTTCAGTTAATCCCAACTCCCACGGACCACCGGCATATTTGACAGACGTTAACGGGCTTGCACCTGTACCACCGTCATAACCAGAGATAGTAATAAGATCCGCATAAGCCTTAGCAACACCAGCAGCAATCGTACCGACACCGGCTTCTGACACTAATTTAACGGAAACTAATGCATCAGGATTGACTTGTTTTAAATCGAAAATCAGCTGAGCCAAATCTTCAATCGAATAGATATCATGATGTGGTGGCGGTGAAATCAACGTCACACCTGGCACAGAGTGACGTAATGTCGCAATCATTTGATTGACTTTGCCACCTGGTAATTGTCCACCTTCACCAGGTTTCGCCCCTTGCGCCACTTTAATTTGCAGCACTTCTGCATTCACTAAGTAATGCGGGGTAACACCAAATCGACCAGAGGCAATCTGTTTGATTTTAGACACTTTCTCGGTACCGAAACGAGCAGGATCTTCACCACCCTCACCCGAATTTGATCGGCCACCAAGGCGGTTCATACCAACCGCTAGCGCTTCATGCGCTTCAGGAGATAACGCCCCTAAAGACATGCCCGCGCTATCAAAGCGTTTTAAAATATCCCCGACACTTTCCACTTTGTCTAATGGCAAAGGTGTTTCAGCGAGTTTTAGCTTTAATAAATCACGTAATACAGCAACAGGACGTTCATTGACCAAAGCCGCATAAGATTTATAGTCATCATAGCTGCCGCCTTGTACGGCTTTATGCAACTCACCGATCACATCAGGGTTATACGCATGGTATTCGCCTCCATGCACAAACTTCAATAAACCACCTTGTTCACGCTGCTTACGCTTATTCCATGCTCTTGCCGCTAAAGCCGCTTGTTCTGCTTGTAGCTCTTCGAATCCCGCGCCTTTAATTCGACTAGTTGTTGCAACAAAGCATTTCGCTACTACCGCATCATCTAAGCCGACAATTTCATATAATTGCGCGCCACGATAACTGGCAATAGTAGAAATCCCCATCTTAGAGGTGATTTTGTATAAGCCTTTATTAATCCCCTTGCGGAAATTCTCACAAGCAGTGGCGTAATCTTTTTCTAATTCACCTGTCGCAATCAGATCATTCAAGCACGCATAGGCTAAATAAGGATAAACCGCTGTCGCACCATAACCTAATAACACGGCAAAGTGATGTGGATCACGCGCTGTCGCCGTTTCAACCACAATATTGGCATCACAGCGTAAGCCCGCCTTAATCAAACGATGATGCACAGCACCTGTCGCTAATAACGCATGCATCGGTAACTGACCTGGATGGGCACCACGGTCAGTTAGCACAATAATGACTGAACCATCACGAACCGCTTGTTCTGCTTGTTCTGTGACCGCATCAATAGCCGCAGCCAAACCAAGCTCAGCATCATAATGTAATGAAATTGTGGCAGTTTTATAATTAATATCGTTATCAGCTAAATGTAATAACTGATAAAAGCGGCTGGTTGATAAAATCGGTGAATCCACTACCACACGCAACGCATGCTCAGGCCCTTCACCAAATAAATTATGCTCTTTACCAAAACAGGTTTCCAGCGACATCACAATGCTTTCACGCAATGAGTCGATAGGCGGGTTGGTCACTTGCGCAAATTGTTGGCGGAAGTAATCGAATAATGACCGCTCACGCTGAGACAAGACAGGGAAAGGCGTATCGTCACCCATCGACCCCGTCGCTTCTTGACCCGCTTCACCCAAGACACGAATAATTTGATCCCGCTCTTCAAAGCTTACTTGGAACAATTTCTCATGCGCAGCCAATTGCGTCGCATCCATATCGAGCGGTTTTTCGTCTTCTGGATTATCTTCTAGTCGCTGTAAATGTGCATCTAACCATTCACGATAAGGTTGCGCTTGTTTCAACTGGGTATTGATATCATCGGGTAATAACAATTCACCCGTCGATGTATCGACAGCCAACATCTGCCCCGGTTTCAAGCGGCCTTTTGCTACCACATCTTCCGGCTCATAACGCCATACACCAACCTCTGAAGCCAAAGTGATATGACGATCTTTCGTAATAATATAACGAGCAGGGCGAAGGCCATTACGATCCAGTGTACAAGCAGCATAACGTCCATCCGTTAATACCACACCAGCCGGACCATCCCAAGGCTCCATATGCATAGAATTATAGTCATAGAAGGCTTTTAAGTCCGCATCCATCGTATGGTCATTTTGCCACGCAGGCGGAACCAATAAGCGCATGGCACGGAACACATTAACGCCCCCCGCCAATAACGCTTCCAGCATATTATCCATGCTAGAAGAATCCGATCCTGACTGTCCCACTAAGGGGCGCACATCATCCATATTATCGATCAAGTCAGTAGCAAACTTGGCACCACGAGCTAAAGCCCAGTTACGGTTACCTTGTACCGTGTTGATCTCACCATTGTGCGCCAAATAGCGGAATGGTTGCGCCAAGCGCCATTGCGGCATGGTATTGGTAGAGAATCGTTGATGGAACACACAAATCGCTGTCTCCATACGCTTGTCTCTTAAATCTTGATAAAACACAGGGAAATAAGCCGGCATCACCAAGCCTTTATAGGACACAACATGAGACGACAAGGTGGGAATATAAAAAGCCTCATCTTCAATGGCTTTTTCAGCCAAACGACGTGCAATATAGAGATGACGCTCAAAAGCCGTGTCATCCATTCCTTCTGCAGCATTAACAAAAACTTGGCGCATAATGGGTAGTGACGCTAAAGCTTGTTGACCACAAGCCTCTTCAGGATTCACTGGCACATCACGCCAGCCTTGCACATCCAAACCTTGTTGGCGTAACTGATCTGCAACGATGGCTTCATTGGCTTTAGCCGCTTCAGGATCTTGAGATAAAAACACCATACCGACAGCATAATGTTCAGACAAAGTGAAACCTTGCTCGTCAGCAATCGCACGGAAAAAAGTGTCCGGCTTCTTCATTAAAAGGCCGCAACCATCCCCCGTCTTACCGTCAGCACCTATAGCACCACGGTGAGTTAGATTACCCAACGATTCAATTGCTGTTTCAATAAGCCAATGGCTCGGCTTATCATCCATCTGAGCAATCAGACCGAAACCGCAGTTATCTCGTTCAAATTCGGGCCGGTATAGGCCTTGTGTCAATTCTGTTGGCTGACTCACGTCTGTCACCTTCACGTTACGTTAGCGCCTGGCCTCTCAAGATAAAACACATCAGAGAAACACTGTCTTAAAAAAATAGAAAGACGGCAAAATGGATCCACTATTATAGCGGGTGACTGCACACCATTCAATCAACTTGATCAAGGGTGACAGATTCATTAATGGCACAAATTTCCATAATTTCAATAAAATAGCTAAAATAGCCTGTTTTCCTAAACCAATGGAACGAATATGGACACACCTATCGTTGGTATTGTCATGGGCAGCAGCAGTGATTGGCCGATAATGCAAAAGGCCGCCGAACAACT
>JAIBDY010000010.1 GCA_024685995.1 Piscirickettsiaceae bacterium | reverse complement strand
GCCGTTATTCCCTACACCGGTATTACCGGGTGTAAAGCCATACGTGACGCTATCTCCAGCGACAGTTAATTGACCTGCCACAGTTTCAGAATTGCTGGCAGCATCACTTCCCGTTGCCAGACCTGCCTCATTGGCGGTAGCAGTCACATTGTCAGCAACTAAGCTGTCAGTGTTGTCATTACCTTCGATTAGGCTATCAAATTGCTCGATTCCTTCCGGGAAAGCAAAGTCGATCCCTTGGGTGTCAAAACCTGATGATGGTGTTGTCTCTGGCGCTAGGTGCTTAACCTGCACAATATTAGTGCCTTCGTTGCCAGCGATTGTTTCTGGGCCTGCGGCAGTGGGCTCGGCATCTTGTGTCGGATCTACGCCATCAAGTATAGCTTGTTGTAATGCGGTTACATCATTCTCAGGCGTGTCTTGAAGGCGGAGTGCTTCTGGGTTTAGTGTGGCCTCAGAGTTTCGCCCTAAATCGATTAATGAACCGTCGGTTAGCTCAATTTCTACGGCACCAAATTCGCCAGTGACGATAATGTCGTTTTGATAAACGACATCACCAATCTGTAGGATGCGATCTGCACTGTTGGCTGATTTGGCTATTGCGCTGCCAATTAAGGCTTTGATAGTACCAATTTCTATTGCCATTATTGTTTACTCCACTTTTGACGTATTTATTTTTATTATGTTGTTCGTACTGTTGTAGGCAATGATAAATCTCAAATGGTTTGAGTAATATTGTACATCGGTACTAATTAGGTAGTTTTTGTGAATTGGTTCACAATTGTTTGGTGTGAAGTTATAGCTATTTTACACTCTGGCATGGTGTTGACCTAGTATTGCATCGGATATAGTATCAGCGGTCATTGACGACATAACTTTAACTTAGGAAAGCAATGAAAATCGACCTGTTTGCAAAGCGTGGCTTGTTTACCACGACGATTGGGAAATTAGTACTAGTTTCTATATTAGTGGGCATGCCATTGAGCCAGAATGCGCAAGCTGAACCCGCCTTAAAGTCGCTGTTACCAGACATGATCACAATCCCTGCGGGTCAATTTGAGATGGGATGTGTCAGCGGTATTGACTGTAATGCTAGGGAACAGCCTGTTCATACCGTGACAATTTCTGGTTTTCAATTGTCAAGCACAGAAGTAACTGCCACGCTTTGGGCGGCCTGCGTGGCAGCAAAAGGCTGCGACTATGCGCCGGAAGATAATGGCTGGATCGACCCCAACATGCCAGTCAGATATGTTTCTTGGGATGATGTTCAAGTCTTTATTGCTTGGTTGAATGCGGAAACAAACAGTCATTATCGCTTGCCGAGCGAGGCTGAATGGGAGTATGCCGCTCGTGCTGGCACAACAACACCTTTTAATACGGGGAACTGTATTACTGATCAGCAAGCGAATTTTGAAGGCAATGCTTTTAAGGCTGCTGGTTGTGAACACGCAGGCGAAAATCGTAAAAAAGTACTTCCGGTGGCGAGTTTCCCAGCGAATGCTTTTGGACTCTATGATATGCATGGCAATGTTTGGGAGTGGGTTGAAGATTGTTGGCACCAAAATTATGATGGTGCACCCTCAGATGGTCGGGTTTGGCCTGGTACGGTTGGAGAATGTGAGCGCCATACCATGAGAGGGGGGACTTGGCATGGTACAGTCAGTTATATGCGCTCTGCCTATCGTTTCAGGTACCCACGGGAAATACGGACGGGTGGACTTGGTTTTCGTCTAGCGCGTTCTTTACCATAAGCAAAACCTTGTTTTAAGAGGACTTAGAAGGCGCCTCTCCGTGTGGTGAACGATAGACCTCGATGCGGTTACGCCCTGAATTTTTGGCTTGATAGAGTGCAATATCTGCGCGGTTGAGTAATTTGTCGAGTGTGTCGTTTTTGAGTAAGCCGGTGAGACCGAAACTAATCGTAATAGAAAAGTCAGACTCAGGACTCAACTCTAGTTTTAATAGTTCATGTTGTACCCGAGTGAGCAACTCAATAGCATTGTCTTGTGTGGTGTTGGGGAGGGCGAGAATAAATTCATCACCACCATAACGCGCGAAGAGGTCTGACTCACGCATGGTTTTAGCGAAAACTGAGGTTGTTTTGAGTAATACTTGGTCACCAAAGCTGTGGCCATGATTGTCATTAAACTGCTTGAACCTATCAATATCCATCATCACTAATGCCAACGGATAGTTATGTCGTTGGCATTGGGACAAAATGGCATCGAAACGTTCGAAAAAAGCCCGCCGATTTAAGCAGTTCAATAAGGGGTCCATATTGGCATGTGAACTGGCCTGTTGATGTGCGTACCTGAGTCGTTGTTCGAGTAATTTATGTTCGGTGATGTCAATGGCAATCTCTAAACGAACTAAGCGGCCATCAAACCATTGAATTGCTTGATCTTGACATTGATACCAACGTCGTGTGTCGGGATCCATATATTCCCAAAGGTGTGTCCCCGTTGGTTGGCCTTGGTCATTAATTAACAGTGAATTGGTGCAAAACTCACACGGTGAGGCCTCCATATGATGCACGATATGGAAGCATTTTTTGTGATGCGGGTCAGGCGCGAGCTCTTTATTGTATTTATTGAAGAATATCAGTTCATAAGTGTCTATGTCTGAGACATAAATGAATGCATCCAATGCATTTAAAATGGTGGCGAGGCATTTGAAGCTGTGTTCCGACTCGCTGATTAACAACGCATCAAATTGAGAGGGGATATGCTTTTTGATCATATTTTTCATTGTAATTTTATGAACCAAATAGAAAGAACTGTCAGCGAGATAGGGATGAGTTTTACGCCTTTTATCCTTGAAAGATCATTCTATCTCATTATAGGCTCATTTTTCTGATTATAGATATAGCGCTTAATGCTGTTGTCAATAAAATTGCGCAACGTTATATGCATTGTTTTTCATTTTGCATTCAATCTAGTTCTGATGGTGTAGAAATTGGGTGATATAACACAAAGTATATCAACGACTAGGCCAAACGGCTCAAAACGGGTGGCTTGGCGACAATGCCGCTTTATTTATACTTGATAGTCTGTATATTGCCATCTTTTGTTAATGACACCTAAAAATGATGGAGACTATATAATGGAATCTCGGTTTACCCCCGTCTTGTCGAGCATTGTGATGCTGACTTTAGCTCATTCTAGCTATGCAGAAGAGCTTACGTTTGATGAGATGACTGTTACAGCAACGCGTTCAGAGCGTTCTGCCTTAGATATACCGGCCAGTATTAGTACTAAGTCTGGTAGTGAAGCGGTGCTAGATAAAGCAGTGACGCAACGGGAATTATTAAATTCTATTGCTGGCGTACGGATCTCTCAGACGGGTTCTACCATTGGTCACATGACCAGCATTCGGCTACCTAATAGCACTAACCCTTATTATTTATTTTTGCAAGATAGCGTGCCAGTACAATCATCGGGCTTCTTTAATCATAATGGTCTCGCCTTTACTAATTTTAGTTCAGCAGGGTCCGTTGAAGTATTTAAAGGTGCTGGCACGGCGCTATATGGATCGGACGCCGTGGGCGGTATTATCAATGTCAGGTCGGCTGACCCGATGGATAATCTAGGGACCCGCTTTTCAGCCGAAACGAGCAGGGATGATTTCCGCCGTTTTGAAGCAAGCGGGGGGATTGAGATTGATAATGATTCTGCGATTTCAGCGAAAATCTCTCATGCGGAAGGCGATGGTTGGCGTGATCATTCAGAGTTTGAACGTGATGAGCTGTCTGTTAACTATATCAATGATATCGATGATGATAACCGCTTAAAAATCGGGTTTAATTTGAATAGCTCAGAATCTGAGATGACCAGTACGATTAACAGCTTTGATCGTTATAGAGACGAGCCGACCTACCAAGGTGACAATGTAGAACGGACATTGGCCGCGGGTGTTAAGCCGATTAGGCAATTCGATTATGCAAGATTGAATATGGAATTAAACCATATTGTCTCTGATAGCCTAGCATTCAATACGATTGCTTATGTGCGTTCAAACCGTAACCGCTATAACGCGACTTGGGAGCCGAATGCGGCCAGTAATGATAGTAAAGAAAATAGTGTTGGCTTATTGTTAAAAGCCGATAAAGAGATGGGGCGTTTCCATCTGATCTCTGGTTTGGATATGGAATACACTCAAGCGAAACGAGAATATGTGCAAGAGTTTGATTTTGTCCCGACGGGTTTCGGTAGTGCCGTTGCTGCGGGTAAAATATATGATTATGAAGTAGATTATACCGCCTTCGCACCCTACAGCCGACTCGAGATTCAATTGACGGAAAAACTCAAGTTAGGCATGGGCTTACGCTACGATGTTAATAGTTTCGAGTATACGAATAAACTGGCCGATGGCCAATATGCTGCTTCAAGTTATGCAAGGGCTAGCTCAGATAATGACCCAACCTTCAATCATTTGAGTCCTAAGCTTGATTTAACTTATCTGATGTCTAAGCAACAAACAGTATATGCCCGTTATGCCAATGGTTTTCGGATCCCACAAGCGACGCGTTTGTATAGCTTAAGAACCAATAATATTGACTTTAGTCTCGATGAAGAAATTACCGATACCGTTGAGGTTGGCTATAAATATAAGGGCGAAACGCATGCGTTCTCCACAGCCCTTTATGCGTTGGTGATTGATGATACGATCGTGAGCAGGGATAATGCGGCGAGCGAACGCTTTTATGTCAATGGTGGCAAGACTTATCATCGTGGTATTGAGTTATCTTTGTCCTCACAATGGACTGATGAGTGGGCTACGAAAGTCGCTTATAGTCATTCTCAACATGAATTTGATGATGACGAATTGTTCGGTAATAACGATCAACAAGAAGCGCCTGAAAATGTGGCTAATGTGCGTTTGATTTATACCCCCATCGCCATGCAAGGTTTGACGACATTACTAGAATGGGAACATGTGGGTTCTTACTGGCTTGATGATGCAAATACAACGCGATATGCTGGTCATGACGTCGCTAATATTAAAATGCGATATGAATTAACTAACCATATCAATGTGTTTGCTAGAGTGAATAATATTACCGATCGCTTATATGCTGAGACAGCGAGCATTAGTTTTGGTAGTGAACGTTATACCCCAGCAGCGCCAAGACAGGCCTTTATTGGTTTCGAATATAAACTTTAGGTATAAATTAGGGTCATTATATGAGTTAGTGACCCTGTCCTGATTTTACAAGGTGAAATTGTAGTGAATAAATCACGTGTAAGCATACTGTTGTGTTTGGGGTTGAGCCTCAATGTAAATACTGGCTGGGCTGATCAGCATGCGACAGCACAAGCCATGATCCCACAAGCGGAGCTGGCTGCATTCGATAACGTGACGAGTGTGGATATCAAATACGTTAATAATACAGTGCACCTCTTATTGGGTAAGCAAAACGAGCGTGCTTCGAGTCTATGGTATCTATCTTCAGATGACCAAGGCGAAACATGGTCGAAAGCGATCGATATTACACAAGGCCAGACTATTCAAGCGCGGATGTCACGCGGTAATGATGCCCGCCTAGCAGTACAAGGCGACCAGATTGTGGCTGTCTGGATGAGTTATGTCGAAGGTGCACCTCATAATGCGGGGCCCATGGTTGCGATGGCTTCTCATGATGCGGGCAAAACCTGGGATTCGATAACCTCGATTGCCGATTGGCAAGGACCGCATGGCTTTTTTGCGATGGATGCGGATGACACTGCAATCAGTCTGGCATGGTTAGATAGTCGAACGAAACAAGGCGACGGCGCGACGCAAGGACTGCGTTACTCAACCAGCGTCGATGGTGGACGAACTTGGTCGACCAATATTACTTTAGATGAACGTAGCTGTGCATGTTGCTGGAACACGGCGCAATATCATCATGGCCAATTTTATGTGTTATATCGAGATAAAGATCCGTCAGATATGACCTTAGGTGTCGTGAATCCAGAACAAGAATGGACACCATTGAGCACCGTGGGCGACTTTAATTGGGATTTCCAAGGCTGCCCACATATCGGCGGTAGTATTGCTTTTGATGATAAACATGCATTGATCCATAGCACGGTCGGTACTGGGCACAGTGCGCATAGTGGCACTTATTATTTAAACTCAGTAGATCAGGGTAAAACATGGAGCCAGCCACATCGCTTAGGGACGGAAACATCGGTGCATAGTGACTTGGCCTCAGGGCATAATGGTGAGGTGATTGCGGCTTGGGATCATATTACCGAAACGGGCTTTCGTATTGATTATGCAAGGTCGCAGGATCAAGGACAGAGTTGGTCGAGTCCTGACTCAGTGTCAAGTAGTGATGTGCGGGCGACGCATCCGCGAGTGATCGCGATGGTCGATCGTTTTTTATTGCTTTGGACCGAAGGTAAAGAAAAACAAAGCAATAACTTACGAATGATAACGATTCCTTTTGGCGAGTAAGATGATGAGCTTGAGGTTGTTTGTTATCGCGAGCTTGATGTTATTGATGGGATTTACATCAGATACGATGGTTAAGCCGTTTGTGAAAGGCTCCTTCACTGAGATACAACAGCAGCTCGACGGTAGACCATACCTTATCTTATTTTGGGGACAGGATTGTGCTTATTGTATGAAAGAGTTGGCGATGTTGGGTGAATTATTAGATGCCTATCCTAGTGTGACCATTGTCACGGTCGCGACCGATCCTTTTCTGGATGCAAACTGGGTCGAGAAAAAGATGTCAGATTTTGGCTTACAGCAAGCTCAAAACTGGGTTTTTGCGGAGGACTATCCTGAAACCTTGTATTTTGATGTTGAAAAGCGCTGGCGTGGTGAGTTGCCATTGACCTATCTGTCGGACGGTCAACAACTTATTCGCCATAGTGGCATGCTAAAACAAGCGGATATGTCAGCTTGGTTGGCTGGTTTATCTTTGTGATGGCTGATTGATTTTGCTTTATCGTGATTGCGAGCTTAGATTCACGTAGAATATAGGACTTGCAGCTAATAGGAAAATAGACATGCTTGATCCCAAAAAAATAGAAGAAGTCGTACAGGGCCTAGCGAGTGCATTACCACCCGGCTTGACGGCGATGCAGGCCGACGTCGAAAAGAATATTCGAAGTGCACTCAGCGGGATGTTTGCTAAATTAGATTTAGTGAGCCGAGAAGAGTTTGATGTCCAAACACAGGTTTTACAGCGTACACGTGAGAAACTTGAAGCGCTTGAACAAAAAGTCGCTACATTAGAACAATCATCAACCCAAGAATAAGAGAGACTATGTCAGAGTTTAAAAATGTCACGGTGACCCGTGAAGCGAATGTTTATTTTGATGGTAATGTGACAAGCAGGGCGGTGACGTTTGCAGATGGCACGATAAAAACCTTAGGCATCATGATGCCGGGTGAATATACTTTTGGTACAGCCAAGCCCGAGTTGATGGAAATTCTAGCGGGAGAGTTAACGTATCGTTTGGCTGACACCACTGATTGGTTAAGCATTAAAGCTGGCGACGCTTTTAATGTCCCAGGCGAGTCGTCATTTGATTTGAAAGTAACCAGCTTAGTCGATTACTGTTGTGCTTATCTTGATTGAGATCTAGACGGTATGCATTCAAAAAGACCGCTAACAAGCGGTCTTTTTTTATTTGAACGGTAATGTTTCGTCTCAATAGATTGGTCGCTATTTTCTTTGGGTATTGAGTCTAAGCCCTAGTCTTGTCAGGTTGGGGGGCCCAATACTTTATTGGCCTGTTATTTTTCTACCGGAAAATTATCGCTTGGGAAGTTTTCGCGATAACGACGTTCACTTTCAAGAATTAATGCATTACCTTCACGGATTTCTTGATTCGCTTTTTTAATATAGTCTTGTCCTGTTTTTAAATCGCGTTGTGATTTATCTATTAGCTGCTCGCCTTTTTTCAAATCGCGTTCCGACTTTTGTATGATCTGTTCGCCTTTTTTAAGTCTTTTTTCTCCGGTAGCAACGAGTTTGGCCCCTTTTTCATGGTCATCGGCTAACTGGTTTCTGAGGTCGAGTTGATCTTGAAGCACCGCGGCGTGCCCTCTCATGATATCTGCATTGTTAGGCTGGTTTACGCAAGCCTGAAGTGAGAGTAAAGATAGGCTGAGGACGGAATACAATATTAAGTGAATCGTTTTCATTGAGTGACTCCTTTGTTTGACAAACATCATGCTGGTCTATCTTTAATTATACCGTTGGACAAACTAGCCTTGACGATATCGTTAACTTACCGTGACTCATGAATTCAAACTGGAAACCCTTACTCGTAAACGGCTAAATAGGATAAGGAAGACAAAGATGAACAACACATTATAGGGATGTGGATTTATTCGGGTCTTTTGTCTATGGACTTTTGTTTTATCTGATAAGGACTGGTAGATTATCGCTAGCAATTACTATATACAGATAAGGATATCTTATGAGTGTGGCAACGGTATTGAGTCGAGCTATTGTCGGCATGGATGCACAAGTCGTGACGGTAGAAGTACATTTGTCGAATGGCTTACCCAGCTTATCCATTGTGGGAATGGCTGAAACCGCGGTTAAAGAAAGTAAAGATCGTGTTCGTAGTGCATTATTAAATAGTCAGTTTAGTTTCCCACAACAACGTATTACGATTAATTTAGCGCCGGCTGATTTGCCGAAAGAGGGTGGTCGGTTTGATTTGCCAATCGCATTAGGCATTTTAGCGGCGTCAGAACAAATTCCGATGGCGGCATTAGCCAATACAGAGTTTATCGGTGAGTTGGGTTTAACTGGCGAGCTACGCGCGGTTCGAGGTGTATTACCTACAGCACTGGCGGTGAGTCGGGTTCATCGTCAGTTAGTGTTACCTGCGATGAATGTCGATGAGGCCAGTTTTGTCAATGAAGGCCAACATATTGCTGCTTCACATTTATTGGCGGTGTGCGCGCATTTGCATGGTCAACGGGTGTTACCTTTCGCTGCGCCCAAACAACAACAATGCCAGCATTCTTACCCTGATTTAGCCGATGTTAGAGGGCAAGCACACGCACGACGGGCGTTAGAGGTGGCTGCTGCGGGTAATCATAGTTTGTTATTGTCGGGCCCACCGGGGACGGGAAAAACGATGCTTGCGAGTCGGTTGCCCAGTATTTTGCCGGAAATGACACAACAAGAAGCTGTGGAGAGCGCCACGGTACACTCAATCTCTGCGCAAGGTTTCAATGTGCAAGACTGGCGGACAAGGCCATTTAGAACACCCCATCACACCGCATCCGCTGTTGCGATGGTGGGGGGCGGTGGGCAGCCACGCCCTGGTGAGATCTCCTTAGCCCATCGAGGTGTGTTGTTTTTAGATGAGTTGCCAGAGTTTGACAGGCGTGTGCTAGAGGTATTGAGGGAACCAATAGAATCGGGAAAAATCACGATTTCTCGGGCGGCGTTACAAGCCGAATTCCCAGCACGATTTCAATTCATTGCCGCTATGAATCCTTGTCCATGTGGCTATTTAGGAGAATCACGTTGCCACTGTACCGAAGAGCAAGTGCGACGTTATCGGGGCAAAGTATCGGGACCTTTGATGGATAGAATTGATATGCTGATTCAAGTCCCTCCTGTCGCAAAAGGGCTATTGCGACATGATGCGTTAGTGGCGCAGGAGGAGGACAGTACAACGGTACGAGCGCGCGTTGCGATAGCGAGAGAACGACAATTATCTCGCGCAGGTAAAGCAAACACGCTGCTAGCGCACGATGAGTTAGCAGCGTACTGTGCGCTGACAGATAGTGATTACCAGTTATTAGAGCAGGCAATCAGTCGTTTCGGTTTGTCTGCACGGGCTTATCACCGTATTTTAAAAGTCGCGCGGACGATTGCTGATTTGGCTGATTCTGACAAAATTGCGACCAAGTATTTAACAGAAGCGATTGGCTATCGCCGCTTGGACAAACAAGTTTAGCGCTTGAGTAGTTTTTGGCAGTCAATTTGTCAATTGCAAATCTAGTAAATCATTATATGATGGCGGGCTATTTTCAGGATGTCGGCGTTATCCTTGTTCGGTCTTAACGCTATCTGTCAGAGGTGTCAATCGAGTGCAAGATCTTAACCCACAGCAGCGCGAAGCTGCACGTCATATTGACGGCCCTTTGCTGGTATTAGCCGGCGCAGGCAGTGGTAAAACACGGGTCATTACTCGCAAGATTGCCTATTTGATCGAGCAATGTGGCATTCAAGCACGTCATATTGCCGCCGTGACCTTTACCAATAAAGCGGCTCGTGAGATGAAGAGTCGGGTCGCTGAATTGATGGCCTCGCGTAATGTATCAAGCCGTGGTTTGATGGTGTCGACTTTTCATAATTTGGGCTTGACGATTCTACGGCGTGAGTTTGCACATATTGGTTACCGAGCGGGTTTTTCTATTTTTGATGCACAAGATAGTTTGGCAGTATTACGTGATTTAATGGGCCGTGATTTTGCTGCAGACAGTGAGCATGCAGAACAGTGTCAATGGCAAATATCTGAGTGGAAAAATCAACTTATTTTACCCGAACAAGCGATAAAAATAGCCGAAGATGGCCAACAAGTCGCAGCGGCGAAGGTATATTATCGCTATGTAGAAGCGTTGAAAGCCTACAATGGTGTCGACTTTGATGACTTGATTTTAAAACCAGTCTTATTATTTCGCGACCATCCGGAAGTGCTCAAACGCTGGCAAGCTAAGATTCATTATTTACTGGTCGATGAATATCAAGATACCAATGGTTGCCAATATGAGTTGGTCAAGCAATTGGTCGGCATACGGGAAGCCCTGACCGTGGTCGGGGACGATGACCAATCGGTCTATTCTTGGCGCGGTGCGAGACCAGAAAATTTAGCCCAACTGGAAGTCGACTTTCCACGTCTTAAAATGATTAAGTTGGAACAAAACTATCGTTCAATGGGACGAATCCTGCGGGTAGCCAATGGATTGATTAGTCATAATCCGCACCTGTTTGAGAAAAAACTGTGGAGTGCGATGGGAGAGGGCGACGCGATTCGCGTGATTGGTTGTCGCGATGATGATCACGAGTCCGAAAAAGTGGTCTCTGAGCTGTTGTATCACAAGCTCAAACACCAAGCGAGTTTTAAAGATTATGCAATTTTATATCGGAGTAATCATCAGTCAAGGCCGATAGAGCGGATATTACGCGAACATAATGTGCCGTATTTTCTGACTGGTGGTACATCTTTTTTCTCGCGTGTTGAAGTCAAAGATATGATGGCGTATCTTCGATTATTGGCAAATCAAGATGATGATAATGCATTCCTTCGGGTGGTCAATACGCCACGGAGAAGCATTGGGGCAACGACGCTACAGACCTTAGGAAATTATGCTGCTGAGCGTAAAACCAGCTTGTTTGGAGCCTGTTTTGAAATGGGCTTAGCCGAGAAACTGTCGGCAAAAGCCATGATGCATATTGAACATTTCAGTCGCTGGATAGTGGACATATCAGATAGGGCAAAGCGCGGTAATTTAATGGAAGCGATTCGCGATATGATCGAAGAAATTGACTACCGTGCTTGGTTAGAAGAGGTGACCGGTGACCCTGATCAGGCGACACGCCGAATGGAAAATGTCGAAGAATTACTGACGTGGATAAACCGTTTAATTGAACAAGATACCGAAGAAAAAAGTATCGGGGATATTGCGGCGCGACTGACTTTAATGGACATCTTAGAACGTCAAGAAGATGAGAACCAAGCGGATGCGGTGCATTTGATGACCTTGCACGCTGCAAAAGGTCTAGAGTTTCCCCATGTCTATATTGTCGGGATGGAAGAAGAAATCCTGCCACACCGTACCAGTATTGAAGAAGACAGTATCGAAGAAGAACGCCGCTTGGCTTATGTTGGCATTACACGGGCACAACGTACTTTGGTCTTCACTATGGCCAATACCCGTAAGCGTTACGGCGAAAAAGTGGAATGTGAAGAAAGTCGATTTTTACGTGAGCTACCGCCCGATGATTTGATTTGGACCACCGAAAAGACACAGGTGGATCCCGAAGAGCGTAAAGAGCGCGGCAAAGCGCATTTATCCAATATTCGTGGTTTGTTGAAATAAACGCGAGGCGTTGATTCTCGATGTTGCTGGGGCTTTAAGCAGCAACGCTCGTACTGAATTGCCATTGAAACCAATGCAAAATCAAGCTTTTGAAGTTGTGACTTTATGCGGTGTCAGCTTAGGCAAATTGCCAATCGCCTGCATCGATTAAATCTATCGGAACAAGTTATTGGCTAAATTCTTATTAGCCCTTTAGAATACAGCCCGTTCAATTTTTTTAACCACAACTAGGAGCATAGTTAAAGTATGTCATCTCTTATTAACTCTCAAGTTAAACCTTTTAACGCTACGGCTTATCACAATGGTGATTCAATGCAAGTTAGTGATGCAGATCTTAAAGGTAAATGGTCTGTCTTTTTCTTCTACCCAGCAGATTTCACATTCGTTTGTCCTACTGAATTAGGTGATCTTGCTGATCATTACGCACAGTTACAAGACATGGGTGTTGAAGTTTATTCTGTTTCTACAGATACACACTTCACACACAAAGCATGGCATGATGCGTCTGAAACTATCGCTAAAATCAAGTTCCCAATGATTGGCGATCCAACTGGCACAATCAGCAGAAACTTTGACGTCATGATCGAAGAAGAAGGTTTAGCGCTACGTGGTACGTTTGTGGTTGATCCTGAAGGCATGATTAAAGTAGCTGAAGTACACGATCTAGGTATTGGCCGTAGCGCTAAAGACTTAGTACGTAAAGTCCAAGCTGCACAATATATTGCCACACATGCTGGTGAAGTTTGCCCTGCATCATGGCAGCCAGGTGAAGAAACATTAACACCTTCTTTAAGTCTTGTTGGCAAAATCTAAATAAGACTCAGTTTAAGTCTGTCTGGGCCTTGTGCCCAGGCATGATTGACCGAATATTATAAAAAAGTAGACCAAGTATGTTAGAAGCGAATATCGCCACCCAATTGAAAAGTTATTTAGGCAACTTAAAACATTCAATTGAGATCGTTGCCTCTTATGATGACAGCGCCAAGTCCGCAGAAATGCGTGAGTTGTTGGATGAAATTGCGACGATGTCAGACTTGATCACTTTAAGCGAATCGCAAGATGTAAGCGAACGTGCACCCTCATTTTCGATTGTGCAACTGGGTCAGCCTGCAACAGTGCGTTTTGCTGGTATCCCGATGGGACATGAGTTTACCTCTTTAGTCTTAGCGCTATTGCATATTGGCGGTCATCCGATGAAGTTGGATGAAGACACGATTGCACAAGTGAAAGCGGTAGAAGGTCAATTTCAGTTCGAGACCTATATTTCCCTGTCTTGCCAAAACTGCCCCGACGTTGTGCAAGCTTTGAATATGATGGCAGTACTGAACCCGAATATCAGTCATGTGATGATTGATGGTGGTTTGTATCCGGATGAAATTGAACAGCGTCAAATTATGTCGGTGCCAACCGTCTATCTCAATGGCGAAGTGTTTGGTCAAGGTCGAATGACCTTGCCGGAGATCGTATCCAAGATCGATAGCGGGGCGGATGCCAAAGCGGCAGAGAAAATCAATCAAAAAGATCCTTTCGATGTGTTAGTGATTGGCGGTGGCCCAGCAGCATCTGCGGCGGCTATTTATGCGTCACGTAAAGGCATTAGAACGGGGATCGTATCAGAGCGTTTTGGTGGTCAATTAAACGACACTTTAGCGATTGAGAACTTTATCTCGGTACAGGCCACTGATGGCCCTGAATTAGCCTCGGCCATTGAACAGCAAGTCAAAAGTTATGATGTGGATGTGATGGAATCGCAACGCGCTAAGACCATGCATTCTCAAAACGGCCAAATCACGATTGAATTAGAAAATGGTGCGTCATTACAAAGTAAATCGGTGATTATCTCCACAGGTGCTAACTGGCGAGAGTTGGGTATTCCAGGTGAAGAACAATATCGTGGCCATGGTGTGGCCTACTGTCCACATTGCGATGGTCCCTTGTATAAAGGGAAAGATGTGGCTGTTGTCGGTGGCGGTAACTCGGGTGTCGAAGCGGCGATTGATTTAGCCGGTATTGTTGACCATGTGACCTTGCTGGAATTTGCAGAAGAATTACGCGCCGATGCGATTTTACAAAAGAAATTGTACAGCTTGTCTAATGTTAAAGTGATTACCAATGCATTGAGCACAGAAGTATTGGGTGATGATAATAAAGTGACAGGGCTGGTTTATATTGATCGCGTGAGCGGTGCTGAAAAGCGTATTGATTTGGCAGGCATTTTTGTTCAAATCGGCTTATTGCCAAATACTGACTGGTTAAAAGGCATTGTGGATTTAAGCGCATATAGCGAAGTAGAAGTCGATGATCATGGTCGTACTTCGATGGAAGGTGTCTTTGCCGCGGGTGATGTCACGACCACGCCTTATAAGCAAATTATCATCGCAATGGGTGATGGCGCTAAAGCGGCATTGAGTGCGTTTGATTATTTGATAAGACACGGTAATTAGTCGCTAAGTTTAGCTTGATACGGCTCGGTATTTGGGGTGCTGGCGGAGCGGTTGACGATAAAACGTTTTTTGTCACGACAGCCTAGCTAGCGTCATAATCGTGAGACCCACGATGCTAGTCAATCATCATTAGCTACTTTGGGAGACGTTGACTTCAAGCGATGTAATACCAAAACCAAGAGCGTACCGACAATTAAGCCTACGCATAACTCAGCCAATATGGCAGGTAAACTGTGAAATAGCTGATGAATCCACGCGATATTATGGACAAACATACCACCCCCGACTAATAACATCGCGATGGTGCCAATGACGCTAAGAACGCGAATAATATAAGGCAAAGTGGTAATTAATTTGTGTCCAGTGAACCGTGTTAGCGTGGCAACAGTCCCTTGCATCGATTTTGCTTTATTCAGCAAATGCAAACCCGCATCATCCATTCTCACCAATAAAGCGACTAAGCCATATACCCCAACGGTAGCCAACAATGCGATACAGCTGACGACGATAATTTGCATCAAGAGGCTTTCCTCGATGACCGTCGATAGGGTGAGGATAATGATTTCAATCGATAAAATGAAGTCAGTTCGAACCGCAGCTTTAATCTTCAGTGATTCTTGTTGAGGCATTGGCTTTGGGATATTCTCTTCGAGGCTGCTAGTGATGGGCTCAGCATGAGGGAAGCCCCATTCAATGACTTTTTCCGCGCCTTCATAGCTCAAATAAGCCCCACCTAATAACAAAATGGGAACAATTAATTGCGGCAGAAAGGCACTGAGCAAAAAGGCCAAAGGCAAGATGATAATTTTGTTTAAAACTGACCCTTTAGTAATCGCCCACAGCACATGTAGTTCACGTGAGGCACTAAATCCTGTGGCTTTTTCACCATTGACGGCTAAATCATCGCCCAATAGACCGGCTGTTTTTTTGGCCGCTATTTTCGTGAGCACAGCCGTGTCGTCGAGCAATATGGCAATATCATCAAGGATTACAAAAATACCGCTGGGCATGATAGTCCTTAAGTTCGTTAGGATAATGTTTTGGTTTAGATTGTAAGCGATTTAGATGAAGGTGGCTGACAGTTTAATCACTTTTTATCTTTGGTAGGCAGACTCTATACAAAGTGAATGATGACGATGAATGAGGCTACGTATTATGGTTTGTTAAAAAGTCATATTAACAAGTTGGCAATCTATATTCTGGCGGTTGTGGTAAGGCTAGTTATGGGCGCGCTATTAATAAGCCAAGCCAACCGGTCTATGTTTCCACTAATAATTGAACTTCTTGGTTGACTTTCTATTGTTGCAGCTTTAGCTGTTATGGGCCGTCAAAACTTCCACTATCTCATGTCATGGTCGCTATCCCGTTTTAAGCCCTATGGCCGTATTGGTGGGGCCTTGGCAGTCACTTTCGGCGGGTTTCTTCTTTATGCTTTCATATAAGGTTTAGACATAGTATTAGAACAATTCGTTGTGCCGAACAAAGAACAATTCAACTCCTAAATTAGCCTCGAATACGAATCGCCCTTTTTTATAACTGGGTCGGCTCACGCGTTAAATACTTCATTCTATGCACTGTCCAAGTATTGCCTTTCTCACTACACATTCCATAGCGAAATGAAGGCAAGAAACCTGGCCAGTGATAGCGTAAATCGCTAAACCAGACACAAGGAGCTGACCCTGTTTTTGTATGTTGGTAATAGATTGGATAAACAGCAAAATCTCGAAATGCTTTAAAAGACTGGTGATGCCAGACCATGCTAGCTTCGGCCTGTAAATGCGCGTTTTGTGGCGTGAGCGAATAGTCTTTCCAATGTAGTTGTTCTATGGACTGGAAACTATCTTGATAACCTTGCTTGCCCAGTAGCTTACTGATTAACAGTGCAATTGGGTCATCAGTGACATGTATATAAGCCTGACCGATGTTGTTTTTATTTTGTTTGATAATTTGCCAATAAAAAGGCGAAAAGGGCTGTGGCAGTATAGAAAGGGTTGATGGCTGTTCAACCAGTTGTAGCGAGATCTGCTGGTATGCAGCCAGTTTTATTTGAGCCACAAAGAGTAAGTAGCTTAACGGCAAGACAAAGATTAAAAAGGCGAACTTGGTCTTATGCTTAAAGTATAAGCACCACAGCGTGATGGCTACACAAATTGTAAAGTAGCCATCCAACACAAACAATAGATTCCAACTTATACGATAATCACTTAATGGTGCAAACCACTGCGTACCGTATGTCGTTAAGCTGTCAATCATTGAGTGTGACAACAAGCCGAATAGGGAAACCCAAAAGATAAGGTGCCGAAATGGCTTTAAGCGGCGTGATCGCATCCAAACTTTAGTCAATAGCCAGGCCCACAGCGGTGCCAGTAAAAGGGAATGGGTCTCGGCACGGTGCCAATAGGCCAGAAATTCCAGAGGATTCCAAAAAAAGAGTAGGTAGTCAATATCAGGAAAAATGGCAGCTATACCACCGATCATTGCTCGCTGGTGAAAGTTAAGATCTAGCTTGGTGTTATTTCCGTCTGATTGACGAGGTATTTGAGCAACACAAGCGCCGACAAGCACATGAGTGACAACATCCATTGCTTATTCAGTCTCTGTAGAATCGTATCGACGAGTTGTGACGGGTTTGATTACAGCCGAATTAAAAAATAATTGGTGACCACAATTTATTTTTTTGAGCAGGCTTTTTAGTAAGGTTCGCGTATTGGCATGTTGTTCGCTGTTATCAAACAAAAAAGTACTAAAACTGGCAAGATATACCGATGTCACGGCAACTTCGTCAATAATGCTTTGGTATCCGGTACTTTTTCTATCAGATGCTTCAATAAACCACTGCACGGTTCGGCTTATTCTTGTCACTCCGTGGGCCTGTAGGTGAAAGTGTCCCAGTTCGAGTTTGTATGCAAGGATTTGGCGAATAAGTGGTTTGTAGGGTGCCAAAGATTCAAACCAGACCATAATACATTCTAATAATTTATCATCGTCTTTTAGGTTCTGATACTTTTCTGTTGAGGTTAAATTCAACATAGTATCGTCGGCGCGGGTAAAAAGTACTTCGGCCATATCGTCTTTAGAGCGGTAGAACCGTTTTATATCAGTTAAGGAGCAATCGAGAAGCAAGGCTAACTCGAGTAAACTGAACGATTGCCACGTACTTTTTTGGGCAAGGGCGATAGCTTTTTCAAGGACTATATCAGCGGTTAATGGGTTTTCCGTCATAGTCGCTTCTCCGAAGGGAGCACCCTATAAGTATAGTTGATAAGGTGGTATAATGGTCTTAGTTTTTTTGAAGCAAAAAAGGATAGTGCTTTTTAATGAACTGAATCAAAATTTGAAAGACATTACGGCCAATGCCTTAGCATAAGGCGCAAAAAAAGATATTTTTCTACGGATTAGATTCATGGTTAACAAGGATTGTTATGATTTCAAAAATCTTTTTTTTTATACTGTGGTGATGTTGATTGTTTTGTCATCAACAATGTCACGGGCAGACGCGCAAGCTAGCTTGCAGCAATGTCAGTATGTGCGAGATAAAATCAAGTATTACACCGACCTTAAAAGAGCTGGCGGCTCAGCAAGTCAAATGGCTTTTTGGCATAGAAAACGGAACGACTATAAAGCACAATTTTCTGACTATCACTGTACAAAATATAGAAATAAGCTGAAATGATTTTCAATACGGTAAGAATATAGCAACGATCAAAAATTGAGTCGCTTTAGTTACAGCTTCAACATCAGGAATTGGCAAAGCGCTGTCTTCATTTTATTATTTGGCACTCTGCTCATTAGTTTGCCAATATTTACCAACGCTGAGCCGGATATTCTGTCTGTAGTCGACGCTTTTTATCGAGCAGGTGCTTTAGTTTTTGGTGGTGGGCATGTTGTTGCCCATCTTGTGTGCTTCTGTTGTCACCGTTGCATATGAAATATTATCAACCTGCATTTATACCTCCCAGCCAAAATGACTGTTATTAACGACGTAGAATTTATGCCAAATTAATCTTGAGATCTTGGTTCGACGAGATAAGTTATTAAAAAGGAGACTGCAGATCCAGGCAATCATTGCGCCATCCTTTCAATCATGTGCAAATACAATGAAACGCTAACTTTTTATTTTAGCAAATGCTGCTGTCAGCGCTGCATTACCGACCGATCCCTCCCCTTAAAACTAACTCAAAAATACCGATAAACTCTGCCGTTAATTTTTGGGTATAGACATTACAACGCCGAACGTTTTTATAAATAGTAAAAGTGTACAAAACGATAATTGAATGAACGATGAGCGACCAGAATTTGAAAATGCAACGATTTTTGAAGGAGAAAAGTGAGTTTTAGAACGAAGTAATGTCGCTGAAACATTGTGAAATTAAATGTTAATCTATTATCACTTGCTATTGCTTATGATAATCATTATTATTTGCATTTAGTTTTAACTAAAGTGTGATTATGACGGATAAAAATTTAAATGAATTTGGCTCCACAATGAGCAATGATAAGTTGCAAGCCAATATTATGGCTGATTCATCAAGCTTGAATGGGGTAAATACACGTACGGATGTCCCTATGACGAGTGTGAATTCGCTGAGTAATAGCGATGTAACGTCAGTGACAACAATAGGGGAACCAGGCACAGCTTCATCGGTAGCCACAGATCCAAATACGATACTTGATCCAGTCACGACTATGCAGGAGAAAATCTATGATTTTCTTATGGTCGGTGGCCCTGTTGTGTGGATATTGATGGCAATGTCAGTTGTGGCATTAACTATCATACTGATTAAACTATGGCAGTTTTCGACCTTGAGACCAGAACGCCAAACAGGTATTGCAGACTGCTTGACGTATTGGCGTGATGGCGAGTTAACGTTGGCCAAAAAAGGTCTCGATAGACAAGGCACAATTTCTAGTGTGGCTTATATTGCCATGGTTGGCCTGTGTGAAGATAAGGTAAATGTTGGTTTACTCAAGGACGAATTGAATCGTATTGCTGTTAAAAAGCTTGAACAGCTGCGTGCTTATTTGAGGCCTTTAGAGGTCATTGCGACATTAAGCCCATTATTAGGTCTATTAGGAACAGTGTTAGGCATGATCGGTGCATTTCAACAAATGGAATTAGCCGGAAATCAAGTCGATTCCTCAGTTTTATCAGGCGGTATTTGGCAAGCGCTCTTAACAACGGCCGTAGGCCTAGCTGTTGCAATTCCTGTTGTCGCTGTTCTAAATGGTTTTGAAAGAAAAATAGAACGCGTAGCTTCGACAATGAACGATGTTGTGACGCAAGTGTTTACAAGTAAACCCCAGAAAAACACACCGAGCGTGAGCAGTGTGAATGAGCGAATGAATCATGCTGCTTGATTTGAATCACCAAGCCAAAAGACAAGTGATTAGCTTAACCCCACTGATTGATGTGGTCTTTATTTTATTACTCTTTTTCATGTTGTCATCTAGTTTTATGACATGGCGTCAGCTGGATTTAATTTCACCATCAACAGCAGAGACCTTAAATAAAGAGCCGATCGTTAGAGTACTCAATCTTGAATCGAATAAAGGCGTTATTCGTTTTGAAGGCCAATCTCTTAATATGCATGATAAACAGCAATTAGAAAAATTGATTGAAGGACAATTAGAAGCCACTTATGTTTTGACAGTGAATGCTGGCGTAAACGTACAAGCAATGGTGACTTTATTAGATAATCTGAAAGCACTCGGTGCTAAACATGTCTCATTATCAGAGGTTTTACCTTGATGTTGACGTTAGCAATACGCAGGCGCCGTTTGAATCAAGATGACAGCTTGATTCCCCTGATTAACATTGTGTTTTTGATGTTGATTTTTTTCATGGTCGCTGGCCAGGTTAGTCAGTCTGATAGCGTTAAGGTCGAGACTCCGCATTCGACAAATGACAAAAAAGTTGTTCCTGATAGCTTAACGGTCTTAGTGTCTAAGCAAGGCGATATTTATGTCGATGGGGAAGTGGTATTACAAGCACAGTTGACCCGTTTTCTCATGCACTTGAGAGGAGAGACAGAACAAAAGGCATTGCCTGCTATCGTCGTGAAAGCTGATGGTCAACTTGATGTTGAACACCTACAAAGCATATTGAAGACGATCAAAGCGGCTGGCATGAGTCGATTAGCTTTGATGACCAGCCCTGATAAGGGTGCCGAATGATCACAAAACGACATTGGCTATATGGCATTTTCATTGCTGTTGTACTTCATTTCAGTGCGTTTGCCTTAATGTTGAGATCTGAACCTTTGCAACAGAATGCCATGCCTGAAATGGGTGTTGAAATCAGCTTAGGCCTACTGGGTGAGGTGACGCCACCGATGGCTAACAAAACACAAGACATTATCGAAGAGCCCATCAAGCCCATTGAAAAAGCAACGCCCATCGAACAATCGAAGGCTGTTGACGTTATCGATAAGGAAACACCTGAAAAATCGGATTCTGTGGTTAAAGTTGCGGTAGAAGACACTGTCATTACTGAGGTTAAAATTAAACCTAAACAGGTTAAAAAACCAAAGGAAGCGGTTAAACCAAAGCCTACTGTGAAAAAGGTGCCAGTGGAAGCGAAGCCAGTCAAACCAGTCAGCAAGGCCATGGCACAAGAAAACCATGAGCAACAGCCTACTAGCGCGACGATGGCAAGCGGCGCTTTGGCTGCTACAGCGACAATGCAAAAACAGGGAAGCCAGGCGCAATCTGATGCAAATGGTGCTAGCCAAGCGCCTTTGAAAATGGATAAAACAACGCAACGTTATCTTGCCAAGTTGATGCGACACCTTAATGGTTACAAAGTCTATCCTGCTAGCCTCAAAAAGAATGGTATCGAAGGCAAGCCTGTCATTCGCTTTAGTATCAATCAACGGGGCCAAGTGATATTAGCCGAAGTCAAAAAAGGATCTGGAAATAGTGCATTAGATCAGGCTGCACTGGAGGTCTTTGCTCATGCTAACCCGGTTCCACCACTGCCAAAATCTATGAACCGAACTACTTTAACATTAGCTTTACCCATCGCCTATTCGCTTATTAATCAATAGTTTAATTAATTTAAGGAAAGAATATGACCCCCAGGAAGTCCAAAACATCTCACTTAAGTCACGATAAGATACGTAAAAGTGTCTTAGCCTTAAGTATTTCCAGTGCAATAATTGCGATGGCACCAATACAGGCGGAAGAAATTGAGTTAGACACGTTACAAATTGAAGAGCGTGCCAATGATGTTAATCCCTATACCGAAGATGGCGCACCCTATAAAGCACGTATCTCTGGCGATAGCCGTCGAGTCAAAGAGTTGGTTGATACGCCGCAAACCATTACAGTGATTACTCAAGAAGAAATTCTTGATTCAGGTAATACAGATATCAAACAGATTCTAACGGATCAACCTGGTATTACCTTAGGTACAGGGGAAAATGGTAATGCCTTTGGTGACCGTTATATTATTCGTGGCCATGAAGCACGAAGTGATGTTTATGTCGATGGCTTACGCGATCCAGGCATGACAACACGTGAAAGTTTTGCTGTTGATCAAGTGGAAGTGACCAAGGGGCCGAGTTCGACATTTGCAGGTCGGGGCTCGACTGGTGGCGCAGTCAATAGCGTGACAAAGCAAGCTAGCACGGAATATGATTTCAATAACGCCAGTATGAGACTGGGGACTGATAATGATCAACGTTATACCATTGATAGCAATATTGTATTGGCTGATGATTTAGCGATACGGATCAATGGCTTATTTTCAGATGCAGACGTGCCCGATCGCGATCCTGCGGATCGTCAACGTGAGGGTTTGGCCTTATCTCTAACGAAAGCATTTTCGGAAGCGACCTCATTAACAGCAGATTTATACTATCTTGACGCTGAAGACTCGCCAGATGCGGGTACTTATACTATAAGAGATGGTCGTCCTGTAAGTGATATACCGGTTTATCTACAAGATAATGATTTCCTTGAGTCAGAAGTGATGTCAGGCACATTACATTTATCGCATGCCTTTAATGATTCAGTTCGCATAGAAAATGCCTTTCGTTACGGTACAACAGATAACGGTTATGTTGTGACTGGCGCACGAGGCAATGATGTTACTTTTGGTGGTGCAGCTGCTTTTTCACCGACATTAAGTACGCATCAAGGTTGGCAAGAAGTTGAATATTATGTAAACCAATCTAATCTCTTTGTTGATGCCGATTTTAGTGGCTTGAGACATCAAATGATTTTTGGGGCTGAATATTCTGACTTGAGTGTTGAAAATGGTGTTTATGACATTAACAATACGGGAACCGCAAACTGTCTTTCGGGCGGTAACCCTGCGTATTGTGCAACCGATGAGAATGGCAATGAAGTGGGTAACCTAGATAACTTATTAGGTCGTACGATTAGTAAAGGCAATGCGGATGCTGATTACAGTATTAAGACTTTATCGCTTTATGCCATGGATACGATTGATCTGACGGATCGCTTTATCTTGTCGGGTGGTGTGCGTGTGGATCGCTTTGATTATAGTAATAAAGTGACGAGCGGTGGCGTGACCACTAATTACTCGTATGATGATATTTTATTCAATGGTCATATTGGCGCAGTTTATAAAATAACGGAAGATTTGAATGTGTATGCTAACGTGGGCTCTGCGGCCAATATTAATGGTGGCGAATCTGATGTGGGCGGTAGTTGTGGTTATGGTGGTTTGTGTGCTGATATTGCAACGCAAGATGATTTGAGTTCAAGTGAGCCAGAGCGTACGCTTAATGTTGAATTAGGTACTAAATGGAATCTCTTTGAGGATAAATTGCTGTTTACTGCTTCGGTGTTTCAAATTACGAAAGATGATGTGTTTGAAGGGGCACCACGCGGAACGGGTTATTCTGATTTAGGTAGCATTAATACGGGAAAAAATCGGGTACAAGGCGTTGAGTTAGGTCTTGTGGGCAATTTAACTGAGAAGCTATCGATGCAGTTGGGTTTAGCGGTGTTGGATTCTGAGGTGTTAAAATCAACAACTGAAGCCGATGAAGGCAATCGTCTAGGTAACTTTGCGAACAATACCGGGCGTGCACAATTGAGATATCAATTAACACCTAAGTTTGCGTTTGGCTCCGTCGCAACGTATAAAAGTGAAGTCTCTGCCGGACAACCTGACAGCGCAGCAAGTGCTAATTATAAACTACCGTCATATACTTATTATGACTTGTTTGCGAGCTATGATTTCACGTCTAAGCTAAAAGCGAAGTTGAATATTAACAACGCCTTCGACAAAGAATATTATACAGCGTTGTATCGTAGCGGTGCCTTTTCATACATTGGTGATCGACGTAATGCTAATGTGACTTTGTCATATAAGTTCTAAGGTGACACCGTTATAAGCTTAATCGTAAGGAGGCTATGAAATAGCCTCCTTTTTTAATTTCGATATTATGATGACAATAGAAAAAATATTATCTAAGATTCCGATCGAGCTCTGCCAACCGGGTGATTACGAAATATGGGCAGAACGTTTTATCTCGCCTGAGGTGATGGCTTATATCTCTGGTGGTAGTGGTAGTGAAATTAGTTTAAAGCGTAATCGACAAGCGTTTGAAAAAATCAGCTTATTACATCGTGCCTTAATCGACTGTACGAAAGGAACGACGCAAACAGATATACTCAAACAACAACTTAGACATCCTGTTTTATTAGCACCTGTTGCTGCGCAAAAGCTCGTTCACCCAGAAGGTGAAGTTGCTACAGCTCAAGCTGCTAACGCAATGGAAGCAGGTATGATTTTAAGTACCTTATCATCAACATTATTAGAAACCGTTGCGGAACACACCGAAGCGACAAAGTGGTTTCAACTGTATTTCCAGCCAGATAAACATGCGACGTTGAACCTAGTGCAACGTGCAGAACAAGCGGGCTATCAAGCGATAGTGGTCACACTCGATACTGCGATTCAAACATTGAGCCCACGAGCACAAAAATTAGGATTTACTCTGCCTCAACATGCGCAGCCCATTAATTTAGCGAAAAAAATATCGACTCAACCGACGATATTGACGCCAACGCAAAGCGTAATATTTCAAGGGATGATGACCGAAGCGCCATTGATAGAGGACATTGCTTGGTTGCAAGCACAGACACGCCTTCCTATTATTGTTAAAGGCGTTATGCATTCCAAAGATATTGAACAATTACTAAATTTAAACATAGATGGCATTATTGTTTCTAATCACGGAGGTCGAGCATTAGATGGCACGCCTGCGAGTTTAACGTTGCTGCCAACTATACGACGTCAAGTTGGTGAGGACTTTTTACTTTTGCTCGATGGCGGTATTCGAAGCGGCTATGATGCTTTTAAAGCAATTGCACTCGGTGCTGATGCGGTCTGCGTTGGACGTTTACAAATATATGCCTTGGCTGTCGGCGGTGCAAAAGGCGTCGCGCACTTATTGAAAATGTTACGTGATGAATTAGAACTTTGCATGGCCTTAACAGGCTGTTCGACGTTGAACGATATTGATCGCGGAACCTTATTTACAGAAGAGAGAACGTGATGCTAATTACGATAAAGGCATTATTATCGCCATTGGAAGTCAAACAATTTAGAGAACATCTAGATAAGGCGCACTGGCAAGATGGGCAAATAACAGCGGGTAGTTTATCAAGTAGCGTTAAAAACAATCAGCAAATTGATCCTGAATCGGAAGTCGCTATATCACTAGGTAATCATATTTTAAAAAAGCTGGGTCATCACGCAGCGTTTATTTCAGCAGCCTTGCCTGATAAAATTTATCCACCAAAATTTAACCGCTATGCTCAAGGCGAATCTTACGGACCTCATATCGATGGCTCGATTATGATGATACCGAATAGTCAACAGAGCTTACGAAGTGATCTTTCTGTTACTTTATTTTTAACCGAACCCGATGAATATGAGGGGGGGGAATTAACGATAGAAACGGAGTTTGGTCAGCAACAAGTTAAATTGGCTTCAGGCGATATGATTATGTATCCTTCCAGTAGCTTGCATCATGTCACGCCTGTCATTTCTGGCGTGAGAACAAGTGCTTTTTTCTGGATTCAAAGTATGATCAACAGCACAGAGAAACGCGACTTGCTTTATGACTTAGATCAGAGTATTCAAACATTAATGAAATGCGGTAGCGATCAGAAAGCCTTAACCCAACTTACTGGGGTATACCACAACTTAATACGTCAGTGGGGTCAAGTTTAATTTTGAGTAAAACAGTTGCGATAGTGTTGAGTGGCTTAGCGCGAAATTGAGCCAAATATTTGCAGGTGCTTGCTTTCAATAGAACGATGACGTTTAGTCTGAAGATGGCGAATATTACAATGCGCCTTATCTGCCAGGAAAGCCAGAAAAAGGGATGGAGGTTCTACTGACCATCATGTCTAATAAACAAGTATACGCACAGCAGCACATCCAGGAATTTCTACAACGATTAATCGTCGCAATGCTAGTCAATATTTTAGCCTTTGGAAAGCGTTTTATTTATAAGTTCGTGTAATGTCCAAATTTTTAAACAAGAATGAATAATCAAAATGAGTGAAAACAATAACCGTTTATCCGATAAAGCTATTGAGGTTTGCAGAATCAAGTTCAAGTTGTACGGATACAAGCTGTTGCCCACCTAAAACACCTGTTGTAAGAGCAATGCCTAAGGTCGGACGTAACGATCCTTGTATTTGTGGTAACGGCCGAAAGTATAAAAAATGTTGAGGTAAAAACGCATAAATACTCATTGCTATTAATTCGTGGTACTGCTGCGTTAAGCAATGAAAGTAAAAACCAATGTCGCTTGGCCAAGCAAAGGAGCAGATTTCAGAGTTCAGATTTACCTGAGATGATGGTAATCAACAGAGTTCGGGAAGAGGTAAGATCGACACATGAAACAAGGGCGAAAACGATAAGTTGTTTGAATAGAAAAGGGGCTTTCGCCCCTTTTCTAGTTGCCCTAAAACGAATTTATTTTACTTGCTCTAATGCTTGACTGACATCGGCAATAATATCATCGATATTTTCAATACCGACAGAGATTCGGACCAAGTCAGCACTGACACCTGCCGTTGCTAGTTCTTGTTCATTCAGTTGGCGATGGGTGGTGGAAGCCGGATGACAGGCGAGTGATTTGGCATCGCCGATATTGACGAGACGCAATATCATTTCAAGGGCATCAATAAATTGACCGCCGGCTTTGGCTCCCCCTTTGATGCCAAAACTTAAAATACCGGATGCTTGACCACCGGTAATCTTTTTACACGTCTTGTAATGAGGACTGTCTTTTAAGGCGGCATAGTTGACCCAAGATACTTTAGGATGATCAGTGAGGTAATTAGCCAGTTTAAGGGCATTTTCACAGTGTCTTTCCATTCTGAGGCCCAGCGTTTCTAATCCTTGCATGATCTGGAATGAATTCATCGGTGAAATTGCCGCACCGGTATTCCTCAGTGGCGCAACACGGCATCGGCCGATGAAAGCAGCGGGACCTAATGCTTCGGTATAGACGACACCGTGGTAAGACGGGTCAGGTTCATTTAATACAGGAAACCGCGCTTTATTAGCTACCCAATCAAATTTGCCTGAGTCGACGATAATGCCGCCGACTGAAGTGCCGTGACCACCGATATATTTGGTTAAGGAATGAATAACAATGTCAGCACCAAAGTCGATAGGACGACATAAAAAAGGCGTGGCAACAGTATTATCGACCATTAACGGTATACCGTGTTTTTGGGCGATTTTGGCCAGTTTGGCGATATCGACTACATTGCCTGCGGGGTTGCCGATAGACTCACAGAAAATGGCTTTTGTATTGTCATCAATAGCAGCTTCAAACCCTTTGTAATCATCGTGTGACAACATCCGGACTTCGATGCCTTGACGCGGTAAAGCATGAGCAAAAAGATTATAGGTGCCACCATATAGTTGGCTAGTACTAATAATATTGTCGCCGACGCTACAAATGCATTGAATGGCGTAGGTGATCGCAGCCATGCCTGAAGCTAATGCTAATGCAGCAATGCCCCCTTCCATGGCGGCAACGCGCTGCTCTAACACATCTGTTGTCGGGTTCATGATACGCGTATAGATATTACCAGCTACTTTCAGATCGAATAAATCTGCACCGTGCTGAGTATTATCAAAGGTGTAAGACGTTGTTTGATAGATAGGGACAGCAGCGGCTTTTGTCGTGGCCTCTGATTCATAGCCATGGTGTAGTGCCAGCGTTTCAAGTTTCATGATTTAATCCTTTAGTGTTTTGAGTGTGAGGGTACTTAGTCATGTTGGTCGGCATTCTTCCAGTATTCAAAATAGTCTTTGAATTTGCTCTCTGAATAACCAAGCCCCTCTTCTAAGGCACCTGATGTCCGGGAGTTAAGGATTTGGCCATCGGCATCGGTAATGACGAGAAAGGGATAGCCTTCGAATTCGGGCATTTCTCTGAGAAAGGCTTCGTTTTCGTTTTCGGGACTGACATTGACTTTGATAGCGACAAAGGTGTCGTCACGCAGTGTTTTTATTGTCGCGTTACTATTGAAAAAGCGCTCCAATTTATGACACCAGCTGCACCAGTTGCCACCAATCTGAATCAGAATCAGCTTGTTTTCCTGTTCGGCTTGCTGTTGTGCGGCCTCAAAGTCTTTAAAAGCATCACGGCTAGGGTCATAAGGACCATGATCCGCTTGCGTTGTGGTGGAGGTAGTGAAGATGCTTAGAACTAGCCCCAGAGTGATGAGAAATTTATTCATAATTTTCACTTCATAAAGTCTGTCAAACGCGTTTATTGACAATTATTAGTGTACCCGATTTAAGGGTGCTTATGGGGACTAAATTGGCAACCGGCCCGTGCTGACTATTGTGCTAGTAAGCAGATTATTTTACGAGTGAAATCATGTAATCGTCAGCGGCCTCGATATCGCCATCACTTCAGGCTTTTTTACCGCCCCGCGCTGGCATTTTATTGAGACCGTGGATTGCATGGTCATGTAGGGTGGGTATGCCTTTTTTGAGCCGGGGTGCCCAATCTTTAGATTTTCCTAATTTGGGTGAATGCATTAAGCCCGCCACATGGCAGCGATTACAAAAATCGATGACGACTTCTTCGCCGCGGCTGATACTGTCTGTTTTGTGATGCATTTGTGTCACTTTGGGCGCATCGCTAATATACACTTCGCCAATCGGTTTGATGCGCTTCATAATGGCGGTCGGTGTCATATTGTACTTAGGCAATAGGGCTTTGCCCGAAGCCAATGAGCTGGTTAAGATGAGTGAACCGAGTACGAGAAAAGCGACGAAGTTATCGACGAAAAAACGACCTGATTGTTTTGTGCTCATGCACGTCTTACCTATTACAAGCTAATGATATTTCGATAATTATACGCCGATATTTCTATTACTGCTATTTTTGTAGGGTATTTTTTTGTGAACTTTATTCCATTGCGGTTAAGGCTATCTTTCCGATGGTTTGTCCTGTCTGTAACTGTTGATGTGCTTTGGTGATATTGTCGGGTGTGATTGGACCCATAGTTTGTTGCAGTGTGCTAATGATTTTGCCTTCATCAAGCATGGTGGCGATATTGGTTAAAATATTGTGTTGCGCAGTCATATTCTTGGTTTTGAACATGGGCCGAGTAAACATAAACTCCCAAATAAAGCCGGCACTTTTGGTTTTTAGGACATTCATATCGTATTTGGTTTCACTATTCACTAAGCTACAGATCATGCCTTCGGGCGCGATGAGTGCGGCCATGGCATCGAAGTACTGATCGGTATTGGCTAAGCAGAGAATATAATCGGGCTTTTCGATATTGAGCATGCGATATTGCCCGATTAAATCTGCGTTATGATCAATGATATGATCAGCGCCGAGCCGCCGGCACCATTGTTCCGTTTCAGGACGTGACGCCGTTGCGATCACATTTAGATTTGCAACCACTTTTGCTAATTGAATTGCGATGGAGCCAACACCGCCTGCACCGCCGATGATTAGAATCGTTTTGTCAGCATCGTAACGCGGAAAGATTTTTAGTCGTGAAAAAAGAGCCTCCCATGCGGTAATACTGGCCAAAGGCATGGCAGCCGATTGTTCGGGTTTGAGAACGAGTGGCGCCTTTGCAGCGATGCGTTCATCAACAAGTTGATATTGTGCATAACAGCCAGGTCGTGAAATATCGCCTGCGTAAAACACGTTATCACCGACATTGAGTAGCGTTGTGTTTTCACCCGCAGAAATAACCGTTCCTACTGCATCCCACCCTAATATCCGGGGGGTCTCCAAGCGGGTTGTGATACTAGCCTTCACTTTGGTATCGATTGGGTTGACCGCAATGGCGCTAATTTTAATCAGTAGATCATGCCCTTTAGCTTCAGGGATATCTTGTTCAAAATAGGTCGGGCTTGCATCACTAAATTGATAGCCGATAGCTTTCATTTTATCTGTCATGGGCGGTTCAATATTTATTTTTAATTATTAACTGGAGCGTTTTGTGGCACTTGTTGTTTCAGTGTTGTTTATCATACAGGTAACAAGCGATTACAATCAGATAAATTTGTTATATTCATTATTCGAAACTATTGATTATATGTTGTTTTTTTGTCAGTTGGCAGGCGGCTAATAAAACAGACCTCAACGCGGGGTGCTGCTCGATATCATCAATATTAAGTTGCGATTTTAATAGTGGTTTGAGTTGAACTAAGATTTGTTGCTGTTGCCACAGCTGACCATAAGCTTCCATGTCGAAAGTATTATTAACAAAGCAGGATTTAGCTAAGCCGGTGGGTTCGCTAAACGCAATCTCTGTAGATTCGAGGACTTCATATTCATAACTGTAATTGTCGATATTGTTTTGTTCGGCCAATAAAGGGTATAAAGCTGGAATGGCATTATGTTGCTGCATGAGCGTATCAAGGTCTAAAGTGAGGGTGGGTTTGTAAGTCTCACCCTTAAACGAAAATTCGGCGGTGATGATGATGGTGTTCGCGACCATGATTAGCCTAATAAGCGCTGCAAGGCTTGGAGATAGTCTGCTTCGGAAGGGGCTTGATTGTGGCGTTGTGCTAGCCAGAGTGATTCCGTCAAACACTCCATCATTTCATGTTCGGTGTCATGAGCAGTGCCAAATTTGGCTTGTAGTTGTGGGTAGAGCGCGCGAATACCTCTGGGTCTGTCTGTTGATATTTGCTCGTGTAATGAGATATGTAAGCCCATGTGTAAATAGGGGTTACTTTGGCCATTTTCGACAAAATATTCTTGCTCTAGGTGACTATCGTTGGTAAAAATAACATGATACTCAGGATGTTGGTCAATGACTTGAGCAATAATGGTTTCTAATGCTGACAAGGGCTGGTTAGCTTGTTTTTTTTGCCAGATATCGTGGTAATACTGACGAAGTTGTTGTCTATTTTGGCCAAACATTAGGTACGTTGTTCCTTTTTTTGTCGGCGCCGAAAGTCATCACAGAGATGTGAAACGACACACTGGTCACAGAGTGGTTTTCTGGCAATGCAGACATAACGGCCGTGTAAAATTAACCAGTGATGGGCATCTTGCATAAACTCTTTCGGGACGACTTTCATTAGTTTATCTTCGACTGCACGCACAGTTTTACCTTTGGCCAAACCAGTGCGATTGGAGAGTCGAAACAGGTGAGTGTCTACGGCAATGACGGGGTGATTAAAGACGGTGTTAAGCACCACATTAGCCGTTTTACGCCCAACGCCAGGTAGGGCTTCTAAGGCTTCTCTATCTTCAGGGACTTCACTGTCGTGCTTGTCTATCAATAATTTACAAGTCTTGATCACATTTTCGGCTTTGCTGTTAAATAAGCCGATAGTTTTAATATAGTGTTTTAGGCCATCAACGCCGAGCGCATAAATGGCTTCGGGTGTATTGGCGACAGGGTATAACTTATCGGTGGCTTTATTGACGCCGACATCGGTGGCTTGTGCCGATAAAATCACTGCGATCAGCAGCTCAAAAGGCGTACTAAAGTTGAGTTCGGTGGTGGGCGATGGGTTGTGCGCTTGTAGGGCCGCAAAAAAATCATGACGTTGAGATTGGTTCATTTTAAGGGTCTATGCCTGATTAATTGAGTGCGTGTTTTCAGCGCTGTTTGAGCTTGATACTAAGGCACTTTCCGATAGTGTTTTGGCCGCTTGTTTGGCGTCGATGAGATTTTTAAGGGCGACGATTAAGCCCAAACCAATAAAGGCGCCTGGCGGCAATAAAGCCATTAGGAAACCACGGTAATCTTCAATGATGATGACGGTAAAGTGCCTAGCTGTTTCGCCGAACATTAAATGGGCTTCGCTGAACAAGGTACCTTGACCGATGATTTCTCGCATTGCACCGAGCAAGACTAATACTATTGTAAATCCTATCCCCATCATTAAACCATCCACGAGCGCTGGGCCTATTGGGTTACGTGCGGCAAAGGCTTCGGCACGCCCTGTGATAGCACAGTTAGTAACGATTAAAGGAATAAAGATACCCAGAATTAAATACAGTTCATGAAACCAAGCACTCATGGACAGTTCAATCGCGGTCACAATGGAGGCGATGATCAAGACAAAAACGGGTAGTCGTGCTTCGTCAGGGATATGGTGACGGCAGAGTGAAACCAAGCCGTTTGATGCAACTAGAGTCAGAATGGTTGCTAGACCCAAACCGAGGCCATTAATGACGGTATTACTGACAGCCAGTAGCGGGCATAAACCGAGCAACTGCACTAAAGCTGGGTTATTTTTCCACAAGCCTTCTTGGATCAGAGGTTTATATAATACGGTCATGGTGTTTGCTCATCGTGACGTCGAAATAAGTCATCATGGTGTTGTTCATAATACAGTAAAGCATTTTTTATGGCTTTGACGACGGCGCGAGGCGTGATTGTTGCACCCGTGAATTGGTCGAAATCACCACCGTCTTTGTTGACTTGCCAACGCGTCAATTCGGGCTTATTCAATGACAGACCTGAAAACTGGCGGATCCAATCCGATTTTCGAGCCTCGATTTTATCACCTAGGCCGGGTGTTTCTTTATGGCTGATCACGCGTACACCAGCCAAATCACCATTGTAATAGACGCCGACTAATAATTGTATTTGTCCATTATAACCATCTGGCGCGATGCTGGTGAAGATAGCGGCGGTGGCCTTATCATCGGTTCGTGCGCGGTAAACGGTTGTGGACTTACTGGTTGCTAAGGCCGGACTGGCTGGGATGGCGATGGTGTCTGTCAGAATATCGTTGTTGTATTGGCTAGTTGGGACAATAAGGTTGATCGCATTTAATAAGGTTTGACGTTCATTATCGAGAATTTTTTGGCGGGTTGCTTTTTCGGTGATAACGACGATGCTACTGGTAGCGATTGCAAAAGCAGCCAGTAATAAACCAATCTTTAGAATATGGCGTTGCAGTGCATTCATTATTTGCCGGCACCATAAACACGGGGTTGGGTGTAGTAGTCAATCAACGGCACCAGCATATTCATTAATAATACGGCAAAGGCGATACCGTCAGGATAGCCACCCCAGACACGAATAATATAGGTTAAAAGGCCAATGCCCACGCCAAAGATGAGCCTGCCTTTTAGGGTTGTGGCTGCCGTCACGGGGTCGGTTGCAATAAAAAAAGCACCTATCATGGTGCCGCCACTCAATAGATGAAATAGCGGGGAGGCGGTGGTTTCTGGTGCAAGCAACCACGTCAGTAAGCTGACAACAGCGAGTGAACTAATGACAGCAACGGGAATATGCCAACTGATGACTTTACGGTAAATTAAAAAAATACCCCCAATAGCAAACCAGATATTGATCCATTGCCAGCCTATTCCGGCAAAACCACTGAAAATCGGTTGTTCCATGATCTGGCTAGGTGTCAATTGCATGCCTATTTGGGTTTTCATACTGTCTAAAGGCGTGGCGGCCGAGATGGCATCAATCGCGATATGTTGCGGCCATTGTTCCGTTAAGATAACTTGAAGGGCATGGGTGAACGTGATGGGCGACTCGCTCAGGCTCACTAAAGGTGCCCATGTTGTCATTTCGACTGGGAATGAAATGAGCAATAACACGTAGGCTACCATCGCCGGATTAAAGGGGTTATAACCCAAACCGCCATATAGGTGTTTGGCAAAAATAATGGCAAATAAGATACCGACTGTGGTTAACCACCATGGTGATAAGGGTGGTAAAGCAATGGCGAGTAATAATGCGGTAACAATAGCGCTACCATCGGACAAAAACGGTTTTACTGGCCGGTGACGCAGTTTTAACATGAGTGCTTCAGCGGCTAAAGCGACCGTCACAGCTAAGACGATATTAATAAGGACCCCCGGCCCAAAGTAATACACTAACGCCATAATGGCGGGAATTAAGGCGAGTAATAGTTGCACCATATGGTCGGTGACGCGATTGGTGCCAGATAAGAACGGCGGTGTCAGCTTCAACAAAGCCATTATGGTGCATCCTTTGGATCTTGTTTTGCTGCTTGGCTCTGGGCTAAAGCGGCTTTACGTTGTTGTTGACGACGTTCTTTCTCGCGTTTTTCTTCTTCTTGTCTCGCTTGTCTATTTTCAAATCGAATGCGGGCAGCATCAGATTTTTGTCTTTCTTGTTCTTGGTTCATGGTTTCGGTTTTAGCAAAACGGAAGTATTGGACTAGCGGAATTTCGCTAGGACAAACATAATTACAACAGCCACATTCGATGCAATCAAACAGGTTATATTCGCGTGTTTTTTCGAGGTCTTTGGCGCGGGCATGCCAATATAGTTGTTGCGGTAACAAGCTGACGGGGCAGGCCGTGGCACAGTCACCACAACGAATACAGGGTAAGGGCGAGGCCTCAGGCGCAGCATTGTCAACACCGGCGAGAATACAGTTTGCTGTTTTGGTGATAGGTAAGTCGCTGCTAGAGAGGTGATAGCCCATCATCGGCCCACCCATAATCAAGGGCGTGGTTGCTTGCCACGTAGAGTCACAAAACGTGAGTAAATCACTGATAGGGCTACCCAATAAAACTTCTAGGTTGCCCGCTTTTTGCACATCGGAGCCAGTGATAGTGACGATACGGGAAATTAAGGGTTCACCTTGATTGATCGCTCGACCAACAGCATAAGCGGTACCGATATTGTGCATCACAATACCAATATCAATCGGTAGCTTATTATGCGGCACTTGCTGGTGAGTGATGACTTGGATTAATTGTTTTTCACTGCCAGCAGGATAGCGTGTTGGGATCACCACTAACTCTGTTTGGGGGTGTGCTTCGTGTTGTGCCAAAGCCATTTCCATGGCCGTAATAGCCTCAGGTTTATTATCTTCGATAGCGATAATGCAGCTTTTTGCTTTAATAGCATAGTGCATGATGGCAATACCATCGAGAATTGCTGTAGCTCGTTCGCGCATCAGCATATCGTCGCAACTGATATAAGGTTCGCATTCAACGCCATTGATAATCAAGGTGTCGACAAAGTGGTGGACGCCAGGATTTAATTTGATAAAGCTTGGGAAGCCTGCGCCACCTAAGCCAACAATACCGGCATAACGAATATGTTGGCGTATATCATGGGCTGAAAGTGTTCGATAATCAGTAATGGGTTTAAGAGGGGTCCATTGCTCTAAGCCATCGGTTTCAATGGTAATGCAGGGCGCTGATAAGCCCGATGGATGTGGAATCGCTTGGTCATCAATAGCCTTGATATGTCCCGAACTTGGCGAATGCAAGCCAACAGAAATATGGCCATCGGCACGGGCAATCATTTGCCCTTTGAGTACATATTCTCCGACGTCGACAATCGGGATAGCGGCATCACCAATATGCTGTTGTAAGGGTAATGTCAGTATCTTACTTAGCGGCGCTTGCCGTATCGATAATTGGGTCGAACGCGTTTTTTGACCATCTAAAACCAAGCCGCCGGGGAATGAACCAATCTGTCTCATGATTGCTTGGTCCGTTTTAAGTCGATATGGTCTGGATCGGGCCAGCGCCATGTATTCGGGTTTACTGGTGTTTCGATCATATCAATGCAGTCGACGGGGCAGGGCGGTAGGCATAATTCACAGCCGGTACATTCGTCAGCAATCACAGTGTGCATTTGTTTGGCAGCGCCTAGAATAGCGTCAACAGGACAGGCCTGAATACAAAGCGTACAACCAATACAACGATCTTCATCGATGACAGCGAGGGTTTTTGGTTTTTCGATGCCACATTCATCATCGAGTGGCTTGACTTCGACTTCCAATAAATCTGCTAAGGCATGGATCGTTGTTTCGCCGCCGGGTGGGCAACGGTTGATATCAACTTCTCCTGCGGCGATGGCTTCTGCATAGGGCCGACAGCCTGCGAAGCTACATTGACCACATTGGGTTTGCGGTAACAATTTATCGATTTGTTCGACAATGGGATCGCCTTCGACTTTAAAGCGGATGGCGGCAAAGCCTAATAATAAGCCGAAGATGAGCGCCAATAGGGTGATGGCGATGATCGCAGTAAACACGATTAAACCTTAACGAGGCCGGAAAAGCCCATAAAAGCCATCGACATAAGCCCTGCAGTGATTAAGCCAATGGCAGCACCTTGGAATGGGGTTGGGACATCGGCGACGGCCAGTCTCTCACGCATAGCAGCAAAAACAACGAGTACGATGGAAAAACCGATGGCAGCACCAAAGCCATATAAGGCGGATTCGATAAAGCCATTTTCTTGTTGGACATTAAGTAATGCTACACCCAGCACCGCACAGTTAGTGGTGATGAGCGGCAGGAAAATGCCCAAGACTTGATATAGCATCGGACTGGTTTTATGCACGACCAATTCGGTAAATTGGACGACAACCGCGATGACAAAAATAAAACTAATGGTCCGTAAGAATTCGATATCAAGCGGGGCCAATAAGTATTCATTGACGAGGTAACTGGTGATCGATGACAGGGTTAGCACAAATGTTGTGGCAAGGCCCATGCCCATGGCGGTTTCCAATTTACGTGAGACACCCATGAAGGGACATAAGCCCAAGAATTTTACGAGGACGATGTTATTGACCAGAATGGTACTCACTAAAATGAGGGCATAATCTGCCATGCAATAACCTACAAAATGAATCGGAAAGAGGATGCCATTAGTTTTACGGCAGTTTTCGCTTATCTAAACTATATGATTATAGCTGAATTTAGCATTTGATCGAAATGCTAAATGATAGTGGCAGCGCTTTTGGACTGGTTAGAAAATTATTGAGTAGCGTGTTGCCGGCGTGTGCGAATGGCCGCGGCTAATTCACGCAAAAGCGGCTCTGTGTTATCCCATGCCATGCAGGCATCGGTAATGCTCTGTCCATAGACGAGCTCTTTACCGGGTTGCTTATTCTGACGGCCAGCGACGAGGTTACTTTCCAACATCAACCCCATAATACGCTGTTCGCCGTTTGCAATTTGTTGTGCGACATCGTGACAGACTGCTTCTTGCTGAAGGTGATTTTTGCCACTATTTGCATGGCTACAGTCCACCATGAAGCGCGCGGAGAGTCCCGAACGACCAATTTGATTCGCGGCATCATCGATACTCTGGGCATCATAATTAGGCGTTTTTCCGCCTCGTAAAATGACATGGCAATCGGGGTTGCCGGTGGTGGAGAAAATGGCGGAGTGCCCCTCACGGGTCAAAGACATAAAGTGGTGAGGATTGGCAGCAGACAGACAGGCATCAATAGCAATTTGTAATCCACCATCGGTGGCATTTTTGAAGCCGACAGGGCAGGATAAGCCCGATGCAAGTTCTCGGTGGGCTTGGCTTTCAGTTGTACGAGCACCAATAGCTCCCCAGGAAACAAGATCAGCGATATATTGCGGGCTGATTAAGTCTAAATATTCAGTTGCCGCAGGCACGCCTATCTCTGCAAGGTGTAATAAAAGTTTGCGGGCAAAGTGCAAGCCATCGTTAATTTTAAAGCTACCGTCTAGATAGGGGTCGTTGATCAGCCCTTTCCAGCCGACGACCGAACGGGGCTTTTCAAAGTAGACTCGCATAATAATATGCAACTCATCTTGCAACTCTGTGATTAACGGTTTCAGTTTGTCTGCGTATTCACGCGCGGCATCGGGGTCATGGATTGAGCAAGGGCCCACAATAATGACCAAGCGATCATCTTTGCCTTGTAAAATGGCTTGAGTTTGCGTGCGTGCGTTAAACACCGTTTCTGAAGCGGCGTCACTGATCGGCAATTGTCGGTGTAGTTTTGCCGGTGGCAAGACTTCTTGCGTGCCAGCGATACGCAAATTATCGGTGTTATATAGCATGGAACGAAATACTCAAGGGTGATCTAAGAGGGCTATTCTACCTGTTGAGAGAGGTTTGATCTATGTTCTCGACTATTGCCTAAGAAGGTGATAATAAAATAATGTTGTTTCTGGTACGTAAAATGCTTGCTATAGAGCAATGAAAAGAGACTATATTATAGATATTATTTATTAGCTAAAGCAGCAGTGCTTATGAAAAGGAGTTTATCCATGTCCTTGAACAGGAACGTGCCCAATAAGGGTGATAGTCGTGAGGCAACAACCAGCTTGATGAATCGCTTAGAGTCAAAGATTCGCCACCTGCCAACATCGATTAATGAAAAGGTCGTTAATTCTTTTGGTGCACCACCTTATCTTGCGCATTATTTACATTTTTTCGATTCGGAATTACGTCAGCAACAAGCCTTTCTTCGTGAATGTTTGCCATTGCAAAAAACCTATTTGCAATTACATGAATCCTTAGGTGAAGAGACCTTTGTCGGTGATTGGTTTGAAGTCAGTCAAGATTATATCGACCGCTTTGCTGCCATTACCGGTGATCAGCAGTGGATTCATACCGATCCGATACGGGCTAAAAAAGAATCGCCTTTTAGAGCGACGATTTCTCAAGGCTTTTTTACGTTGGCTTTGATTCCGATGTTGACGAACAGTGTTGATCCTGAAGCTTCGGTCTATCCTGAGGCTAGAATGGTTGTGAACTACGGTCTCAATAAAGTACATTTCCCTTTCCCAGTCAAAGAGGGTAAAAGAATACGGGCGAGAACGCGTGTGGTGAAGTTAACACCACTAAAGCGCGGCTTAGAAATCGTGAGAGAGGTGACGGTTGAAATTGAAAACAGCACCCGACTAGCCTGTGTAGCCGAGCCTGTTGTCAGATTGTATTTTTAAGGTATAACAGGGACATTGTCGAATAAAGCTGAATTTAACCAAAGGTGAATCCAGATACTGGCACCATAACCTAATGCGATCGCCCATATCCATTTGAGGTGGGCAAAGAAAGTATAAACACCACGGGCTTGTCCCATCACCGCTACACCAGCGGCAGAACCAATAGAAAGCATCGAGCCACCAACACCGGCGGTTAATGTCACCAGTAACCATTGACCATGATCCATGGCGGGCATCATAGACAAAACAGCAAACATCACGGGAATATTATCGATAATGGCGGAAAGGACACCGACTAAGACATTGGCATTGGTCGCGCCTAGGTCACCGTACATAAGTTCAGAGCCGAGGGTTAGGTAACCAATCGTGCCTAGTCCACCGACGGATAAGATGATGCCGTAAAAGAACATTAAAGTATCCCACTCAGCACGTTCCAACTGCTGGAAGATATTAAAGGGTTGTTGTTGACTGACGCCCTCGACCGACATGGCAGTATGAGTATTACCCATCATCTGAAGCTCGCGCTTGTCGCGAACCTTAATAAAGTAACCGTAAACTTTGAGTATGCCTAAACCGGTCATCATGCCGATAACGGGTGGGATGTGTAAAAAGTTATGGGCGCAGACAGCCATGGTGATAGTCAATAAAAACAAGATAATAACGGTCACGGCACCTGATTTTAATGCGGCTTTTTCTGTGGTGATTTCAGGGTTACCTTTGCCAACAGCCATCGACAGGATGACGGCAGGGACGAGCCAGTTCACGACCGAAGGAATGAACAGTAAGAAGAATTGTTCAAAAGCGACCAAGCCTTTTTGCCAGACCATTAAAGTTGTGATGTCACCAAAGGGGCTAAAAGCACCACCGGCATTGGCAGCAACGACAATGTTAATACAGGCAATGGCTACAAATTTAGTGTTATTACCGCCCACAGCCATGGCAACAGTCGCCATTAACAAAGCGGTTGTCAGGTTATCGGCAATAGGTGAGATAAAGAAGGCTAGCAAACCGGTTAACCAGAAAATGGTTCTGAGCGAAAAGCCTTGGTTGACTAACCAGCTACGCAAAGCATCGAAGACACCGCGTTCGCCCATGGTATTGATATAGGTCATTGCCGCTAATAAGAATAAAAATAACTCAGCATATTCGAGCAGGTTGTGTCGGATCATGACTTCAGCGGTGTGATGATATTCTACGGGTTGTTGTGCGTAGATAACGGCAATCAAGGCCCAAATAATACCTGCCGCCAACATCACTGGCTTCGATTTTCGCATATGAATTTCTTCTTCAGCAATCACAAAAAAATAAGAAACAGCGAACAGGATGAGAGATGCATAACCGAACCAATGTGTTGTTAAGTCGATTAAGTGCACCTCATTAGAAGCGAAGGACAGTTGTGGAAATAAAAAGAACAGTAAGCTAAAGGACAATAAAGTTAGTGTTGTTTTAATCGGTAAAGGTTTCAACATGTAAAGTCCTTTGGCTGCGAATAAATTTTGGGTTTGCGATGATACGCTGGCTGATATTTATGTGGGAGCGATCAACGGGTTTTATTCGAGAATAGTCTTTAAAAAGCCATGAGATGCTGCTTCGACAAGGTCAAAAACATGGTCGAAACCATTTTGACCGCCGTAGTAGGGATCGGGTACATCCTTCTCTGCATAGTCGGTGGCATACTCTAAGAATCGTTTGATTTTATGATGATGTTCACTCGGGCTAGCCTCGATCAGGAGGCGGTGATTTTCACTATCCATCGCTAGGATATAATCGAAGTATTCAAAATCGGTAGTGGCTACTTGGCGAGCACGAATTTGTGATAAATCGACACCACGTTGTTTAGCGGTTTGTTGGGCTCTACCATCTGCACTATTGCCGACATGATAAGCGTGGGTACCAGCAGAATCGACTAAAAACCGTTGGCTGAGCTGTTGGTCATTTAGTAATTTATTAAACACGCCCTCAGCGGTAGGAGAGCGGCATATATTGCCCATGCAAACGAAAAGTACTTTTATTTGACTCATGGTGTTGGTGTATTCCTTTAAGTGTCGGCGAGGAGTTGGTCTATCATCTGGCTGGCTTGGCTGAGATAGCTGCCGCCGAATAAGTTAACGTGATTTAATATATGGTATAGATTATAAAGGCTTTTTCGTGTTTGATAAGCGGCATCTAAGGGTAAATTAGCTCGGTAAGCGTCATAAAACGATTGGCTAAAGCCGCCGAATAACTCTGTCATCGCGATGTCAGCTTCTCTGTCGCCGTAATAACAAGCAGGATCATAAATAATTGGTCTACCTTGAGAATCGGTCGCGGCATTACCGCTCCATAAATCACCGTGTAATAAGGCTGGTTGTGGTGAATAAGCTTCAAAAAACACACCTAACTTGTCTGTAAGGCGGTCGCCTTTGTCTTGTAATTGTTGAGCGTAACCATTTTGTTTCGCGAAAGTGAGCTGTTGTTGAAGGCGATGCTGTTGCCAAAAAGTTAGCCAGTCGTGCTCACGAGGGTTATATTGCGGCGTACTGCCAATGGTGTTGTCACAATGCCAGCCAAAATAAGGTTGAGCTATGTGATGTAGTTGTGCGAGTTGCTCGCCGAGTAAGGTGCTTGAAGTCTGATCAAAGCGCTGGCAAGCAATATATTCTAAAACGAGATAACTGTGGGTGGCCGTTTTACCGAAACAAATGACGTCGGGCACGCGAATACAGTTTGTGGCAGCTATATTCAGGAGCCCTTGTGCCTCTGCTTCAAACATCGACTCACGTTGTGGGGTGTTGAGCTTGATGAAATAGGATTGCTCAGGCGTTTTAAGTTGAAAGGCCGCATTAATGCCGCCACCGCCAATTGACGTTTGGCTGTAGTCGGAAAAAGTGCGGCCTGTTGTTTGTTGAATATGTTGCACAATTGAATCAAAGTTAATCATCGTAGCATCCTGACTGTAACAATTTAGCTTAAAATGATGTTAGGAATATGGTGTAGCGCATTATTTTAACAGTTTACGTCATAGAGAAGGCATCATAGCCGCCGACCTAAATGCAAAATAAGGGACAGGGAGAATCATGCCGCTATTGGATTTAAAGCTATTTCTTTGAATCAGTTCAGTTGCGGTTTTGGAGCTAAAAAATAAGATAGCAACTGAGTTTTGTTTGGCACTGATGGTCGAAAAAATCAATCATGGTCTAGGTTGTGTTTAGGTCAGTCAGTGTCGGAATTTTGCTTTTTTAGCAAAAAAATAGTTACTGATTTAAACTATCAAATATCTTTTCAAAAGCAGAGTGAAAGGCGATAAACTTGGCTTTAATCGTGGGGTCGAAATGTTCCGCTCTTAAGCGATCATCACCGTGTTCGATTTTTTTCATTGCCGTTTGATGGTCAAAAGGCTTTTTATAAGGCCTTTCGCTACGTAAGGCATCATAGACATCACAAATACTCATTATACGTGCAGATAATGGAATTTCTTCGCCCTTTAAGCCATGCGGATAACCACTACCATCCCAGCACTCATGATGTGAGAGGGCTATCTCTTTACCCATTGTAATATAGGGTGAACTATGCTGGCCGCTGAGGATATTGGCGCCGATGGTCGTATGGCTTTTCATTATTTCCCATTCATGGGGTTCAAAACCACCTGCTTTTAGCAGTATCGCGTCTGGGATCCCTATTTTCCCAACATCGTGCATAGGACTGGCGAAAAAGATTGTGTGGCAATAGTCATCACTCATCCCCAGTGCCTTTGCTAAGTATTTACAATAATAACTGATCCTTTTAACGTGTGAGCCTGTTTCATCATCCCGATATTCGGCCGCTCGCATCAACATATGTATGCTTTCTTCGGTGGTCGTTTCGAGTTCTTGTGTCCGTTTTTGTACCTCGGCATCGAGCAAGCCATTATGATTAGACAGGGCATCGTTTGCTAGCTTGAGCCTTAATAAATTACGTACTCGTATTTGCACTTCGTTGGCTTTGACGGGTTTACTGATAAATTCTTCAATGCCGCAAGCAAGACCACGCTCAAGTGAGCTTTGATCTGACAGGGCTGTCACCATGATAATGGGGATGCCTTGTGTTTTGGGATCGTTTTTGAGTTTCATGGCGACTTGAAAACCATCCATTTCTGGCATCATCGCATCGAGTAAAATTAAGTCGGGTTGTGAGGATCTTGCCAGCATAATGCCCTCTGCACCGCTGCTGGCTTCTTGATGTTGGTAACCTTCTTCGGTCATATGCAAGGTTAACAGCATCCTGTTCTTTCGCTCATCATCGATAATGAGTATTTTGGCGCCGGTGGTGTCGATCATGTTTGGCTGTCCTTTGGTCACTAATTGTTCAAATACTGTTGAACCGTATTAAGAAGGGCTTTGTAGCGAATCGGTTTGGCAATATAACCATCACAACCAGAAGCTAATATCTGTGCCTCTTCCTCTTTCATGGCATGGGCGGTCAATGCGATGATCGGGGTAGTTTTAACGCGGTCGATTTCTCTTAAAATACGTATCGCGGTTAAGCCATCCATTGTGGGTAATTGGATATCCATTAATATCAAGTCAAACCGTATTTGTTGGGCGAGCTCAATACCTTGCTCTGCAGTCTCAGCTGGCGTGACGATATAACCTTCACGTTCCAAGATGCCAACGACTAAACGCATATTGGCGGGGGTGTCTTCAATAATCAGAATTTTCGTCATTTAGCGCTCCTCGTTTTGACAGCGAGTGCTTAAACCGAGCTTAAGCAATATTTGGTTTAGCGCTTGTTGTTCTACAGGTTTTTGCAAAGTGGCCGTCACACCCATGGCATCAGCACGTTGTTGATTATCATCGCCTATGATGGAAAGGATAATGATGGGGATATCGTCATAGTGGGGAAATTGAGAGTGTATTCGCTGTAATAATTCCCAGCCTCCCATGGTCGGCAAAATAATATCTAAAACAATGAGATCAGGTTTTTGATGTGTTTGCAGCCATTCCAGCGCGTGTTCGCCCGTTGTCACGGCAGTGGTAAAAAAGCCATGAGACTGTAATTGTGTTTCGGTTATCTTTGCAGCAGGGGTATCATCTTCGATAATGAGTGCAAAGAGGGATACCTGACTGGTTTCAGTTTCAGTTTCAGTTTCAGTTTCAGTTTCAGTTTCAGTTTCAGTTTCAGTTTCAGTTTCAGTTTCAGTTTTGACTGGGCGGTAAGGCAAATAAACGCTGAAGGTCGAGCCTTGACCGAGTCTGGAAGTGACACTGACAGTGCCGTGATGCAGTTCAGCTAGCGCTCGAACCAAGCTTAATCCCAGCCCAGTACCTTGATAGCGCCTAGATAATGAACTTTCAACTTGTTCAAAGGGCCGAAATATTTTGTCGAAATCGGTATCAAGGATCCCGATACCACTATCCGTCACTGACAGCTCAATATAACTTTCTTTATGAGTGGGTATTTTGTGGCTGTCAAATAAGGTAATTACTTGCTGCTGCCCCAATAGTTTTGCCGTTAAACTTATCTGGCCACCCTCATTGGTAAACTTAACCGCATTGGATAATAAGTTATAGAGTATTTGTTTTATTTTTCGCGAATCAACAAGGCATGGCTCTATGTTGTCATCGCACTTGAGTGACAGGCTGATGTGTTGATGTATTGCTTTTTCGCGAATAATATACAGGCTGCTTTGTAATAAATCTTGAATGGATACGGCTTCAAGGTTTAGCTCTAACTTCCCAGCTTCGACTTTAGATAAATCAAGAATGTCATTGATTAAATCAAGTAAATGAGAGCCACTATCAAAGATTTCAGTGCAATATTGTGTTTGATCTGCTGTCAACTCGCCGATGACCCCATCTTTGAGTAATTCAGAAAAGCCAATAATGGCATTCAAAGGGGTGCGCAGTTCGTGACTCATATTGGCTAGAAACTCAGACTTCATGTTATTGGCCTGTTCGGCTGCCTTTTTAGCCTGTTTGAGCTCTTTGGCTTGCTTTTCTCTTTTGGTGATATCGTGGCCAATACCGACAACGCCAATTAGGATATTGTCCTGATATAGTGGATATTTTCTGATATGGAGAAGAGTTTGGCTGCCCTTGGGGAAGTTTATCGAAGTATCAAACATTTGCATTTTGCCGGTTTCAAAGACCTTTTGATCCCAATATCTAAGGTGTGTGATGTTTTTATGCAGTGAGATAGAGCGTTCATCAGTATGTCCGATGATCTCTTCCTTAGGCAGTGCGTGCACGCTAGCAAAGGCATCATTGCAGGCGATAAATTTAAAATCCCGATCTTTGACGTAGACCAAGTCATCCATCGTATCAATAATGGATTGATATAACTGGTGAGCATGGTTTAATTTGATGTGTGCTTCTTTTTGTTCAGTAATATCTGAATTGAGACCAATCATCCGCTGTGGTTTGCCGGCATTATTCCGTATGACTACAGCTGCGGCATAGATATAATGTATCGATCCATCGGGCCAAATGATGCGATATTCATTAGTGAAGTCTTGTGCGCTATTCAACACGGCCTGTATTTCTTTATCAGCTTGCTCTCTGTCTTCAGGGTGTAAAGCTTTTAACCAATCCTCATAACTTAATGGGGTAGTCCCAACAGCTTGTCCAAAAATTTTGAACATCTGGTCATCCCAAATGAGCGTGTCTTCAACGAGGTCATAATCCCAAACGCCGAAGCCGCCTGCATCCGTCGCTAGTTTCAGGCGCTGGTGAGAGAGTGCTAGGGCTTGCTTGTCTTCGATTTGTTCTGTTATGTCACGGGCAATACCTGTGAAATAACGCTGGCCAGCCACTACCGTTTCACTCACCGTCAGTTCCAATGGGAATGTCGTGCCGTCTTTTCGTCGCCCAATGACTTCTCGCCCTTTTTGGTCAAGTACTAGCAAGCGTTTTAGATAATCCTGGTGGTGAAAGGGTTCTGGCAGCAGTATGTTAACTTTATTGCCAACGGCCTCATTCGCTTGATAACCAAAGAGTTGGGTGGCGGCGTGATTAAAACTGTCTATGCGACCTTGCTCGTCAATGGTGATAATGGCATCAACAACGGTGTCTAAAATGGTGCTTAATCGACCTTCAGTATGTTGAATGCTATCTTTTACAAATTCATCCTGTATCCAATTCGCAAGGTCGCGTAAGCTTAGACGTTCATTCGGGGTTAATGTTTTAGGTGTGGAATTAAAAAGACAGAGCGTGCCGACGTGGTAGCCATCAGGGGAAACTAAAGGGACACCAGCGTAGAAACGGAGATGGGGCGGCCCTGTAACAAGTGGGTGGTCTGCAAAATCAGGGTCTTCAAGGGTGTTGGATATTTCTAAAATATCGGATTGCAGAATGGTCTGTCCACAAAAGGATTCCTCCCGTGGTAACTCGCAAAGTTCAGTGAGCCCTTGTTTTGACTTTAACCAGACACGGTCAGTATCAATTAAACCAATCGCAGCACTAGAAACGTTAAATATTTGAACCGCAAGACGGGTAATGCGATCAAAACGTTCATCGGTATTCGGTGTGTCAAGGCTCTTTAAGTTGTTTAACGCTGCAATGCGCGCCTGCTCATGCTTCTTCGATATAGGCGTCTTCATCTATCGCCTCCTTGCTCTAAATCTTATTAGTGTCGAATAGTAACGGTAAGTGGTATAAGAGGCAAATTAAGGAGACTATTTTCTTTATATGTCTGAATTTAACTGTTTGAATCTTAAGGAGTGCATCATGACAACCGAGCTAAATGCAAAACAACGGGTGGCGAATCATGCCGCTAATTTGATTGAAGATGGCATGATTGTCGGGTTAGGAACCGGATCGACGGCGAATTATTTTATTGAGGCTTTGGCTGCACGACAACAACAAGGCTTAGATTGTGTGACGGTGGCAAGTTCGGTGGTGAGCACAATGAAAGCGCAAAGTTTAGGTTTACCACAAATCAGTATTGAACAATTAAACGGCATTGATGTGTATGTGGACGGGGCGGATGAAGTGTCACCAGACATGACTTTGTTGAAAGGGCGAGGTTCAGATTTAGTACGCGAAAAGCTATTGGCAAGGGCGAGTCAGACGTTTTACGTTTTAGTCGATGACAGTAAAATGGTCGCTAAGATTGGTCAAAATTATGCAATTCCGGTTGAAGTGATGCCTTTTGCATGGCAACTCGTCCAGCAAAACTTACAGGCCTTGGGCGGCACAGGGCAGTTAAGGCCCAATGCGGCGGGGGATGGCTTGGCAGTCACCTCGCATGGTAGCTTGGTACTCGATATGACTTTTGAAAGTTACCCCGACGCGAGTACGTTAAATACGGTATTAAACGATATCCCCGGCGTCGTTGAACACGGCATTTTTGTAGATTTAGCCAGCGCTGTCTTTGTGGCTAGTGATGGTGCCGAGGTGATTGAGCGGTGGCGTTAAGCCGGTTGCTATTAGACAACCGGCTTGAGTCGAGATGGTTATAGTTGTTCGAGGATAGTTTCTGCTTTTGAGACGCCAAACTCACCAGAACCTTCGACACCGAGATAGCTGACAACGCCGTTGTCGACGATCATTGCAAAACGGAAACAGCGAATACCCATACCACCGCCAGTTAAGTCACGGTCTAAGCCGAGGGCTTTGGTGTAGGTGGCGCTGCCATCAGCCATCATTCTGACCAAGCCGCCAGCATTGTTATTGCGGCCCCATGCGGCCATGACAAAAGCATCATTGACAGACAGACACCAAATCTCATCGACGCCTTTTGCTTTAATTTGGTCAGCATGTTCAACAAAGCCGGGAAGGTGTTGTGCAGAACATAAAGGGGTAAAGGCTCCCGGCACGCCGAAAATAACGATCTTTTTACCTTTGCTCATCGCCAGGACATCTTGGGCTTGAGGATTGATTGGACAGCCATTATGCGGGTCAAACTCATGACATTCTGTGAGTTCACCTGCGGGTAATTGTTGGCCTACTTCGATTGTCATAACGGGCTCCTTGATTGATTAATTTGTTAATTGAAAGCTTAGCATAGCTTGAAAATAAATAGCTTGGAAATACGCTTAAAGTTGTGGCGATTCAATTGAAAGGTTGGGCTTTAAATGGTTATGATAGCGGCTGATTAATAATAAGGATTGAATCATGGGTGAGCAGGCGGTGTTACGTTGGGGTATTTTAGGGGCTGCGCGGGTGAATGAGCGCCTGATGCCTGCCATTATTGAAGCAGATAATGCCAATCTTATTGCGATTGCAAGCCGGCGCGTCGGCGCAGCAGCGGCAACGTTAGCAAAATATGCGCCTAATGAGACAGACGTATTGGCATTTGATGATCCTAAATTGTTATTAAATCACCCTGATATTGATGCTATTTATTTACCAATGGCCAATGAAGAGCATACCGAATGGGCGATTCAAGCAATTCAGCATGGCAAGCACGTGCTGATCGAAAAACCGATGGCTTTATCGGTTGACGATATTGACGCCATTGCAGCGGCAGCAAAACAATACAATGTGATGGTGATGGAGGGCTTTATGTATTGTTTTCATCCCCAACATGACACGGTTGAGCAATTGATCAAATCGGGTGCTATAGGTGAAGTGAGAACGGTCAGAACCTGTTTCTCATTTCCGATGAAACCTGCTCGTTTATATCGCTTAGAGCGCGATATCGCCAATGGTGGCGGGGCAATGTGGGATATTGGCCCTTATGCGATACATACCGCGAGGAAGTGGTTTGACAGTGAGCCTACTTCAGTTATGGCGATGGCGAAATTATTGGATAGTGGTGCCGATAGTAGTTTGAGTGGCATCTTGGCTTATGAGGATGGTCGCTATGCCCAATTTGATATGAGCTTTGAGCGTGCCCGCCGTAGCGAATATGAAATTATTGGCACTCTAGGCGGTATTAAATGTGACACGGTTTGGCAAAACTCTGAAGATGCACCAGTGATCCATTGGTGGACAGATGCCGGGGAGCAGCATCAAGTGACATTGGAAGTTGCCAATCATTTTGTCAAAGAAATTGAACATTTTAGCGATTGTGTTCTACATGACCGTTTACCGGCATTATCGATTGCCGATGCGAGGGCAAATTGTCAGGCGATTGTAGCGGCGCTGAAGTCAGTAAACAGCGGCCGAGTTGAGGCAATAGCCTAGACCGCCGGCGTTTTAAGCCTTGCTGCTAAAACGTGTCCGTCGTCTATCGGACGAAACCCGACGCTCTATTTGAGGCTTATTGTGCCCAGGTTTACGACGTGATGGTGTGCGGCGACGTTCCACGGCAAGAATCGGTGCTTGCTCATCTTTGGCAATCGCTTGGAAACGAGCAGTTTTATCCGTTGTGCTGACCGGCGTTGTCACCGACGTGAAGAAATATCTTGGCAATTCGATCATTATTCTGAACCATTTTGTTTTACCTCCTTGTTATCGCCTAGAAAACAAAAATCTTTAATTTCATATAATTAAAGTTGTTTGGCTGCGATATGACGCAGGGCTGGTTGTGTTCAGCTATCTAGGTTGTCGCCAGTATCAAGAATTTTGTGAGCGTTAAAATAAATCTCTTTGTGTCGGGTGGGGGTGGAATAGTTCAGTGTCCAATTGATCTCTTGTGGCGTTGAGCTGATATTTTTGAGTGGCTAGTTTAAAGCGTTGACCAATCATATCGGCCATCACACCTTGGCCAGCATTACGATGCTCAAAACGACTGTCGTTGTTTTTACCCTGTCTGGTATCACGAACTTGATTCATAACGTGTTGCGCTTTGTCTGGATAATGATGGTTGAGCCATTCGATAAATAAGTCTGCGACTTCTTGGGGTAGTCTGAGCAGAATATAGTCTGCAGATTGAGCACCGGCCTGTGAAGCCGCTTGTAATATTGATTCCATTTCGGGATCGGTTAAGACAGGGATCAGCGGTGCCAGTAATAAGTAGGTCGGTATATTGGCTTGGCGTAAGGTCGAGATGGTTTGCAATCTGCGTTTGGGTGAACTGGCTCTTGGTTCTAATTTTCTGCAGAGTACGGGGTCCAATGTCGTTATCGATATATTGACCTGGATAAGGTTTTTAGCCGCCATGGCCGTGATGATGTCGAGGTCACGCTCAATAAGGGCGGATTTAGTGGTGATAGTGCAAGGGTGGTTAAGTGCTTGCAAGACCAATAAAATATCACGGGTAATGTGATATTGCCGTTCAATAGGTTGGTAGGGATCGGTATTCGTACCTAAAGCAATGGGTTGGCAGCGGTAATTTTTGGCTAAGAGTTGTTTTTTTAATACGTCTGCAGCATTGTTTTTGGCGATAAGTTGGGTTTCAAAATCAAGACCAGGCGAGAGGTCCATATAAGCGTGCGAGGGCCGAGCAAAACAATAAATACAACCATGTTCACACCCGCGATAGGCATTCACTGACTGATCGAATGGCACATCGGGTGATTGATTGTGCGAAATGACGGTCTTCGGGTATTCAAAGGTGACTTGGGTGCGATGTTGGCGTTCAAGTTGTTCGCTGTCTTCGAACCACCCATCATCAAAGGATTCTCGTTGTCGTTCATTATAGCGACTGTCGGGTGTGCTGACGGCGCCACGACCTTTGGGCTGCTGTGGGTTAGCTGGCTTTTTGTAAGTCATTTAATAACTGATTGAGAACCAATAAACGATCATTCGCGTCGGGCATGTTGTCAGTAAAGCGTAGTTTATCTTGGCCATCTAGTTTGTACTTAGCGGGCTTGCTTTGAATCAGTTGAATGATAGTCATCGGGTCAATATTAGGGGCTTGTTCAAAGATGATGCGCCCGCCGAGATCATAAACATCGATTTTGCGAATACCAATGGCCTTGGCTTTAAAGCGTAGTTCATGGATGGCAAATAAGGTTTGAACTTGTTCGGGTAATAAACCAAAGCGATCAATCATTTCAACTTGTAACTCTTTTAACGCCTCATTGTCTTTGGCCGCTGAAATTCGTTTATACAACACCAGTCGAGTATGAACATCGGGTAAATAGTCGTCGGGGATGAGAGCGGGAACGTGTAAATCGATCTCGATAAACTGTCTGTCTGATAAAGACATGCTGGGCTCTTGACCCGATTTGAGTGCTCTCACAGCGCGTTCAAGTAATTCATTGTAGAGGCCAAAGCCGATTTCTTGCATTTGACCACTTTGATCGTCGCCCAATAATTCACCGGCACCTCGGATCTCCATATCGTGGGTGGCTAGTGTGAAGCCCGCGCCTAAGTCTTCGATAGATTCGATAGCTTCTAGACGTTTAATGGCATCTTTGGTCATTGATTTTTGTGGCGGGACAATTAAATAGGCATAGGCTCGGTGATGTGATCGTCCAACACGACCACGAATTTGATACAGTTGGGCTAAGCCCAATTTGTCTGCGCGGTCGATAAAAATGGTATTGGCGGATGGGATATCGATTCCGGTCTCGATGATCGTTGTACACACAAGGACATTAAAGCGCTGGTGGTAGAAATCGAGCATCACCTGTTCAAGTTCACGTTCACGCATTTGACCATGGGCGATGGCAACCTTGGCTTCAGGCATGATGTGTTCGATGTCACGGGCAACACGGTCAATATCTTCAACTTTATTGTGCAAGAAGTAAACTTGGCCACCTCGCTTAATTTCCCGCAGCATCCCTTCACGGATAGTGTCGTGTTTCCATTCTTGAACGAAAGTTTTGATCGCTAAACGGCGCGCTGGAGGCGTCGCTATAATCGACAGATCGCGAATGCCCGAAATCGACATATTCAAGGTGCGAGGTATCGGCGTTGCTGTTAAGGTCAGGACGTCGATTTCAGCACGGTATTTTTTGAGTTGTTCTTTTTGTGTGACACCGAACCGGTGTTCTTCATCCAGAATGAAGAGGCCTAAGCGTTTGGGGGCAATATCCTGTTGCAATAGTTTATGTGTGCCGATGATGATGTCAGCTGTGCCGTCTGTCATCGCCTGCTTGACCGCATCTAATTGTTTTTTAGAGCGAAAACGTGACATGACTTCAATATGGACTGGCCAGTCGGCAAAGCGATCTTTAAAGTTTTCGTAATGCTGTTGTGCTAACAGGGTCGTGGGGACGAGGACTAATACTTGTTTGCCAGATTGGGTGGCCAAAAAGGCCGCGCGCATGGCAACCTCGGTCTTACCAAAACCGACATCACCACAGACCAAACGATCCATCGGGGAGTCAGAGGTCATGTCCTTCACGACATCTTCAATGGCATCGTGTTGATCGGGTGTTGTTTCAAATGGAAAGGCGCTAGCAAAGGCGGCATATTGCTCATCGGGTGATTCTAAAGGCGCTTTTTTGTGTGCTGCACGTTGGGCATAGATATCCAATAATTCAGCGGCCACATCCCGGACTTTCTCAGCGGCGCGGCGTTTGGCTTTTTCCCATTGGCCGGATCCCAACTTATGCAGTGGGGCTAGCTCAGGTGCCGCACCAGAGTAACGGCTAATAAGGTCGAGTGCTGCAACGGGGACATAGAGTTTGTCATTTTTGGCATATTCCAGAGTGACATATTCGGTTGTGACATCACCGACATCTAAGGTTTGCAGGCCGAGATAGCGACCGACACCATGGTCTTCATGGACGACGGCATCGCCAATAGTGAGTTCTGCCAAATTACGAATGACCGCATCTGAGTCGCGTTTCTTACGACTACGCCGGCGCCGTTGCATCACTTGTTGGCCAAACAGTTGCGGTTCGGCGATAACTGCTAGATTATTCTGACTTAAGATCAGCCCTTGTTCTAAGGGGGCGACGGCAATACCGAGCGGCGCGTCGCCGGCTAAGAATTTATCCCAGTTCGGGTAGACTTGTGGGACAATGCCATTATCCCGAAGGATACTCAGTAAGGTTTCTCGCCGTCCTGCGGTTTCCGCTGCAAATAAAATACGACCTTCAAAATTAGCGATAAATTTAGCGAGCGCTTCACAGGGATTATCTTGTTGGGCGGTCAGCGTCAGTTGTGGTGGAATGCTGGTGAAGTAGTTTTGCTTGCCACTACCTGACTCTAACTCAAAGGTTTGACTATGGATTCTAGGGTAGTGTTTGAACTTGCCAAATAGTTCTTCGACGGGGAAGAAAATCTGTTGCGGCGGTAATAAGGGTCTTTCTTTGTCAACGTAGTGTTGTTGATAACGTTGCTCAATTTCTTGCCAGAAATCGGCCGCAGCTTGGTGTGGGTCGTTAATATTGAGTAATAAGGTATTGTTCGGCAGATAATCAATAAGGCTATTGGTGTGCTCGAGAAATAACGGCAGGTAATATTCGATACCGCCGGGCATATTACCTTCGCTGACTTCACGGTATATCAGGCTTTTCTGCGGGTCGCCTTCAAATTGTTGGCGAAATTGTTGGCGAAAGCGCTGAATACTGTCCTCGTTAACAGGAAACTCTCTGGCCGGGAGCAATTCCAAGGAGTCGATAGTATCAATGGAACGTTGTGTCTCAGGGTCGAAGATCCTTAAAGTGTCTATTTCGTCATCAAATAAATCGATTCGATAGGGATGTTTACTACCCATAGGATAAAGATCGATGATGGCACCTCGCACGGCAAACTCACCGTGTTCCATCACTTGTGAAACATAACGATAACCAGCTTTTTCCAGCTTAGTTCGCCATTGTTCGAGATCGAAAATATCCCCTGTTTTGAGGAATAAGGTATTGCTTTCTAAAAACTCCCGCGGGGCAAGCCGGTGCATAATGGTCGCGATAGGGACCAATAAAATGCCACGTTTGAAATTGGGTAGTTGATGCAGGGTCTCTAAGCGTTCAGAAACAATGTCTTGATGCGGTGAGAACGTGTCATAAGGTAGGGTTTCCCAGTCGGGGAAATGTAGAATAGGTAACTTCGCTTCGCCCATGTAAAATTGGGCTTCGACTTCGAGTTTATGCGCGCTGGCGGTATCATCCGTGAGGACTAAGATCGGGCCGTCGTATTGTTGCGCTGCTTTTGCGAGTAACAGTCCTTGGGCACTGCCATAGAGTTGACCGGCTCGAAAGACGGTGCTGGCGGCGCTGGGTAGCTTCGGAGCTAAAGGGCTGAGTAAGGCAGAAGAAGACATTACAGTTAATTTGTTGACTTAAAAACGGCTTATTCTCACATAGATTGCCACTATAAAACCAGCGATTTGCGTTGGATAGGTTGGGCTAGTACCGGTAGCAATGATTTATTGCATATTCTGGATATGGGATAATGCGACGACGAGCAATGCGTCTTAAATTGCGTTGGGAATATTGTAGAGTGATATGACAGAAAAAGTGGATCAACCATCAGTGCCCTTTGATTCTGCGGCTTTTTTGAAGACTTTGACTAGCCGTCCGGGCGTCTATCGTATGATGGACAATGCGGATGTTGTGATTTATGTCGGCAAAGCTAAAAACCTAAAAAAAAGGGTCAGTAGTTATTTTCGTTCCAGTGGCTTGAGTTCAAAGAACCGGGTGATGGTGGCGCAAATTAGCCATATTGAAACGACGGTAACCCATACTGAAAATGAAGCACTGATCCTTGAAAATAATTTAATCAAGGAGCTGATGCCACGTTACAACATCCTATTACGAGATGATAAAACCTACCCTTATTTGTTTATTTCGGGGGATCCGTTTCCGCGAATAGGCTTACACCGTGGTACCAAACGTAAAAAGGGACAGTATTTTGGGCCTTACCCGAGTGCGGGCGCGGTGAGAGAGAGTCTCCATTTGCTGCAAAAAATATTTCCGGTTCGACAATGCGACGATACTTATTATCAAAATCGATCACGGCCGTGCCTGCAATATCAAATTAAGCGCTGTACGGCACCTTGTGTTGGCTTGATTTCTGAAGCGGACTATCAAAAAGATATTCAACATACTATTTTGTTTCTAGAAGGGAAAAATCAACAGGTTATTGATGATCTATCGGCACAGATGTCAACGGCCTCGACGAATCTTGATTTTGAAAGTGCGGCGTTGATTCGAGATAAAATTATCAGTCTACGTCGCGTACAAGAACGACAATATGTCAGTGCCGAGCAGGGTGACTTGGATGTACTGGCAGCGATTGTACGTGATGGCATGGCGGTGGTTGAAGTCAGCTTTATTCGGGGTGGTCGTAGTTTAGGGAGTAAGAGTTATTTTCCTAAAGGCTCGGGCGGGAGTTCAGCTGAGGAGTTATTGTCAGCCTTTATTCCTCAATACTATTTGGGTAAAAATGTGCCATCTGAAGTGTTGGTGAGTCATACTTTTGAGGATATGGCGTTATTAGAGTCTGTGCTGAGGTCTGAATCTAAACATCGTGTTTTATTACGTTGTCCACAGCGCGGTCCTAGTGTGCGTTGGATGAAAATGGCCATGACTAATGCCGAAATTAGTTTGGTCCAACGGTTGAGTAGTCGTTCGAACCTATTACAGCGTTTTGAGGCTCTGCAAGAAGCGCTCGACTTGGAAGATATCCCTAAGCGCATTGAATGTTTTGATATTAGTCATACGCGCGGTGAAAAAACAGTCGCTTCCTGTGTTGTTTTTGGCTTGGAAGGTGCGATCAAAAGTGATTATCGTAAGTTTAATATTGAAGGCATTACGCCCGGCGATGATTATGCGGCGATGAATCAAGCGTTGACGCGCCGTTATACTCGCTTGCAAAAAGGTGAAGGAAAACGTCCCGACCTCCTATTAATAGACGGTGGTAAGGGGCAACTCACAGAAGCCAAATCAGTGATGGCAGAACTACAATTAGATATTGATATCCTAGGTATCGCTAAAGGCCCCGCCCGTAAACCAGGTGAGGAAACGTTGTTTTTAGTCGGTCGGGCAGGAGAAGTCGATTTAAGTGCCGACTCTCCGGCATTACACTTATTACAACAAGTGCGAGATGAGGCGCATCGCTTTGCGATTACAGGACATCGCCAACGCCGCGCGAAAGCGAGGAAAACGTCCCCGTTAGAAGGTATTGATGGGATGGGGCCAAAGCGAAGACAGAAGTTGTTGCAACAATTTGGTGGGATACAAGCGATACAGCGAGCGGGGGTCGAGGATATCGCGGCTGTGGAAGGAATTAGTCAAGCTTTGGCACAAAAGATCTATGATGTATTCCACGACGAGAAATAAGCCGCTTATGGTGCTACCATTGTTTGATTATATTTAGCCGAAGATGTGTTATGCCTAATATTCCTAATATCTTGAGTTTGCTGAGAATTGCATTAATCCCTGTATTAATTGTGCTGTTCTTTTTACCTTATAAATCAGCCCCAGCATGGGCAACAGCCATTTTTGTCGTGGCGGCTTTGACAGATTGGCTAGATGGCTATTTAGCCAGAAAATGGGAGCAGACTTCGCCTTTTGGTGCTTTTATTGATCCGGTAGCGGATAAGTTAATTGTCGCGGTTGCCCTCATCTTAATTTTATATAAGACGCCCACTTGGTATATTTTACTACCAGTAGTGGTGATTATTGGCCGTGAAATTACGGTATCGGCACTGCGAGAATGGATGGCAGAACTAGGCCAAAGAAACGCGGTTAAAGTGTCTTACATCGGCAAAATGAAGACAGCTTTCCAAATGCTTTCAATTGCTTGTCTGATTTATTATTCACCAGCATTTGATTTACCTATTTTCGAAATCGGCGTGACGTTATTGTATGTTGCAACTGCGTTAACAATCAGCTCGATGCTGAGTTACTTAAAGGCGGCTTGGCCGATGTTAGTTTCATGACTATCGAGGCTTGACATATCTTTTTAAGTGCCTATAATGCACACCTTCAAAGCGGGAATAGCTCAGCTGGTAGAGCGCAACCTTGCCAAGGTTGAGGTCGCGAGTTCGAACCTCGTTTTCCGCTCCAGACAATTAAAAAGCCGCGGTTTCACTGCGGCTTTTTAGT
>JAIBDY010000035.1 GCA_024685995.1 Piscirickettsiaceae bacterium | reverse complement strand
TATTGCTGGCTAGTCCAACAAAAGACCGGCAATTTTAACGCCTTTCACAACAGAGATCAAACCTTAATCGAAATATTTGCGATCTATTGTCTTGCATGAGAAAGTATCGTCTTTTAAAGACGACCATTATAGGCAGATTTGAGCTCCGTGGATATTCAATCCATCTATACCTTAATAAAAGACGATATGGCTGCTGTCGATGCAATGATTCATGCGCGATTACAGTCCGACGTTGTGCTGATTAACCAGCTTGGACATTACATAGTGAATAGTGGCGGTAAGCGATTACGTCCCGCTTTAGCTATTTTATGTGCCCGTGCCTGTGGTTATCAGGGTGATCAATATGCCAACCTCGCGACCATTATCGAATTCATTCACACCGCGACTTTGCTCCATGATGATGTCGTCGATGGCTCCGACATGCGACGCGGGAAAGAAACGGCCAATAACCTCTGGGGTAATGAAGCGAGTGTTCTCGTGGGTGATTTTCTTTATACCCGCTCTTTTGAAATGATGGTCGAAATGAACTCCATGCCCTTGATGGAAATCTTATCCCATACCACGAACGTTATTGCCGAAGGTGAAGTGCTACAACTGTTAAATTGCAATGATCCTGATACCAGCGAGGCCGCTTATCTCGAAGTGATTCACCACAAAACGGCTAAGCTTTTTGAGGCGGCAGGTCAACTCGGCGCGGTTATCAGTCTAGCTTCCACTGATATTGAACAAGCGATGGCCCGCTATGCCATGCATTTGGGCAGTGCCTTCCAATTGGTTGATGACTTATTGGATTACAGCGAGTCAAGCGACACCATTGGTAAAAATATTGGCGACGATTTAGCCGAAGGTAAGCCCACATTACCACTGATCTACGCCATGCAACACGGCGATGATGCGCAGAAACAAATCATTCGCCATGCAATTGAACACGGTGAGCGCGATCGCATTGATGACATTATCGCGATCATTCAAGAAACGGGCGCCGTCAATTATACGTCTCAGGCGGCGAAAAAAGAGGTCGAACACGCTAAGGCCGCCTTAAGCATATTGCCTGATTCAATTTATAAAGAAGCCTTGATGTCGTTGGCAGATTTTTCTGTAGAACGTCATTATTAAGGCTAAAATAGTTTTACGTTAAATTTGTCATTTTAATCATTGGTCTCTTGAGTTTATATGTCAGATATATACCAGTATCATTTGTTTTTCTGTACCCATGAACGCGAAGACAAAGCCCATTGTCAAGAACATGGTGCGCTGTCACTTCGCAATTATGCGAAACAACGCGTCAAAGACCTCAAGCTTAAAAAAGTGCGTGTCAATACAGCGGGTTGTCTCAACCGTTGTGCGCTAGGGCCCATGCTCGTGATCTACCCCGAAGGCATTTGGTATCAATACCAAAATAGCGATGATATTGACGAAATTATTGAAAGCCATCTCATCAACGGCAACATTGTGAAAAGACTACAACGATGACACCCGATGAGTACTGTCGGGACAAAACAGCTAAAAGTGGTTCCAGCTTTTACTACAGCTTTTTATTCCTGCCAGAACAACAACGTCAAGCGATTACGGCACTGTATGCCTTTTGCCGCGAAGTTGATGATATTGTGGATAATGTTCATGAAATCGACGTTGCCCGTACTAAACTAGATTGGTGGCGACAAGAAATTCAACGCTGTTACGATGGTGTCGCAACACATCCTATTGGCAAAGCCCTTCATACCGCCACGATTCACTATGATTTACACATTGAATACTTTATGGAAATCATTGACGGTATGGCAATGGACTTAGAGCAATTCTCCTACCCCGACTTTACGCAATTAGCTTTATATTGTCATCGCGTAGCCAGTGTGGTCGGTTTATTATCGGCCGAAATTTTTGGGTATCAAGATCGTGCCACGCTGAAATATGCTGAAAATTTAGGCTTGGCATTGCAACTCACTAATATTATCCGAGACGTCAGAGAAGATGCCGAACGCGGCCGTATTTATTTACCTCAAGATGAAATGCAACGGTTCAATGTCACAACCGATGAGGTGTTGGCGCTAAAATCTACGCCAGCATTACTGGCATTGCTGAACTTTCAAGCCGAGCGTGCACAACATTACTACCAACAAGCGATGACGATTTTACCCAATGCCGATCGCTATACGCAGCGAACCGGCTTGATCATGGCCAATATCTATCAAGCGACCCTGCATGAAATTGAACGCGATGGCTTTCAAGTGATGCAACAGCGCGTATCATTAACACCTTTACGTAAGTTCTGGATTGCTTGGACAACCGCCCGTAAACAAAAGCGCTGGCGAGCAGTTACCGCATGACGACCTTGGTTATTGGCGGCGGCTGGAGTGGCCTTGCAGCGGCTGTAACCTTAGTACAACAAGGGCATGCCGTGCATTTAGTCGAGTCAGCCAAACAATTTGGCGGCCGAGCACGCAATGTCACTTGGCAAGGGAAAATGGTTGATAACGGTCAACATATTATGATCGGTGCCTATACACAGATGTTGGCGATGATGCAGTTAATCGGCGTTGATACGGCGCAGGCCTTTCAACGTTTACCTATTGATTTAGCGATACATCACCCTAACTATTCCACATTACAGTTATCGGGCAAAAGCCGCCTACCTTGGCCATGGTCATTGGCTTGGAACCTGCTCAAAAGTGCCGGCCTGAATAGCTTAAAAAGCCTTGTCGTACTGCAAAAAGATATCCCGCGCTTACTCGTCAATAAAGACATCACCGTACTCGAATGGCTGTTAGATGCAAATCAACCACAACGGCTGATTGAACAACTGTGGCAACCGCTTTGTTTAGCGACCTTGAATACCCAGGTAGATAAAGCCTCAGCACAAGTGTTGGCCATTGTCTTACGCGATAGTCTAGGGAAAGATGAACCGACAGCTGATTTGTTGATCCCGACTCAACCCCTCGGTAGTCTTTTCCCGCAAGCTGCGGCAGAGTATATCCGTCAACATGGTGGCAAGCTGAGTCGTCAGACCCGTATCGCTGACATTGTGACCGAAGAAGGCCAAATTAGCGGTGCAATTACCACGTCAGGTCAATTTATTGATAGCGAGAATATTATTATTGCGACAGGGCCAGATCAAACTGCTCAATTGCTCACTGCTCACCTAAAGTTCCCGCGGCCCAGCCAAACTCCGATCACAACTGTATATCTACAATATCCTGCTCATTATCGCCTGCCTAAACCACTGTTAGGCATGACAGGTACAATGAGTCATTGGCTATTCGATCGCAGCCAACAGCACCCCGGTATGATGGCTGTTGTCATTAGCGCTACTGGGCCGCACGATACTATGTCGAAAGAAGCGCTTGTACAACACGTTTGTATGGAAGTCCATCAGCTTTTACCCGATTTCCCTGACAAAGCGGATGAAGGCTTTGTGATCAGAGAAAAGCGAGCCACTTTCGAATGTACTGTTGCTAATCATCAAAATAGGCCTGCCTGCAAAACTCGGATCCCCGGTTTATGGCTTACGGGAGACTACATTATGAATGCTTATCCAGCCACCTTAGAAGGTGCCATTCGTAATGGCGAACAGTGCGCCAAATTATTGTTATCACACTTGACGTCCAGCAAGCTGTAAAATGAAATACATGACTTTATTATCACCATTGAGCATCATTGCCTTGAGCTTATTATTGACTGCTTGTGACTCGCCCTCTTCACCGCAAACAGAAAAAGATAGATCCTTTTCTGAACAAGGCTTGCCCTTGTCACAACGTCAACAAGAAGACAGCGCCGCAGGTGTCAAATTTGGCGAACAGCAACACTTCCCACCTTTAAGCCCGCCACCCGAAGAACAACCATGAGTTCGACTGAATTAGCCGATACCGTTATATTGGTCACTGGCGCGGCCAATGGCATAGGTGCTGCCGTAGCCAAGGCTTACGCGGCTGAAGGGGCAACCATAGTGTTATTGGATAAAGATGTCTCTGGACTCGAAAAAACCTATGACGCCATCAACGCTTTGTCTAGACAGCCTGCGATTTACCCTTTGGATTTAAAGGGGGCTGGCATCAATGATTATCAGGACTTAGTGAATACCCTTGAGGCTGAGTTTGGCCGCTTGGATGGCCTAGTCCACTGCGCAGCCAGTCTAGGGCAACTCGCGCCGATAGAACACCAAGATCCCACCAGTTGGCTAGAAACCGTGCATATCAACCTCACCGCGGCTTTTTTGCTGACCAAAACTTGTTTGCCATTAATGCGCAAGCAGCGGCAAGGTACGATTATTTTTACCACCGACCAATATAAGGATAAGGCATATTGGTCCGGTTACGGCATTAGTAAAGCCGGAATCGAAACCTTATCAAAACAGCTCGCCGAGGAGCTGGAACAAGAAGGACGTATTCAAGTCAGTTGTGTTGAGCCCGGACGCGTTAGAACGGCGTTATTTAGCCGCGCCTTCCCCGCCTTCCCTCCAGACGATTTGCCTAAACCAGAAGATATCGTTTCAACTTACTTATGGTTAATGAAAAACAATAGAAATGATGATTAGTTGACTCGTCAAATAGCTGACACCATACCGTATCACATTGATTAATATCATATAAAAAAGTTGGCACACTTCAAGCATATCCTTAGCAAACATTATTGCTTGAGGATACAAAATGGCAAATCATTCACCTACTGAAACCGCGCGATTATCACTCGTAGGCAAGCATAGTCACGCCGTAGCTTTCACAAGCCCCGATATCGACAGCCACCAAACTGAAAATGTCCTCGCACGTTTGCCATCGATACTGCAAACCACCCTTGAATTAGATGACCTGATCCAGCTCTTCCACACCGAAATACAAAAAGTCATCCCATACGATAGCTTTCACTACCAACATAATGATGTGTTATGTGAGATCAATACCGCTAAACGTAGCCTTCACGTTTGTACCTATCGCTTAGAAATGAATGCCGTTTGGTTAGGGGAGCTGACTTTGACGCGTGGCAAAAAATTTAGTGATGAAGACACTCAGGTGGTTGAAGATTTATTGTGCAAGTTGATTTACCCATTACGTAACTGCTTACTTTATCGCCAATCACAACTCTCAGTATTACAAGACAAGTTAACCGGCATGAATAATCGTGCTGCTTTTGATAATAGCCTGGCACGCGAAGTCGATTTGGCCCAGCGTCAGCATCTACCGCTTACCCTCATCGTCTTAGACATCGACCACTTCAAGTCTGTGAATGACTCATATGGCCATCGCGTTGGCGATCTTGCATTAAAAACCTTGGCAGATTCTATTAACCATACCTTACGCAGGAGTGATATTGCTTTTCGTTATGGTGGCGAAGAGTTTTCCATCATTTTAAGCAATACCGACAAGGCTGCAGCTCATTCAGTGGCCGAGCGAATCCGTATTGCAGCATCACAACTCCGCTGTAATGATGATACACACAACTTTGGCATCACTATTAGCCTCGGTGTAGCCGAGTTACAGCAAGGCGAACAGGCCGTTAATTTATTCGACCGTGCTGACCAAGCTTTATATCAAGCTAAACGCGCCGGACGCAATAATACCAGCGCGATTTAAGCTTGCATCACAATATTTACCAGTGACTTAATGACCCCGAATGCGCGGTGGCCTTTTGGGCTTGTTCGCAACCTCATTATCTTTAGGCCGTGATCGTTTATTCGTTGTTGATTTCACCGGTCTCAGCTTTTTATCCCGTTGTGCACGACCAACAGGGGCGTTGACCTTAACTTGCAAGTCGACTTCTTCGTACAAAGCCGCTAAATCACGTTCCTCTAACATCATCCACCGCCCCATTTTAAGCTGTGACGGAATAATGATGGATCCATAGCGAACACGCATGAGACGACTCACTTGTACACCTTGGCTTTCCCATAAACGACGCACTTCGCGATTACGACCTTCTTGAATGACAACATGGTACCAATGATTTGCCCCTTCACCACCCGCTTCTTGAATATCGTTAAATTTCGCTTTACCGTCATCTAACTCAACACCATCACGCAGGTTCTGCATAATTTCAGGGCTAACTTCGCCTAAAACACGCACCGCATATTCACGATCCATTTCATTTGATGGATGCATTAAGCGATTGGCTAATTCACCATCCGTGGTTAAGATGATTAACCCACTGGTATTAATATCTAGTCGACCCACACTCACCCACCGCCCTTCTTCTGGTGTCGGCAGGGATTGGAAAATAGTTCGGCGACCTTCTGGGTCTTTGCGCGTGCAGACTTCACCTACTGGCTTGTTATATAGCAAAACTTGCTGTGGCTGTTGCCAAAGTCGTTTTGCTGATAATGGTTTGCCATCAAGGCGCATGGTATCGCCTACGTCAACTTGGTCGCCCAACTTGGCGACCTCACCATTAATAGTCACTTTGCCTTCTTTTATCAAGGCTTCGAGTTGACGACGCGAGCCATAACCCGCTCTCGCTAATACTTTTTGAATTCTTTCAGCCATTTTTAAGCGCCTCCCGGCGTGTTGTTGAAGCCTAATTGCTTCTGTGTTCTATTTATAAGCCAAGCCCATTGCAGAGCGGACTTCATTTAATGTATCTCGTGCGACTTCGCGTGCAGCTTCGTTACCGTCTTCAATAATTCGTCGCACTTCTTCAGGATGTTCGCTGAGGTTTGCAGCATGTTCCCGAATCGGTTTTAACTCTGCTGCCACCGCATCAATCAACGGCCCTTTACAATCTAAACAACCAATACCAGCACTACGACAACCGGTTTGCACCCATTGTTTTTGATCTTCACTGGCATAAATTTCATGTAATTGCCAAACCGGGCATAAATCGGGATTACCAGGATCGGTACGTCGGACACGATTGGTATCGGTCGGCATTTTCTTGATCTTATCGGCCAAAGTGCTTTCAGGCTCACGTAAGGCGATAGTATTACCATACGATTTAGACATCTTTTGACCATCTAATCCTGGCATTTTCGCTGCGGTGGTCAACAAAGCCTTTGGTTCGGGTAGAATCACTTTACCGCCACCTTCCAAAAAGCCAAATAATCGCTCGGTATCACCCAAGGTCAGATTCTGTTGTTCTTTTAATAATGCTCTCGCCGTGTCTAATGCATCGGCATCGCCTTGTTCTTGGTACGCTTTACGGAGTTGATTATAAAGTTTGGCATTTTTCTTACCCATCTTTTTAATCGCGGCTTCGGCTTTTTCTTCAAAATCTTTTTCTCGACCGTATATATGGTTAAACCTTCTCGCCACTTCCCTAGTTAACTCAACATGAACAACTTGATCTTCACCAACCGGTACTTGACCGGCGCGATAAATCAAAATATCGGCACTTTGTAATAAGGGATAGCCCAAAAAACCATAGGTTGAAAGGTCTTTTTCTTTTAATTTCTCTTGCTGATCTTTATAGGTTGGCACACGCTCAAGCCAAGACAATGGTGTAATCATCGACAGTAGCAAATGTAGCTCAGCATGTTCAGGTACTTTAGACTGTAAAAATAATGAGACCGCTGAAGGCTCAATACCGGCTGCAATCCAATCTATCACCATATCCCAGACACTGCCTTCGATCACACTGCTATCATCATAATGTGTTGTCAACGCATGCCAATCTGCTACAAAAAAGAAGCAGTCAAACTCATGTTGCAATTTGATCCAGTTTTTTAATACACCATGGTAATGACCAAGGTGAAGCTGTCCTGTTGGACGCATACCTGACACGATGCGACGGGACTGCAATGCTACTGTGTCCAAAATCTTCTCCTGATCTTATTCTTGATCACTGATAATTTAAAAAAGTAAACTTAACAATTGTGCGGCATTAAACGGTATCGGTAATAAACCAATAAAGACTGACACCATCGGCCATAACACCATGCCCAAAATACCAAAGTAAAGTAAGGCCACCAGGATAATAAATCCATAAGGCTCAACTCTACTCACTTTCCAAGCTAAGGGCCCGGGTAAAACACTGATTAAAATACGCCCACCGTCTAGCGGTGGTAGCGGTAATAAGTTCAGCAACATCAAGATGGTATTGATAAAGATGCCTGCTAAGCCCATATACGCTAACGCTTCGCTCACCGATAAGCCTATTAAGACCACGACCGACCAAAATAATGCCATCAGTAAGTTAGCCATCGGCCCTGCGAGCGCGACCCATGCCATATTGGTCTTGGCATTTCGCATATTGCGCGCATTAACGGGCACAGGCTTCGCCCAACCAAAAATAAAGCCTGTTGTCGCGGCTAATAAACCCGGTACTAAAATCGTCCCCACCGGATCAATATGCTTAATCGGGTTTAAGGTTAAACGACCTAACATCTGTGCTGTACGGTCGCCAAATTGCAGTGCGACCCAACCATGTGCAACTTCATGTATTGTCACTGCAAAAAGGACCGGAATAGCCCATATAATGACTTTTTGGATTAAGGAGTACTCATCCACCGATGAATTCCCGCCCGGCCATATAAGGTTGTAATACATCAGGAATTTTGATTCGACCTTGCTCATCTTGATAATTTTCCATCACCGCTAACAAGGTTCTACCGACGGCGAGACCCGAGCCATTCAGCGTATGTACCAATTCTGGCTTACCCGTTTCTGGGTTACGCCATCGCGCTTGTAAACGTCGTGCTTGGAAATCATGAAAATTACTGCAAGAAGAAATTTCTCTATACTTTTGTTGGCTCGGTAGCCACACTTCTAAATCATAAGTTTTACTTGAAGAAAAACCTAAATCGCCAGTACAAAGTATGACCTTACGATAAGGTAATTTTAAAGCTTGTAAAATAGCCTCTGCATGGCCGGTTAATGTTTCATGCGCTTGTGCTGACTCTTCTGGGCGTACAATCTGCACTAATTCGACTTTCTCAAACTGATGCTGACGAATCAAGCCTCGAACGTCACGGCCATGGGAGCCCGCTTCGCTGCGAAAACAGGGTGTATGGGCCACAAATTTTAAAGGTAATTGATCCGCGCTTGAAATCGTATCACGCACGATATTAGTCACAGGCACTTCTGCCGTGGGAATTAAATATAACCCCGCGTCATCAATAGCAAATAAGTCATCGGCGAATTTCGGTAATTGCCCTGTACCTTGTAAAGAATCAGCATTCACTAAATAGGGCACATAGGTTTCGGTATAACCATGTTGTTCTGTGTGTGTATCAAGCATAAATTGTGTCAATGCGCGTTGTAGTTTCGCTAAGGGTCCCTGTAGGGTGACAAAACGCGCACCGCTGATTTTCGCGGCGGTTTCAAAATCCATCCCAAGCTTGTCGCCTAGATCAACATGATCTTTGGCTTCAAAACTAAATGTGGGTAAATCACCCCAACGCAACACTTCTTGATTATCGTCTTCATTCTTGCCTTGTGGTACATCACTTTGTGCAATGTTGGGGACACCTAAAGCCACATTATTAATCTGCTCTAAAATATCAACAAGTCGACTCTCTGCTTGTTTATGCTGCGTACCCAAATCGTCTATTTTTGCCAATAAGGGGGCAATGTCTTCGCCTGCGGCTTTGGCTTTACCGATCATTTTTGAACGGCTATTGCGTTCTGTTTGCAGACTTTGTGCCGCCAACTGCGCGGCTTTGCGTTCTTGTTCTAAGTTCTCTAACTGCTTTACATCAAGTTCGAAACCACGATGACGTAATAGCTCAGCGGCCTTTACTGGCTCATTTCTTAATAACTTTGGATCTAACATCTTAACTTCCTGATTTTGCTGACCAACAGACAATATGATCGGCTTTAACGATTTTCTGTAACGCTTCCAATATGCTTTCTATTCGCTCTGGTTTATCAAAAAACTCAATAACGATCGGGAGTTCTGAGGATAAGTCGAGTAGCGAAGCCGTGTGTTTTTGACCATCATTACCGACGCCAGCGATCCCCCGAAAGACCGTATAACCTCTCACATTGACTTCATCTTGTAGCCACTTCTCTACTCGACTTAAATCGCTTCGACCTTCAGCTAAGTATAGCCGGACCATGGTTATATCAACCATGTTCATATTTGTCTCCCCAAAATCATCCCAAACCACGTTGCCGCCAGACATAACACGATACTGGCAATAATATTTAATACCGCTTTTAAAGGTGCACCGGCATCAAGCAACGCCAAGGTTTCGAATGAGAATGCAGAAAACGTTGTAAACGCGCCTAATAGCCCCACAAGTATGCCAGCACGCCATTCCGCTGATACGTCCATACGTTCAACAAGCAATATAAATAAAACGCCCATTAATAATGAGCCTATGACATTCACAGCTAAGGTACCATAGGGAAAGTCACGTCCTAATAAGCGATAGACGCTATTAGAAATACCAAACCGAAATACTGCACCCAACGCACCGCCGCCAGCAATTGCTAATAACTGTAGCACCTTGTTTTCCCAGCTCCATAAAAGAGCCTAGTTTACCTTATTAACGTAGATACTAATAACTGATTGTCTTTGCACCTATAAAGTTCGTTAATTCTTAGCAAGCAACAGACAACATAGTGCTACGTTTGCAGAACGAACTCACGAGAGCTTACCTTCTCCCAAGATCTTCTTTGTCAGCTAACAATCAGCCAGACCTGCACCCCTCAATGCGCAACGCACCAAAGCCGTTCGCCACCACTACCAACCTAGAAAAACAATAGTGTTATTTATCAAAATGTTACACCTTTTAGTAAGTAGAAAATCTTATGGCCTAAATTTTGCTCTCATAGCTTATGTCCAGATTGTTAAGACCAATTTAGTCGGAATAGTCTGCTCAACTTTACTGTTTACCCTTTAATGTAATGAGGAAACCCAATGTCTTATTTAGAACCGACTGAATTTGTAACCAAAATGGTGGATGGCGGTGAATCGAAAGTATTTATGTCTACCAAAGATACTTTGATTCGCGCTTATATGGCGGGAGCTATTTTGGCACTCGCTGCCGTATTTGCTATCACTGTTGCTGTGAAAACAGGCTCTCCCTTAATAGGTGCAATACTATTCCCTGTGGGTTTCATTATGTTGTATTTAATGAAATTTGATTTATTAACCGGTGTTTTTACCCTAGTGCCGCTTTCACTTATCGACAAACGACCTGGTGTGACGGTCGAGGGTGTCCTTAGAAACTGGGGCTTAGTTTTCCTCGGTAATTTAGGCGGTGCATTGTCTGTTGCCTTTATGATGTCGTTCATTCTAACTTATGGCTACCACACCGATGGCGGCGAAATTGCTGCCAAAGTCAGTAGTATCGGTGAATCTAGAACTTTAGGGTATCAAGCGCATGGTATCGCAGGCTGGTTTACGATTTTCATCCGCGGTATGTTATGTAACTGGATGGTCTCAATGGGCGTTGTTGGGGCGATGATTTCAACGTCTGCTACTGGCAAAATGATGGCGATGTGGATGCCGATTATGCTGTTCTTCTTCATGGGCTTTGAGCACTCAATCGTCAACATGTTTCTGTTCCCATTCTCTATGATCATGGGTGGGGACTTCACCGTAATGGATTACTTAATCTGGAATGAATTACCAACCGTATTAGGCAATTTAGTGGGTGGTTTCGTATTCGTTGCGTTGCCTCTTTATTACACCCATGTCAAAACGAGTCCTAACCGTGCGATTAAAAACGTAACAAAACAAGCTGTCACAGCCAGTAACTAAGTTTCAAAAGCCCCAACTAAGTGATTAGTTGGGCTTTTTAATGGTAACAATCACTAATCGATACATATTTTTTAGGACCCTATAATGAATAAACAAACGTTGACTGATGTAATTGTGAGCACGAAAGTACAAAAAGGGCTGACTTGGGAAGTCATGGGCGCTGATTTAGATCTCTCTCCGGTGTGGTTGGCCTCGGCATGTTTAGGAATGAATAGTGCGACGCCGATGCAAGCAAAAGCTATCGCGGACTACCTAGGCTTAGATAATGAAGTGGCAACCGCACTGGAAGCCTACCCCACTAAAACTTGGGATCAACAAATACCAACGGATCCTTTGATTTATCGTTTTCACGAAATTACCGGTGTCTATGGCGCGACTTTAAAAACCGTGATTCAAGAGAAGTTTGGTGATGGCATTATGAGTGCGATTGATTTTTCCATGGATGTCGACAAAATTGAAGATCCCAAAGGAGATCGCGTATTAGTGACGATGAATGGTAAGTTTTTACCGTATAAAAGCTGGTGATGATTATTGCAACCATGCGCTTATTTTTATATTTAGAGACTTAACATACGACGATGGCGAGTCGGTTAACAATAAGCGTTGGTCAATATTCTGATAAGGGCCGAAAGATAATCAACCAAGATTTTCACGGTATGTATGTCCCTGATGAGCCCTTCTTAACATCTAAAGGCATTACTATCGCACTCGCGGATGGCATTAGCAGTAGTCAAGTCAGCCAAATTGCTAGTGAAGCCACCGTTAGGGGCTTCTTAATGGATTACTATTGTACTTCTGAAGCTTGGTCGGTAAAAAAATCCGTACAACAAGTCTTAACCGCGACTAATTCATGGTTACATTCACAATCACACCGTAGTCCATATCGTTACAATAAAGATAAGGGTTATGTCTGTACTTTAAGCTGTCTGGTTCTTAAATCCACAACAGCCCATCTCTTTCATATTGGGGATTCGCGAATTTATCGCTTACGAGGTGAGGAATTAACCCAGCTAACCGACGATCACCGTCATTGGGAGAGCCCATCAGAAAGCTATCTTAGTCGTGCCATGGGCGTGTCACCGCAACTTGAAATTGATTACCAATCTCATGCCTTAGCACAAGGCGACGTGTTTATTTGTGTCACCGATGGTGTATATGAGTTCGCCAGCTCGGCTTTTATGATTGACGCCATCAAGCGAACTGAGGATGACATGACCTTCGCCGCTGAACGCATTGTTAAGGCCGCCTTAGATCAAGGCAGTGATGATAATCTGACGATACAAATTATCCGTATCGATGCCTTACCTAGCCAGAATGTTGATGAATTATATCGGCAGTTAACGGCCTTACCTTTTCCGCCCATACTAGAGGCGCGTATGGCGTTTGATGGTTACACTATTATTAGACGAGTTCATGCCAATAGCCGAAGTCATGTTTACCTCGCCAACGATATCGAGACCAATAAACTGGTTATTATCAAAACACCTTCTGTTGATTTACAGGATGATCCGGCCTATTTAGAACGCTTTTTGATGGAAGAGTGGATTGCGCGACGCATCAATAGTCCTTACGTATTAAAACCTTGTATGCAATCTCGCCAGCGTCACTTTCTCTATATTGTGATGGAATATATAGAAGGACAAACCTTAACCCAATGGATGCGAGATAACCCTAAACCAGAAATGAGGGTAGTTCGAGATATTGTCGAACAAATTGCCAAGGGGCTGATGGCCTTTCACAGGCTCGAGATGTTGCATCAAGATTTACGGCCCGACAATATCATGATCGATAGCACGGGAACGCTGAAAATCATTGACTTTGGCTCTACTAAAGTTGCTGGGCTCAATGAAGTTTCGAGCCCTTTGGAACGGGAACATATTCTGGGAACAGCACAATATACCGCACCGGAATATTTCTTAGGAGAAGTGGGCACATCACGTTCTGATATGTTTTCGCTTGGCGTCATTGCCTATCAAATGTTAACCGGCAAGCTACCTTATGGCATCCGTGTCTCGCAGGCTCGTAGCAAAGCTGCACAACGAAAATTAAGCTACCGTTCGGTATTAAGTGATGACCGTGAAATTCCGGCATGGATTGATGACGTGCTCAAAAAAGTATTACTGCCCGATCCTTATAAGCGTTATGATGAGCTCTCCGAATTTTTGTTTGATCTGCGTAAACCCAACCAAGCTTTTCTCAATAAAACAGCGCCGCCATTGATAGATCGTCATCCCGTTTTATTCTGGAAAAGTGTGTCTTGCCTTCTGTTAATTGTCATTGCCGTACTATTGACAAAGTGAGGACTCTCATCGGTCTCACGTCTATATTGAGCCCAACTCTCTGTTGCGATAGCGCTCACCCATTGTAATCAAGGAAATCGCCTCAATTCGACTTGCATGGCCCGCGCTGCCAAAGGCTTCATAGCGCGCTTGGCAAATTGCTTGCATCGCAGCTGTCGACGCTTTCAGAAATTTTCTGGGGTCAAAATTAGCAGCATTTTCTGCTTGTGATAAAAATTGGCGAATTGCCCCCGTTGATGCCATCCGTAAGTCCGTATCTATATTCACTTTACGTACACCGTAACGTATACCTTCAACAATTTCATCGACTGGGACGCCATAGGTCTGGCTAATGTCTCCACCATGATTGTTAATCACTTGTAACCAGTCTTGTGGCACCGAGCTTGATCCATGCATAACGAAATGGGTATTGGGCAAACGTTGTTGTAGCGTTTTTAAATGACTGATTGCCAATACTTCACCCGTCGGTGGTTTGGCAAATTTATACGCACCGTGGCTGGTACCAATCGCGACCGCTAAGGCATCGACTTGTGTCGCTTCGACAAACGCCACCGCTTCATCGGGATCGGTCAATAATTGACTGTGATCCAGTTTTTCATCGGAACCATGGCCATCTTCTTCGCCCATCATCCCCGTTTCCAATGATCCTAAGCAGCCAATTTCACCTTCAACGGAAACGCCACAAGCATGTGCCATTCTGGTCACCGTACGTGTCACATCCACATTGTATTCATACGACGATGGCGTTTTCATATCGGATAACAGCGAACCATCCATCATCACAGAACTAAAGCCAGATTGAATGGCACGTGCACATATTTCTGGCGAAGCACCATGGTCTTGATGCATCACAACAGGAATGTGAGGGTAACTCTCTATCGCGGCTAAAATCAAATGTCGAAGAAAGGACTCGCCCGCATACTGGCGTGCGCCAGCCGATCCTTGCATGATAACGGGGCTATCTACCGCATCGGCCGCCTGCATAATGGCATGAACCTGCTCCATATTACTGACATTAAAAGCCGGGATAGCAAAATTGTGCTCCGCTGCATAGTCTAATAATTGTCGTAATGATACTAATGCCATACTGGCTTCCTTATTGAAATGTTGGTTCTCTTTATGACTGTCTTAGCTCAGGTCAGGTTCAATCATATCGCCGACTCGGACTAATTTGAGCATATCGGTGCTATTTCTATCCCCTTTCGTGATGATGACGATATCACCGTCAGTCACCACACCGCTTTCTTGCAGTACATCAATTGCTGCTTTATTTATGGTCAGATCATCGGCTTGATCCGCTACAAACCGAACCGGGTAAACGCCACGGTATAAGGTCACTTTCCGACCCGTTTCCTCATGCGGCGTCAAAGCAAAAATAGGGATTCCTGAACTAATCCGTGACATCCAGAGCGTTGTCGAACCCGATTGCGTTAATGCCGCAATCGCTTTCACATCTGAATGATTAGCAATATACATTGCTGCCATTGCAATCGCTTCATTTCTCGATTCAAAATGGGAATCAATACGATGACGTGAGACACGAATCTCGCGCTGTTGTTCTGCTTTTAAACAAATACGATCCACCGCCTCAACGACTTTAAGTGGATGTTTTCCTACTGCCGTTTCACCCGACAACATCACCGCATCTGTGCCATCTAATACCGCATTCGCAATATCAAACACCTCGGCTCGCGTCGGAATCGCATTTTCGATCATCGACTCCATCATTTGTGTCGCTGTGATGACGGCGCGATTCAATCGGCGGGCGCTAGCGATAATTTGCTTCTGAATTGGCGGCAATGCTGCATCGCCGATTTCGACGCCCAAATCACCACGCGCAACCATCACGGCATCCGAGGCCTCAATGATCTCATCGACCACATCAATCGCTTCGGCACGCTCTATTTTCGCGATAATGCCAGCCTTCCCCCCCGCTTCATTCATTAACCGTCTTGCATAATGAATATCACCTGCCGAACGTGGAAATGAGACAGCAATATAATCCGCGTTCATTTTAGCCGCGACTTTAATATCGGCCTTGTCTTTGTCCGTCAACGCTGCAGCTGATAAACCGCCGCCTTGGCGGTTAATGCCTTTATTATTAGATAGCGTACCCGCAACAACGACTTTGCATACTATCCGTTGACCTTCGACGCTTTCGACTGACAATACGATACGGCCATCGTCTAATAGCAAGGTATCGTCTGGGTCCACGTCCTCAACAAGTTGCTTGTAATCAATACCGACTTGTTGCGCATCACCGTCTTGACTCCCTAAGTCAGCATCAAGCACGAACTGTTGGTCTTGCTCGAGTACAACACTGCCTTCTTTAAAGCGAGCAATTCGTATTTTAGGTCCTTGTAAGTCAGCTAAGATGCCAACTTGGCGGCCATGTTGTTTGGCTAATGTTGCGACCGTTTTCGCCAACTCAACATGGTCATTGACATCACCATGAGAGAAGTTCAAGCGAACAACGTCAACGCCCCCTTTGATAATCGCTTCTAAAACACCCGGTCTATTGGTCGCGGGCCCCAATGTCGCTACAATTTTGGTTCTTCTCAATACAGTCAATGGCTCTTCCTTTTGATTTATGTTGCGCGCGACTCTAACATCTCCACCGCAGGTAGCTTCTTACCTTCCAAGAATTCTAGAAAGGCACCGCCACCCGTTGAAATATAAGACACGTCGTTACTAATGTTGTATTTGCTCACAGCCGCTAAAGTGTCACCACCGCCCGCAATAGAGAAGGCATTCGACTCCGCTATTGCCATTACGATTCCTTTCGTACCTTCACCAAACTGATCAAATTCAAATACGCCTACAGGACCATTCCAAACAATGGTGCCGGCATTTTTTAATATTGCTGCTAAGGCTGCCGCTGATTCCGGGCCGATATCAAAGATCATATCGTCATCTTCAACGTTTTTAGCTGACTTAAGGGTCGCTTGTGCAGACTCAGAAAAGGCCTTAGCACACACCACATCGGTCGGCACAGGAATATCGCCGCCACGCGCTTTAGCTTCCGTCGTTAAGGTATTACAAGTAGCTATTAAGTCTGGTTCATACAATGATTTTCCTACATTATTGCCCGCTGCTGCGATAAACGTATTTGCAATACCACCCCCGACGATAAGTTGATCTACCTTTTGAGATAACGACTCTAAGACTGTCAGTTTTGTCGAGACTTTTGAGCCACCTACAATGGCGACCATGGGTCGAGCTGGATTGTCCAACGCTTTGGCTAATGCGGCTAACTCTCCGGATAATAATGGTCCAGCACAGGCGACGGGCGCATATTTCGCTACACCATGCGTTGAGGCTTGCGCACGATGGGCAGTACCAAAGGCATCCATCACAAAGATGTCACATAATGACGCCATCTGTTTAGATAATTCGTCATCGTCTGCCATTTCGCCGACATTAAAACGGACATTTTCACACAGGACGATTTGCTTATTGGCCATATCAATGCCATCGATCCAGTCTTGTTGTAAGTGGACTTCTATACCGAGTGACTCTGTCAGATGTTGTGCGACGGGGGCAAGTGATAAGGCGGCGTCATACTCACCTTCTTTAGGTCGTCCTAAATGTGACATTAACATCACTTTCGCACCGGCATCTAAAGCCATTTTCATCGTTGGTATCGAGGCTCTGATTCGGGTGTCATCGGCTACACGACCCTCTTTTAGCGGCACATTAAGATCTTGACGAATAAGAACACGTTTTCCTGCTAAATCAAGATCTGTCATATTAATTACTGTCATTTGTATTTCCTATCTTAGTTTAAATATTGTCTTCAGCCCACTGCTTCCGGACACTAGATAGTCCGTTCATTAAAACAACTTCTTATGACCGAATGATGAAAATCTGATGCTCATGCAAAAAAGGCTCCCTAACGAGGAAGCCTTTTTTGTTTAACCGAACTGTCGCGTAACCCGCATTTTAGCTTCCGACTAATTGTACCAAACGCATCATATTGCAGGTATAACCATATTCATTGTCATACCACGCGACGACTTTCAGAAAGGTATGATCTAGCGCGATACCGGCGCCAACGTCAAAATTAGACGGCGCTGTATGGCCACGGAAATCCGTCGAGACGACGTAATCATCTGTATAACCTAGTACGCCTTTAAGCTCGCCTTCAGAGGCTTTTTTCATGGCCGCACAAATCGTTTCATAAGACGCTTCATTATTCAGTTCAACGGTTAAATCGACCACCGACACGTCTGAGGTTGGCACGCGAAATGCCATCCCCGTTAATTTGCCATTTAACTCAGGTAGTACTTTGCCAACGGCTACCGCTGCACCGGTAGAAGAGGGAATAATATTTTCGAGAATACCTCGGCCACCGCGCCAATCTTTCAACGAAGGACCATCTACTGTTTTTTGCGTCGCGGTCGCCGCATGGACTGTCGTCATCAACCCGCGTTTGATGCCGAAATTATCGTGTAATACTTTAGCAACCGGTGCCAAGGCATTGGTTGTACACGATGCCGCTGACACAATCGCTTCACCTTTGTATTGGTCATGGTTTACACCATAGACAAACATTGGGGTGTGATCTTTTGAGGGTGCAGATTGCACCACTTTTTTTGCCCCGGCATCAATATGTGCTTGGCACGATTCTCCTGTAAGGAAAAAACCGGTACATTCAATAATCAGATCGGCCCCAACTTCATCCCATTTTAAATCAGCAGGATTACGTTCTGCCGTTATGCGAATCTTTTTCCCGTTGACAATCAGGTTGCCGTCTTTGACGTCAACGTCCCCATCAAAGCGGCCATGTACTGAGTCATGTTTCAGCATGTATGCCAAATAGTCTGGTTCTAATAAATCGTTAATCGCCACCACTTCAATATCTTGAAAGTCTTTGGCTGCAGCACGAAATGCCATACGACCAATGCGGCCAAAGCCGTTAATACCCACCTTAATTGTCATACTTCCTCTCCAATTTTTTTAACCTCATTTAAAAACTAAAATCTTGTTGAAAATGCTAGTTTTTAAATGATTTTAATTATGCCTTTATAACGCAAAAATGGCGAGTGCACATCGGTACACTCGCCATATTTTTTTGCTCAGTACTGTTTTAGCCTAGGCTAAAAATTAGAGTACTGATTTAACAGTGTTGACGACATTGTCGACTGTGAAACCAAAGTGTTCCATCAATACGCCACCAGGCGCTGATTCACCAAAGGTATCGATACCAACAACAGCGCCTTCTA
>JAIBDY010000026.1 GCA_024685995.1 Piscirickettsiaceae bacterium | reverse complement strand
CGATCAAAGCGATACTTGGGTTACCCATTAATTTCGCTAATTTATTCATTGCCGTTTATTGTCGTCCTGTATGACCGAAACCGCCAGCACCACGTGCTGATAAATCAAACTCTTCTACTTGTTCAAATTCAGCTTGTACAATCGGCACAAACACCATTTGTGCAATTCTGTCTCCTAACTCAACTTGATATGCCGTATCACTACGGTTCCAACAAGAGACAAATAATTGCCCTTGATAATCACTGTCAATTAACCCGACCAAATTGCCTAAGACAATACCATGCTTATGTCCTAAACCTGAGCGAGGGAGTAAGACTGCTGCCAAACTAGGATCGCCAATATATATCGCTATGCCCGTGGGTATTAGCACGGTTTGTTGCGGTGCAATGATTAACGTTTCATCAATACACGCACGCAAATCCATTCCTGCTGAACCCGCCGTAGCATAGTCTGGTAAGGTAACACTATCATTTAATCTCGGGTCTAAAATTTTAAGTTGAACTTTCTGCATCATAGCGCTCAATAATAAGTTGCATTAAATCTCTTGCCAAGTGGCTTTTTACTGCTGTTGGCAATCTCTTCTCCCCATCATGCCAAAATACGTCAAGGGCGTTGCTATCTGAGGCAAAACCTAAGCCATTACCGACCTGATTAGCCGCGATCATATTCAGGTGTTTTTCTCTCAATTTAGTTTTAGCATAGTCATCCACATTCTCCGTTTCAGCCGCAAAGCCAACGGTGAATGGCGCGTTTTTGCGCTGAGTGACGCTTAACACAATATCAGGGTTTTGCTCTAAAGTAAGCGAAGTCAACGGCATTGTCTGTTTTTTAAGCTTTTGAGGTTGATACTGTGCTGGTTTGTAATCGGCCACTGCCGCACAAGCAATGAAAATATCTATCTCCGTTGTCGCTTTCACAAGGTCGGCCATTTGCTGCGCAGTTTCTACATCATAACGAGTCACTCCACTCGGCGTCGGCAGATGAACAGGACCTGAAATCAAGATAACCTTCGCTCCAGCTTCTCCAGCTGCTTGTGCTAACGCAAATCCCATCTTCCCAGAGCTACGGTTCCCTATATAACGAACAGGGTCAATGGGTTCATGCGTCGGGCCTGCCGTGATAACGACTCTTTTGCCAATCAATTGTTTTGGTAATGCCCAAGCCATTAATCGTGCAACAATATCATGAGGCTCGATCATTCGACCTGCGCCTTGCTCTCCACATGCTTGATCACCCTCATCAGGTCCCAAAATATAAACGCTTCGCTGACGTAACAAGGTTAAGTTGGCTTGTGTGGCTTGATGTGTCCACATTTTATTATTCATTGCCGGGGCAGCAAAGACAGTCGCTTCGCTCGCCAAACATAATGCCGACAATAAATCGTCCGTTTGACCTTGAGCTAATCTTGCTAAGGTATTCGCGCTAGCAGGGGCAATCACAATATAATCAGCCCAGCGTGCTAATTTTATATGGCCCATTGCTGACTCTTCGTCGGCATCTAACAAAGCCATCGCAACGGGGCTTCCGCTCAATGTCTGCAATGTCAGTGGGGTAATGAATTCTGCTGCGGCATGCGTCATAACAACTTTGACTTCCGCGCCGGCTTTTCGACATAAGCGGATTAATTCTGCTGATTTATAAGCAGCAATACTGCCCGTGACACTTAATACAATCCGTTTTCCTTGTAATGTCATTTGTTTAGGTTTCGACATGTTTAGTCACTAATTGACGCAACGTCACGGCTTGTAACTGCTGCTGTTGTTGCTGTTCATATTCTTGAAGTAGCGCTGTTGCATCGTTCTTAAGCTTAATCGGGACCGCCCCTGCCTGTTGCTCTTCACCTGTACGGAGGCAATGCATAATGTCAGCGACACTAATTGACGCAATATCCTGTGCGGGCTGATATTGCGCTGGTGTGTCATTCAACTCGACGACTAAACCGCCATTTTGCAAAGTCATCATAATGTCTTGAATGACTTCCAGTGGCAATCGCATTTCAGATTCTAATTCATTCAAATTATAAGCCGGTTGATGTCGATAAAAACGTGAGGCGAGCGTTGTCATCACGCTCACACCTACCTGCTCTCGCTGTCTTGCGCTTAATTCAAAAGGTTGATTGGCATAACTGACTAATTTTGGATGTTGCAAATAAAAGGCCACTTGCGAGCCCGTTAATAAGATAAACCAAGCAAGATAGAGCCAGATCATAAAGAAAAATAAGATAGCAAAACTCGAATAAATGGCGGTGTAATTAGACGATGACGCCACAAAAGAGGCAAACATCGTTCCCACTGCCACCCATAACATGCCCGCGACAGTCGCTCCCATGACGGCTGGACCTAGTTTCACGCGGGTATTCGGAATAAATTTATAAAGAAACGTAAACGCAATAATAATCATCACATAAGGCAGTAACTTTGTTGCCGTTAAAATGACTGTGCCAAACGGCTCAATTGCTTGTAATGATTGCACAACTGTATGATTTAACACACCTGCCGCCACACCCATTGCTGCCACAATTAGTACTGGGCCGATCATAACAACGCTTAAATAATCAGTAAAACGCCTCGCCAGTGTTCTCGCTTGTTTCACTCTCCAAACAAAATTAAAGGCATTTTCGATTTTTTGGATTAAGGAAATAATAGTGTAAAACAGCATCGCAACACCTAACGATCCTAAAACCCCGACTTTGACGTTTTGAACAAACCCTATAATACTGTCTGCAATTTCAGGCCCTTTTGCACCTAAAGGTTCTAACACACCGAGTAAAAACGGCTCTATTTGATTGTGTACACCAAATGCCTTTAATACTGAAAAAGCAACCGCAATCAAAGGTACCAAGGACAAGAGCGTTGTAAACACTAAACTCATTGCCCGTAAATTCAATTCACCTTTGGCAATTTCTCGTATAACGATATAACTTACGCGCAACGTATTCACGATCCCACGAGAAATGGGGTTCATCTCATCCGTCGACATTTGCCACAAGTCTGTTTGGAAAAAACCTTGTATTTTTGCTACCAGATCCATGCCACCTCAATAATTTATTTTCGTATTAGCCTCAGCTTATACGGGGTTATCGATATCAATAAATTGATGTTTGATGTCAAACTGCTTTGCTAATGCATCACCTAACGCTGCTACGCCATAACGCTCTGTTGCATGATGACCTGCCGCAAAATAATGAATGCCTAATTCTCGCGCCAAATGTGCGGTTTGTTCCGACACTTCACCACTAATATACGCATCTAATCCTAATTCCGCTGCTTGCTCAATATACCCTTGCGCCGCGCCAGTACACCAGCCCACCGTCGATATAGGTCTATCATGCCCTTCAATAACCATCGGTGCACGTTGTAATACGTCACCCATCGTTGCCGTTAATGATGCTACCGACTGAGGTTCAGCTAAACAACCGCATAAGGCAATGGCTGGATCACCCGTTCCTGCAATCCGACCATCAATTTCAAAACCCAATTTCTGAGCCAGTTGCGCATTATTGCCTAATTCAGAGTGCGCATCTAAGGGCAGGTGATATGCTATCAAATTGATATCATTCGATAATAATTGTTTCAAGCGTTTTTGCTTGATGCCAATCACTCGTGGATCTTCTCCGCGCCAAAAATAGCCATGATGAACTAGTATAGTATCTGCTCCGAAATCCAGCGCAGCATCAATCAAAGCCTGGCTCGCCGTCACCCCAGACACAATACAGTCAATCGTCTCACGCCCCGCCACTTGCATGCCATTCGGACAATAATCACGAAATTTATCGGGCTCAAGCAGCATATCAATATAGGCTAAACACTCTGTTCGCGTTATCATCGCATTATCACCAACAGCCAATAAAGCTGTCACTATAACAAACTGGAGACATACGATGGATGTAGTGAGTGTTATCGCGCTTAGTATGGGCGCAGCTTGGGCAAGTGGTATTAATTTATACGCTACTTTGTTTATGCTGGGATATATGGCGTCAACCGGTAACATTACCCTTCCGGCAGAACTCGACATTGTTGCAAACCCTATGGTGATGACCGCAGCGGGTCTAATGTATTGTGTCGAATTTTTTGCGGATAAAATACCAGGCATCGACTCTGCTTGGGACTCTATTCATACTTTTATTCGTATCCCTGCTGGAGCCATGTTAGCTTCCAGTGCCATTGGTGATGTGACACCAGCCGTTGAGCTAACCACAGCGTTATTAGGTGGTGCTTTAGCAGCGAGTACTCATGCTACTAAAGCCGGCACCCGATTATTGATTAATACATCTCCAGAACCCGCGAGCAATTGGACAGCGTCCATCAGCGAAGACTTAATTGTCATAGGTGGCTTATGGACAGCCCTGCATCACCCTGTTTTATTTATTATCGGTTTAATTGCCTTTATTATCTTAATGATTTGGTTGTTACCCCGTTTATGGCGTTTAATTCGGTTTTTATTCCGAAAAATAGGAAGTTGGTTGGGTTTATGCGACACTCCCGCACCGCTTGCAAGAACACAAGGCAAGTCACTTGTCGCATCAATACGTGACGCAGACTTTGAGCCTTAGCTTTCTCGCTGGAAATAGACGCCCGCAGGACTGCGAATCATTCGAAATTTATCACTATAGTTCAGAGTCGTTTCTGATGCGCCCAGCACTAAATATCCGCCAGGGTTTAATAATTCGGCCATCCGGTTCATGATGTCCGCTTTTAATTCAGCGGAGAAATAAATCAGTACATTTCGACAAAAAATAACATCAAAATGACCTAGACTCGCATAGCTATCTAATAGATTTTGCTGTTTAAAACGAATTCGACGCTTAATATTGTCTTCAACGGCCCAACCTTGCTCTACAGCACTAAAATAACGTTGTTTTAACGTTGTCGGCAGACCCCGACCTAATACACCGTCATCATAAATACCGAGTTTTGCTTCATCCAACACTCGGCTGGAAATATCTGTAGCAATAATATCGGAACGTTGTAGTCGGCTTTGAGCATGGGTGGTTAAATATTCACTCAAGATCATGCTAATGGTATACGGCTCTTGTCCTGTCGAGCAGGCTGCCGACCAAATACGACATCCAGAGGTCGTTTTCTCTTCTAAGCGAGGAATAATTTCTTTTTCTAATGCTGTGAAGGGACTGCCATCACGGAACCATGACGTTTCATTGGTCGTCATCGCATCGATGACTTTATCATGCAGATCTGTATGCCTGACTTGTTGGATTGCCGTAAGTAACGCGCCAAGACTTGTGATACCTTGATCTCGCATTAATTTAGCTAAACGACTCGTCACTAAATAATGTTTGCCTTCGCCCAACAAAATGCCGCACCGTTGCTCAAGAAAAGCCTTAAATGCGAGGTATTCTGTTTCGGTCATATCATTTGACTGAACCATCACGTTATTATTCAGTAATATCCATTATGCACATCCTTCTTTATAGCCAGTATAGTGGATCTTGCAGTTATTATGTTTAGGAATCGACCGAACTATGAAAAACGTCCTCATCACCGGATGCTCAACAGGTATTGGATATTGCGCCGCGATACAGCTACACCAACAAGGTTACTCTGTTTTAGCGACAGTACGACAAGAAGAAGATAAACACCGCTTAATGGCTTTAGGTATCTCAACCATACTCATGGATTTGGCTGACAGTCAAAATGTCCAACATGCCTTTCAACAAGCTTGTACTCATTTTAACGGTCAGATTGATGTTTTATTTAATAATGCCGCCTTTGGTCAACCTGGCGCTGTGGAAGATTTATCCCGTGCGGTATTACAAGCTCAATTTGACACTAATGTCTTTGGCACTCAAGAACTCACCAACCTAGTGATAGGCCAAATGCGCCAACAAGGAGGACATGGCCTCATTGCCTATAATAGTTCGGTTTTAGGGCTGATTTCGCTCTCTTATCGTGGTGCCTACAATGCTAGCAAATATGCCATTGAAGGTTTAGCCGATACCTTACGTCTTGAATTACGTGATACAGATATTCATATTAGTTTAATTGAACCGGGGCCCATCACTAGCGCTTTCCGTGCGAATGCCTTTACTAAATACCAACAAAACATTGATAAATCGACAAGCGCTCACAAAACAACCTACGAAGCTATGGAACAGCGCTTGACTAAAGAAGGGCCTGCCGCTCCTTTCACTTTACCGCCTGAGGCCGTCGTAGATAAACTATTACACGCCATGAACAGTTCACATCCTAAACCGCGTTATTACGTGACCTTTCCTACCTATTTATTGACGACATTAAAACGTATTTTACCTCACCGATGGCTTGATACAATTTTGGCAAAAATATCGGACAGTTAACATTCCCTAACGAGAAGCTATGAAAAAATAATGCTAACTCATTGATGCAATTAGGAAACGATGACTAAATACTCACAACGTAGTTTGCAATGGCAAACCACCGTCAATACTTTTATCCGTATTATGATGTCGGGGCTCATTGCTATCTCCGCATCAGCCTATTTGATTTATGCTGAACTGCTCGTTGTCGACTTAACACAACCGGAATTAATTACCCTCTCGAGCATCGTCTTAGCTGTGATATTTCTTTTCGCTGTGCTTTTTTCTTTTCGGTGCTACTTGACGCTATCAACACCTCTAAACGACTTAGCCCGTATTACTGAAACGCTCCCAACATTACCGAATAAAAAATATGACCACGCCAAAACAGTCTTTCAATCGATTGCGGAAACATCTCGCTATAGCGAAATTAACACCTTACAATCTGCCTCATTTCAACTCACGGATCTTCTTCAGAAACGTGATGATGATATCTCTTTTCGAGCACGCAGCTTATCGCAACAAAATATTGATCTGCAATCAGAGCGTGACTTTATTAAAGGTTTATTAAATACAGCACAACTCATTATCCTGACAGTCGATAATGAATTTAATATCACATTATTTAACCATTATGCCGAGCAATTGACCGGTTTATCAGCCGACATGGTGCTAGACAAAAATGCCGCGCGCTTATTTCCATCAGGCAATTGGACTGAAGCGCAGAGCCTTTTTGCTGAACTATTATCTGGTCATATGACCATTGCCCAACAAGAAGCTGAACTCATCAATATCAATGGTGAAATTCGTCATATTTCTTGGTTACATTCTCCTATCACAGTCAATGAGACGACTTCCTCTGTGTTATGTGTTGGTCTTGATATGACTGACAAGAAGGAATCTGAACGCCGTGTTGTTTGGTTAGCAGAACATGATCCTTTGACGGATTTATGTAACCGACGAAAATTTATGGAAGAATTTGAAAAATCATTACGCACTGCCATTCGCTATCAACACCACAACACCTTATTATTTTTGGATCTCGATCAGTTTAAAGATATTAATGACACCAGTGGTCATCAGGCCGGTGATAAATTGTTACAGTTAGTTGCTAGCACCTTAATTCGAGTAACGCGTTTTACCGACTTAGTTGCCCGCTTAGGTGGAGATGAGTTTGCTATTCTTATGCCAGAAAGTGACCAACGTGGTGCGGAAATTTTGGCCAAAAAAATCCTCAAAGAATTAAGCCAAATCCAATTACATTATGGAGATGTCACCCATAAAGTCTCAACTAGCATTGGCATTGTGCATTACCCTTTACAAGATGCCAGCGTGTCAGAACTATTACGCTTTGCTGACTTGGCGATGTATAAAGCGAAATCTGATGGTAAGGGTACATTCCATACTTTCTCTGCCAACGACAATACTCAAGCACAATTAGAAACACGGGTTTATTGGCGTCATCAAATAGAAAATGCCCTCGTGCATCATCATTTTGTATTGCATTTTCAACCTATTTTGGATATTGCTTCAGCACAAATTAAACATTACGAAGTCTTGATCCGAATGCGTAACCCTGAGACAGGTGAACTAACTTTGCCAGGGCACTTTATCGAAATTGCAGAACAAGTCGGCCTTATCAATCGCATTGACCATTACGTAATGCAAAAAGCGATAAATAAACTCGCCGCACTCCAGAAATCGGGCTTAAATGTCACTTTTTCAATTAATCTATCGGGGGCGGTCGCGGATGATCCGTTATTAATCCCGATGCTGAAACAATTTATTCAACGATCAGGCGTCAATCCGGAGGGCCTTATCTTTGAAATCACAGAAACTGCAGCAGTTTCCAATCTCGAACAAGCCAAGAAAATGATGACGGCTATTAAATCATTGGGATGTCAATTTGCCTTAGATGATTTTGGTGTTGGTTTCTCTTCATTCAGCTATATTCGGGCATTGCCAGTGGATGTTATCAAAATTGATGGCATCTTTATCAAAGATTTAGATCATAATACTGATGATCAATTATTTGTAAAAGCACTCATCGATGTCGCCAAAGGCATGGGAAAAAAAACCACGGCTGAATTCGTCGAAAATGCCGACATCCTCGCTTTATTGAAAGAATTTGGCGTCGATCATGCTCAAGGGTTTCATATTGGATGCCCAAAACCTCAAGCTGATTATCAGCAAGAATGGGGACTTGAAGATGACTTAACGGCTCTACCTCAGAACCAATAAGTCATCTTCGTTATCACCTTAATGCGTCAATACAAGCTCACCATCCTGCGCATCTACTTTGACCGTATCTCCAGCTTGGAATGCCCCAGATAACACTTTCTCAGCTAATGCATTTTCCAATTGCTGTTGAATCACACGCTTCAATGGTCTTGCGCCATACACAGGATCAAAACCTGCTTGGGCCAATATATCTAACGCTGTATCGCTGATTTCAAATCCCATTTCATGTTCTGCTAAACGCTGAGTTAAATGAGATAGTTGAATCTTAGCAATGGCATGGATCTGTTCTTGTCCCAACGGATGGAAAACAACAACATCATCCACGCGATTAATAAACTCTGGTCGGAAATGTTGACCTACAATTTCCATCACCGCTGCTTTCATTTCATCATATTGTTGTTCGCCCGCCATCTCTTGAATTAAATGCGAACCGAGGTTGGATGTCATCACGATGACCGTATTACGGAAATCAACCGTCCGGCCTTGGCCGTCCGTTAAGCGACCATCATCTAAGACCTGTAATAGAATATTAAACACATCTGGATGTGCTTTTTCGACTTCATCTAACAAGATGACCGAATACGGTTTACGACGCACGGCTTCCGTTAGGTAACCGCCTTCTTCATATCCCACATAACCTGGCGGCGCACCAACTAACCTAGCGACACTGTGTTTTTCCATAAATTCAGACATATCAATTCTGACCATGGCATCTTCAGTATCGAATAAAAATGTTGCTAACGCCTTACACAGCTCTGTTTTACCAACGCCAGTCGGCCCTAAAAATAGGAACGATCCATTGGGTTTGTTGGGATCAGATAGCCCTGCTCGTGAGCGTCTAATAGCGTTAGACACCGAATCCACTGCTTCATGTTGGCCAACAACACGTTGATGTAAGACCTCATCCATTTTTAACAGTTTATCTCGTTCTCCTTCGAGCATTTTTGCCACAGGAATACCAGTCCACTTTGACACGACTTCGGCAATTTCTTCTTCACCCACTTTATTTCGTAATAAAGTGAATTCCTGCACTTCAGATTGGTTCGCTAAAGCCAATTGCCGTTCTAAGTTAGGAATCGTACCGTATTGCAACTCTGACATCTTATCGAGTTCATTATTACGACTCGCTATTTCTAATGCTTGTTTGGCTTTTTCTAATTGCTCTTTCGTATCTTGACTACCATGAAGTGTCGCTTTTTCAGCTTTCCAAATTTCTTCTAGATCCGCCAATTCTTTTTCGAGCTGTGTGATTTCGTCTTGTAAGATCGCCAAGCGTTTTTTAGAGGCGTCATCGGACTCTTTTTCCAGTGCGATTCGCTCAATCTTTAATTGAATTAACCGTCTGTCCATCCGGTCCATGGATTCTGGTTTAGAGTCCATTTCCATACGAATGCGACTGGCCGCCTCATCGATCAAATCGATCGCCTTATCAGGCAACATCCGATCGCTGATATAACGGTAAGACAACGTTGCCGCCGCCACGATCGCAGGATCGGTGATATCGACATTATGATGTACCTCATAACGCTCACTTAACCCCCGTAAGATCGCAATCGTGTCTTCCACACTCGGTTCGCCGACCAAAACTTTCTGAAAACGACGTTCTAAGGCCGCATCTTTTTCAACATATTGACGATATTCATCTAAGGTTGTGGCACCAATACAGTGTAATTCGCCTCGGGCCAAAGCCGGTTTGAGCATATTGCCTGCATCCATCGCGCCCTCGGCCTTACCTGCTCCAACCATGGTATGAATTTCATCGATGAACAAAATGATCTGGCCTTCTTGTTTGGCTAAATCTTTTAACACCGCTTTCAAACGCTCTTCGAATTCGCCCCGGTATTTGGCCCCTGCAATCAAGGCGCCCATATCAAGAGACAATAGACGTTTATGCTTCATGCCTTCGGGCACTTCCCCATTAATAATACGCTGGGCGAGTCCTTCTGCAATCGCCGTTTTACCCACGCCCGGCTCACCAATCAAAACGGGATTATTTTTGGTGCGACGTTGTAACACTTGAATCGTGCGTCGAATTTCATCATCACGTCCAATCACGGGATCGAGTTTACCTTTCTCGGCATATTCGGTGAGGTCAATCGTATACTTATCCAGCGCTTGACGCTGCTCCTCGGCATTTTGATCGGTCACGCTGTCACCACCTCGCATTGTCTCAATTGCAGTTTCTAAAGCCTTTTTGTTAACGCCTTGGCCACGTAAACATTCACCAGCTTGATTTTTATCATCACTCACCGCCAGCACAAATAACTCGCTCGAGATATATTTGTCCTGCCGTTTTTGGGCTAATTTATCAGTTTGATTTAATAGGCGATTCAAATCTTGGGAGAGGTGAACATCGCCGGGATCGCCTTCGACCTTGGCTAATCGTGATAATTGCTTTTCTAATTCACCTTGATAGGCTGCAATGTTGACACCGGCCTGTGTTAGCAATGGCTTCACCGTACCTGATTGTTGTGCCAGTAGCGCTAACATCAAATGCGCTGGTTCGATAAATTGATGGTCACGACCCAGCGCCATGCTTTGGGCTTCGCCTAACGCTGCTTGAAACTTACTGGTGAACTTATCAATTTGCATATTCATTCTCCCCTATAAAAAGTACGTGTTTTAAACATGGGGTGCCACAGTGTAGAAATCAAGCTCTCTTGTTCAAATTGATTTTACACCCTGTGGGCCTATGGCTTTTGAAATAGTAGCCAAACAGGTTTTCATATCGTCGACTTGGCATTGAATGGGCATACCGACTGTTAACAACACATTACTAGGCACTATAGGAGCCGAAACTACGTGGCCTTCCGCGCCTACACCGTCAATTCTGACCGGATAAATGCTAGCCTCAGACCAAATTGCCAATCGTGCCACCCCACCTTTTATCTTATGTGGCAATTCATTATCCAAGAGGATTTTGCCGTGGGGAAATAAAGCAACGACTTCGCCGTCTTGTAAAGCGCGTAATGCTTGTCGCAATGCTTTTTCAGGTCTGCCAGAACGATCGACTGGAATACAGCCTGATGCTTTGAATAACCAATGGAGTATGGGGCGCTCATATTCTTCACGCGCAATCAAAAAACGTAATGGTCGTCTGCAGGCCGTAATCAATAAAAAAGGATCCAAACCCGACATATGATTGGCTACCACAATCGCTGGGCCGGTCTCGGGCAGTGGAATTTGAATGTTAGCGTCTTGACGATGGAGGTGCCGGCATAATAAACGGACCAAACCATCTATCCAGTTGACTCGGGTACCGCCCCAATCAGCTACAGCAGCTTTTTGCCCGACATAGGGCAACAAAACGCTGAACAGCAAAATCAATACCAACAAGCCGAGCCATACCATAGCTAAATCTCGAAGGGAGTCGTATCACCCTGTCCAATACGCATAATTTCAGGTATATCATCAATAAATTCAATTACCGTTGTCGGTTCGCTTCCGCAATATTCACCATCAATAATTAAGTCAACCTGCTTACCAACACGCTCAACGATGTCATCGATCTCGGTCATCGGTAACACATCACCTTGCATGATTAAGGTTGAACTCATGATGGGTTCATTCAGCTCTTCCAATAATGCCAAGGCAATTTTATTATCGGGAATTCTGAGCCCGATGGTTTTACGTTTTGCATGTTGCAAACGACGAGGCACCTCTTTAGTCGCCGGTAAAATGAAGGTATAGGCACCCGGCGTATTGGCTTTAATACTTCTAAACACCGCATTATTAACTTTAGCGTACAGTGATAATTCAGATAAATCGCGACACACTAAGGTAAAGTTATGATCGTCATCAAGTTGCCTAATGCGCCGAATATTGTCCATTGCCGCCTTATCGCCGATTTGACAACCTAGGGCATAACCAGAGTCTGTTGGGTAAACAACCAAGCCGCCTTGGCGAAGTATCTCGCAAGCTTGACTAATCAACCGCTTTTGAGGATTAACGGGATGAATGTGGAAAAGTTGGCTCATTATTCGCCTTATATTGTGCTGATCATTAAAAGTGACACTGCATCATACACAGCCGGCAAATAATCGTAAATTTTTTCAGTAACAGCCACTTACCACGCTTGCCAAACGGGTTTCACCGATGCGGGCAGTGGGGGTAAACGACCCAGCTCGACCCAGTTATTCTCAGGAGAATGGAAATCAGAACCGCAGGAGGCCAATAATTCAAAGTCATTGGCCAGTTTTGATAAGATTTTAATCTCTTCAGGGTGTTGTCGTCCTGACACGACTTCAATCCCCACGCCGCCTAGCGCTTTAAACTCGGTAATTAAGCGTTTCAGTTTTGTGGCTGTCATTTTATAACGTTTAGGGTGGGCTATCACTGCTTGTCCTCCCGCCGCATTAATCCAAGACACGGCTTGTGCCAAAGTCGCCCACTCTCCGGTCACATAACCCGGTTTATTTTTGACTAAATAATGTTTAAACACCTCATTAATGCTTTTTGCATGACCTTTATCCACTAAAAACTTTGCAAAATGCACACGGCCCAACATGACAGGCGAGGCATATTGACCAGCCCCTTCATAAGCGCCGGTGATACCTGATTTTTCTAGCCGTTCGGCAATTTTAACCGCTCGTGCTTTGCGATATGACCGGATTCCAGCCAAACCTTGTTGTAAGGTTGAGTGTTGGCAGTCCACGTTTAAGCCAATTATATGCACCGTAGTTCCACCCCAAGTCACCGAAATTTCGACACCGTTGATCAGCGTTAAACCGGTTCCCTGTGCTGCTTGCTTAGCGGCTTCGATACCTTCTGTACCATCATGATCAGTCAGCGCGAGCACATCGACGCCTTGTTCGACAGCTCTAGTCATTAGCTGTGATGGGGATAAGCTGCCGTCCGATGCTGTCGAATGGCTATGTAAGTCATAACAAGTCATAACCTTTATTTTACGTTAGAATATGCACTATTACTGTATTTGCTCGGATTGACATGAAATTATTTTTTGATTTTTTACCCATTGTGTTGTTTTTTATTGCCTATAAGTTTGGCGGTGGCACTTATCTTTGGGATGGGCAAGCCTATGATATAAAAGGTATTTATGTCGCGACAGCAGTTATGATTGTGGCAACACTCTGTCAAAATGCTTATAGCTGGTTCCGCCATGGTAAGCTCGAAAAATCCCATCTACTCACTTTAGTCTTGGTCGTTATCCTCGGTGGCGCGACGCTTTGGCTGCAAGATCCCAACTTCATCATGTGGAAACCAACATTGGTTAACTGGTTATTTGCGGCCGGCTTTCTGGGCGCGCAACTATTCACTAAACGCTCTTTATTAGAGCGCATGATGACAGAGCATATTCAGCTGCCTGATTTAGTTTGGTCTCGCTTGAACGTCGCTTGGGTCTTATTTTTTATTATCTCTGGCGTTGCTAACCTTTATGTCGCCTATAATTTCGACGAAGCCACTTGGGTCAACTTCAAGTTATTTGGTCTATTAGGCTTAACCATCTTGTTTATTATTGGCCAATCTATTTACCTGAGCAGACATATCATTGAACCGATTGAATCTAATAAGGATAACGCATAATGTTATACGCCATTATGAGTGAAGATATCGCCAATAGTCTGTCACTCAGACTACAAGCTAGGCCTGCTCATATTGCTCGCTTGCACGCTTTACAGGCTGAAGGTCGACTCGCCCTTGCTGGCCCGCACCCTGCTATTGATAATGACGATCCCGGCGAGCGTGGCTTTACGGGCAGTTTAATTGTGGCTGAGTTTTCTAGCTTATCGGACGCTCAAACGTGGGCTGATGCGGATCCTTATATTGAGGCCGGCGTCTACTCAGCAGTCACTGTCAAACCTTTTAAACAGGTTTTACCATGAGCGATACGATTGCACGGCTTGAAACCGCACTCGCACCGTTAATGCCACAGTATATGCAGATACAAGATGACAGTGCATTGCATGCGGGCCACGTTGGCAATACCGGCGGGGGGCACTATACACTGACCATTATTAGCGAACAGTTTGAAGGCTTATCATTACTCAAACGCCATCGCCTAGTCTACGAACTGGCAGCCACATTGATGCAAAGCGATATTCACGCCCTGAGTATTAAGGCATACACTCCTGCCGAGCACCATTCACGCTAAAATAACATCGATTTGCGCTCATGGTCATGACTACCCCTTCACCAACAGAGCCTTGTCACCAAGGGTCTCAACAGGACTACGCATCATTTTGACTAAGGCATTGGCTAAGAAGATACTTTAAAAGGCATAAGCGCTAACTGGCCACCATCATATTATCGATCCACACTGCTCCGGTTCTAATATTGCCTCGGGTCTCAACATTATTCGACATTGCTTGGATCCCCAAAAACATATCCCGCAAATTACTCGCAATCGTAAACTCATCGATGGCATATTGAATTTCGCCATTCTCCACCCAAAACCCTGCCGCACCTTGTGAGTAGTCGCCTGTCACAATGTTAATGCCCATCCCCATCGTTTCGGTGACTAACACCCCCTTACCCATTTGTTTGAGCAACTGCTCAAACTCTATCGCCGTAGGCTCGACAGTTAAATTATGGACGCCACCCGCATTGCCCGTCGTCGTCATTTTTAATTTACGTGCAGCATAACTATCTAAGACGTAACCTTGCAATACCCCTTCACGCACAATATCGCGTGTTTGTGTTGCCACGCCTTCACCATCGAATGCCGCGCTACCGAGACCTTTTAGCAATAGAGGTTGCTCATGGATATGCACAAAATCGGGGAAAATTTGCTTCCCTAAATGATCAAGCAAAAAAGAAGATTGCCGGTATAGGGCACCGCCGCGGATAGCAGAAGTCAATTGTCCAAATAAGGCTGGGGCGATATCAGATGAGAATATCACTGGATAGTTCCCTGTTTTCACCGTTTTGGCGTTAAGGCGTCGTAACGTGTTGTCTGCGGCACGTTGGCCAATACTGGCTGCTGATGCTAAGTCTTGTGCATCACGCGCAATATCGTACCAATAATCCCGCTGCATTCCTTTATCATCATCGCTAATCAGGGTACAAGACAAGCTGTGACGCGTACCTCTACTTTGCCCTAGAAAGCCATGACTATTGGCATAAATACGTTCGCCTTGATGACTAGAAACACTGGCGCCTTCTGAATTACTGATCCGCGGATCCACATCAAAGCCTGCTTGCTCACAAGCCATCGCAATTTCAATCGCTTGCTCGGCATCAATATCCCAAGGGTGATAAGTTGATAAATCGGGAAATTCTGTCGCCATTAACTCCTTATCCGCTAAACCTGCAGCCGCATCGGCCTCAGTATGCTTAGCGATGCCACAAGCGGCCTTCACTGCATCGGTGATCGCCTGAACAGACAAGTCTGATGTGCTGGCAGAGGCCTTACTTTGACCAAAGTACACCGTTAAACCAAGGCTGGTGTCATTGTTATATTCTAAAGTTTCGACATCTCCTCGGCGCACAGTAACAGACAAGCCTGTACTCTGACTCACACCCGCTTCGGCGGCAGTCGCACCTTGATTTTTGGCTTGTTGCAAGGCTATTTCTGCCGCTTGCACTAATGTCGATTGCTCTCCAGTTTTACTCATGTTTACTTCATAACCTCATTACTTCAATAACTGTATTTAATGTCATGACTGACAAATAGGACAATCGGGATTCGCCTTTAATTTAATCTCACGCCATTGCATGGTGGTGGCGTCTATCAGTAATAATCGCCCCGCTAAGGACTCTCCAAATTGGGCTATCAATTTCACTGTTTCCACAGCTTGGATACTACCAATCACACCCAATAATGGCGATAAAACACCCGATTCTGAGCAACTTTGCTGCAATTCGCCTTTATTTTGATATAAACACTGGTAGCAATTATGTTCACCAAGCCTAGGGTCATAGACCGTGACCTGCCCTTCCATTCTGATCGCAGCGCCAGACACTAAAGGAGTACGGTATTGTTGCGTCACTTCGTTTAACAAAAAGCGCGTCGCAAAGTTATCACTACAATCCACAACGACATCGACTTCATCCACTACGGTTTCAAGTGCTTGACGGTCTAATCGACTTGTTTTGATGTCGAGTTGTAAAGCGCTATTAATCGCCTTCACACTATCCGCTGCAGAGTGCACTTTCGCTCGACCCACATCTTTTTCAGCATGAATAATTTGACGTTGTAGGTTTGATAATTCAACGTCATCATCGTCGACCAGCGTTAATTTTCCAATGCCGGCAGCCGCAAGATACAGTGCAACAGGCGACCCCAGACCGCCAAGACCAATAATCAAGACATGACTGTCTAATAGCCGTTGCTGTCCATCAAAATCAATCTGCGGTAATAATACTTGGCGACTATATCGAAGTAGTTGCTCATCATTCATCAGTCAATCACTCTTATCTCAATATATCATTATAGCGGCAGTTGCCCCATTGTGATGCGATCATTACCGCCATAGTCTTTAACGCCCGACACGTGTTCGAAAGTCGCTTGCCGAAAAAGCGTTGCTACAGCTTGGGCTTGCTCATAGCCATGTTCAATGAATAACCAACAATTTGGCTTTAAGCAGCGTTTTGCTTGTTCAATAATCTCTCGGATATCAGCTAAGCCATCTTGCCCTGAAATTAGCGCAGTCCTAGGCTCAAAACGGACATCTCCTTGCTGTAGATGCGGATCGCTTTCGGCAATATAAGGTGGGTTACTCACAATCATATCGAGCGTGTTATCGGCAATGGCTGCTAACCAATCCCCTTGCCAAAACGCAATATTGCTGATATGGCAATGTTTAGCATTTTGACACGCCATCATTAATGCGCCACCGGCATAATCCATAGCAACAACATGAATATCTGCTCGCTCTGACGCCAACGCTAAGCCAATAGCGCCACTACCGGTGCCGAGATCGGCGATCGTCATTTGAGGCTGTATTTTATCAAGTGCAGCAGACACAATGATCTCGGTATCCGGTCTCGGGATCAGCGTATCGGCATTCACTTGTATATCCAATGACCAAAAGCCACGTTGCCCTGTAAGGTGGGCAATTGGGTGCCCTTGACGGCGCTGTTCCAGCAAATTTGTGTAATCAGCTTGTTGTTGTGTCGTTAACGCTTTCTCAGGCCAAGCTAATAAATGCGTTGTGTTACATGCCAACACATAACAAAGCAGATATTGACTATCAATGTAAGGACTTTCAGATTCTGACAAACGCCTTGTCCCTTGCGCTAGTGCTTCTCTAATTTTCATTATCAATATAGCGATGTAGCAGCTTATAACAATACAAAAACAGCTAATACAACCACAGACAGTGCTAACCCCACCATCAAGTTCTGAAGGTGTGAAGCCCGTTTGGTTAATTGCGCTAACTGTTCTGTATTGTCTGCTAAGTCTTGTGTTGCTAGCTGCTTACCGACTTGCAAACTGACTAAGGGAGCAACCATCTCAGTTAAGGATGCATTCAAATGCTGATCCACCGCAGAGCTGACTTTGCGCCCAATTTCCTTACCCAAATCTACTTGAAGCTGTCTTTCCTGTGTTGCTAACCAAGTTTGTGCTTCTACAACCAAAGCATCAGCGGCTTGTTTTGACACATCGATGTCATTCACCAAGGCGTCGATAGTTTGCTGTGCCTTTAAGGCGATAGCCTCTGCGACTTGTTGCGTTATTACTGGTTGTATCGCGACCATCACTTCTTGTTTGACAGTATTGAGTAATTGCATTTGTACTGAGGGTAATAAAGCATCAAGCTCCGTTTGCACTTTACCCGCCAGTTGTTGCTCAATGATCTCTGCGCTGGTTTTTTGGCCTAGCTCCATAACGATTTGTTGAGCTTGCTGAGTCATTTTGGGCAATATTTTTTGTTCGACAATATTGACGACTTTGTCGGTCAACGTGGCCTGGTCTACTTTGGCTTCCACAGACTGTGGTTGTGATTGCACAGCTGCCACCTCCGGTTGCCTTAACTTCCTCATAATATCGTTAACAGCATCGGGGACGGGGGGTTTTGCTAGCACTGCCATAGCGCCCGATGTTAGCGCATTTTTATCATCTAACTCACCTTGATTCCCCGTGCAAATCACAACAGGTATGGTCTTTAGATTGGGCGTTGCTTTTATTTTTTTGGTCGCTGTCAGTCCATCCATCCCAGCCATCATGACATCCATAAAGATAGCCTCAGGATACGATGACGCAGTATCTAAATAGTCAAAGGCTTCTTCAGCACTAGCGAACTCGGTTATGTCGACGTCATGTGGCAACAATGCTTTTTTTAGCGACATTCGAGCAACACGAGAATCGTCAACGATCAAAACTGTTTTTTGCACCTTTTTACCCTCACCCTATTCTGTACACATCTAAGGTTATTTTACTCACTTCTTTGCCTAGCATGATGACTTCGCCTTTATAACGCTCGGCCATATCACTCGCAAATTCAAAAAAATAGGTGCGCTGAATTTGAACGCGCCCCATGCGATTACGTTTCAATGTTATTTTCTGCCAGCCAACAGTATCATTTAAAAACGTTAAACCGGCTTGTTCACAATTCCTTCTTGCCGCTTGAATCGCGATTTCTGCTATGCCTCGACTATCCCACCAAAACCATAATAGAGAGAGGATAAGTAATAAGGTCAATCCATTATCCATTAGCCCAAGTCTCCCCACATCGCTTGCATCACGGCCAATGCCGAAACCGCAGCCGTTTCGGTGCGTAATATTCGTGGGCCGAATTGAATCGCTTCAAAACCCTTTTTTGTGGCCTGCATCACTTCTTCTTCAGTAAACCCACCTTCTGGGCCTATCAATAAACTTGTTGCCGTTTGCGCTTGAAGCGTCTTAAACCCTTGTTTGGCTGTCGGCTCCAATATTAATCGCGACCCGTTGTTAAACTCAGTTATCATTTCGTCGAATGTCGTGATCCCATCTAAGGTTGGTAAATACTGCCGACCGCTTTGCTCACAGGCGCTGACAATCACACCTTGCCAATGCCCTAACTTCTTATCGGCACGTTGACCTGAAAGTTGCACATTACATCGCGCAGTGATGATAGGAACAATCCTATTGACGCCTAATTCAACCGCTTTTTGCAAGGTATAGTCCATACGTTCACCTCGCGAAATGCCTTGTATTAATGTCATTGATAAGGGTGACTCAGCATCGATTATGACATTTTTTGAAACTATCGCACTTGATTCACGTTTACTGACCGTGTGTAAGCTAGCTTCGCATTCTGCGCCTGCACCATCAAACAATCGCACGACTGCACCCACTTTAAGCCTCAGAGCTTGTACTGCGTGACGATGTGCATCAGCCGGTAATGTCACTTCTTCTCCAACAGCCCCCAACGCTGGGCAATAAAACCTAGGTATTCTCATTAAAATTGGATCACTACAATAAATTGACTATTGCTCAGTCTACAGTGTGTTGCTGTCGGTTTGAATAACTGTGTCAGCAAGTTTTATACTCCCTACATGAATATAGATATTGTCCAGATTAAACACATCGTTATTGCTGCAAGCGAAACCGAGCTATTACCTAGGTTTAATGCGGTAACACGACAATATAAATCTGATGGCAGTATCGTGACCGAAGCCGATGTTGCAATGCAAGCAACGCTACAACTCAGTTTGTCGAAAGCTTACCCCAGTATTGCGTTCTTAGGTGAAGAAATGACCTTAGCGGAGCAACAAGGCTTAGTGACTTCCGGTTGCGCTTATTGGTGTTTAGATCCCGTTGATGGCACCAGCAATTTTGCCGCGGGTCTGCCTTATTTTTGCGTTTCACTGGCGTTAATCGTAGATGGAGCAATCCAACTGGGCCTCATCTACGACCCTATCCGCCAAGAATGCTTTTATGCTCTGCGAGGGCAAGGCGCTTACCTCAATGAGATGCCGTTAACAATCCCAACAACGACCGTGACAGCTGATAACGCGATTGCTTTTGTCGACTTTAAACGTCTCCCTACCCCCTTATCAACCCGCTTGATCATTGACAGACCTTATAGCTCGCAACGCAATTTAGGATCTATTGCACTAGAGCTATGCTGGATTGCCGCTGGCCGAGGACAATTATATTTACATGGCCGACAACAACTCTGGGATTACGCTGCAGCGCAATTAATTCTCACTGAAACCGGCCTAGCGATTGTGACCATGGATGGCGATAATCTATTTGATGGCTCGCTCTCGCCTAAGTCGGCCATCACAGCGAGTCACCCTGACTTATTTCGTTATTGGCGTCAGTATATTAACAACACTTCTACGATCATATGACCCACTTTATTGTGCCAGATTGGCCAGCGCCAGCCCATATTAACGCTTTCACGACAACGCGATTCGGCGGAGTGAGTCCCTCACCGTATGATTCATTCAATTTAGGCGATCATGTTGGGGATGCCAGCCTGAATGTCGCGCAAAACCGAGCAATTTTACGTGAACAAATCAATTTACCTGAACCACCACGTTGGTTATCACAAAATCATGGCTGCCGTGTCGTCGAGAGTGCTCTATGGGCCGCCGGAGATCAAGGCGATGCCATCATCAGCACAACGCCAAATCATGTTTGCCCTATTCTGACGGCAGATTGTTTGCCCATTTTATTGTGTAATCAACAAGGCGATGAAGTCGCGGCGATTCACGCTGGTTGGCGCGGATTAGCAAATGGCATCATTGAACAGACGATTGCACGCTTTTCTAATGACAAATCAGCACTGATGGCTTGGCTGGGTCCCGCTATCGGACCAGACCAATTCGAAGTTGGGCAAGAAGTCGTCGATGCCTATCTACAACACGATGCCGTTGCACAGCAAGCGTTCCAGCAAACTGATGACACACATTACCTAGCTGATATCTATTTATTAGCCCGGCAGCGTCTACAGGCGCTTGGTGTGTTTGCAGTGTATGGAGGCCAATTTTGTACCGTTACGGAATCGACGCGGTTTTTTTCCTATCGTCGAGACAAGACTACCGGCCGGATGGCTTCTCTTATCTGGATAGCGCCTCACTGAGTAATCAGCTTATTGGCTTACTGGATAGAATTAAGCCAACCCAGTCTAAATTAGGGTATGATCCCGTGATTAATTTAGCAATTTAAACAATTTATGGAATTATTACTCTGGATCATTGGTTTTAGCCTACTCGGTGGCATAGCCAGTGTTGTTTTGGCTTCCAGCTTTCTGCTCTTATCAGAGAATTCACGTACGGTCATCGTCCCCCACCTAGTCAGCTTTGCCGTCGGAGCCTTATTAGGCGCCTCTTTTTTAGGGTTGTTGCCGCATGCGCTCGAACACGAATTCCCAGTCGATGCACATCAGATCGGGCTGACGCTATTGCTGGGTTTACTGACGTTTTTCCTACTCGAAAAGCTGGTGTTGTGGCGGCATTGTCACCACGACCACTGTGATGCACATTTACCCGAAGACGCACATCAACATACCCACAACCGAAATCAAGCGGCGGGGACTTTAATTTTAGTCGGCGATACGATTCACAACTTTGTCGATGGTATTTTAATTGCGGCGGCCTTCATGACCGATATTCATCTAGGTATCGTCACCGCATTAGCCATTGCTGCGCACGAAATCCCTCAAGAACTAGGTGATTTTGTTATCTTGCTCCATAGCGGCTTCAACCGTAAAAAAGCGCTTATTTACAATATCCTCTCAAGCCTTGGTACCGTTGTCGGTGCCTTATTAGCTTATTTTGCCCTTAGCGATATGCAACATGTTTTGCCCTATATCCTCGTCATCGCAGCATCTAGCTTTATTTATGTTGCTGTGGCAGATTTAATTCCGGGCTTACACACCAAGGTCAAACCATCCGAAACCCTACAGCAAATAATCCTGATTGCGGCAGGGACGTTGTTCATCTTCATCGCGCACAGTACTTTGCATTAAACTTATGTCCGTCGCGCCCTACAAAGTCCTGATTGTTGGCCCATCGTGGATTGGCGATATGGTGATGGCGCAATCGCTTTTTATGGCGATTAAAGCTGACAAACCAGATGCCATTATTGACGTACTCGCTTTAGCTTGGACAAAACCCTTGTTAGACCGGATGCCAGAGGTGAACAGGGCCATCGCGATGCCGATTAGTCATGGTGTGTTTGGCTTGAAAATGCGCAAAGCACTGGGGAAGTCGCTACAGGCATCGCACTATGACCAAGCGATCGTATTACCCAATTCTTGGAAGTCGGCCCTAGTCCATTGGTTTGCCAATATTCCACGCCGTACAGGGTGGAAAGGTGAAGCGCGTTATGGCCTATTAAATGACTTAAGGATGCTGGATAAAACCGCGTTACCATTGATGGTGCAACGTTTTGTTTCTTTAGCCTACCCCGCTAAACACGCCAATATTGCTCCAAGTTACCCCATTCCTAAAATGGTTGCTGATGCGACTACTTTTGCGGTGTCGCCCTTAACAACGGGACAAAAACGACTCATCCTCTGTCCTGGTGCTGAGTTTGGCCCTGCAAAACAATGGCCTGCTAAGTCATATGCTGAGGTGAGCGAAGCTTTGATAGAACAAGATTGGCAAGTGTTAGTACTCGGCTCTGAAGCCGACAAAGCCGTTGCCGATGAAATAGAACAGCAGACCGACAATCGTAATGCGCATACTTTCGTCAATCTTTGTGGTTTAACTCAACTCCATGAAGCCATCGATTTACTGGCTACAGCTGATACTGTTATATCCAACGACTCGGGCTTAATGCATATTGCAGCTGCATTACAAAAGCCTTTAGTTGCCATTTATGGGCCGACTTCGCCAAATTTCACTCCGCCATTGTCTGAGCAGTCTGCTATTATTCAATTCGATGTGGATTGTGGCCCCTGTTTTCAACGTACTTGCCCCGAACAACATCATAAGTGCATGCAAGGAATACACAGCCGGGATGTGCTAACATCTGTCCAAAAACTTCAACCTCAGAACACGCCGTAGCCCACCACATGGATATTCAACCCGCCCAACTTAATCTCACTCGCGTTCGCCTATTCACCATGCTCGCAAGTCTGTTACTGTCGCTTCAGGCAGTGTATTTTGACGATATTATCAATCGTGATGGCATCATGTACCTACAAATGGTGGAGGCTTATTTAGACGGCGGTTTATCTGCTGCTCGCGCCATTTATGATTGGCCTGCTTTTTCCATTTTGATTGCTTGGATACATCAACTAACCTCACTCTCAATAGAGACTACAGGCTCTATTCTAAACAGCCTACTCTTTATTCTATTAACCGATGCATTAGTGTTAATGAGCAGTTTACTGGTCTCTTCGCAACGTCAACTGGGTATAGCGGCACTGTTAATTTTGTGTTTTTACCCCATTAATGAATATCGTGACTTTATTCTACGCGATCCAGGCTATTGGGCATTTGCCAGCCTGGCGTTATATCAATTCATGCTGTTCCTGAACGCACCGAGCTACAAGTCGGCAACGTTATGGCAAACGTATATGGTCATTGCCGTGCTTTTCCGAATAGAAGGCAGCGTGCTTTTGCTGGGCTTGCCCCTATTCTTGTTATTTGCCAGAAAGCCTATCGATGGCTTAAAGCAAGTTGCCCAAGCTTCTTATCTCTTGATTATCACGTTCACCGCTATCGTGACTTTCGTTCTCAGCCAACCCGATTTAATGGCGGCTTTTAGCAAGCTGGAATCTATTTCAAGTTATCTTAATTTAGATCGCTATAATGAGGTATTGACTCGGTCAGCAGGAATAATAGAAAGTCAGATTTTAAATAAATATTCTGAAGATTATGCAGCCCTTATTTTGGTTGCCGGCTTGTTAACCATGTTAGCTTATAAGCTGCTCAAAACATTTTCTGTCAGCTACCTCATTATTTACTTTGCCGCCACAACAAAAAATGATCAACCGCATAACCCACAACTTCAACGACTTCTAATCTACTTTTTCACCCTCAACATCCTAATTCTCACTAGCTTTTTATTTAAAGAATATTTTATTTCTAGCCGTTATGCCGTCTTGGCCTTAGCAGGCCTATTACTCATTGTGATGTCTAAAGTTTGTCAAGGTATTGAACGTTTTTGGCTAACAAAAAATAAACGCTTGCTAGCTGTTATTGGTTTGGCCTTGTTCTACAATGTTGCAGACACGTCGACCTTATCCAGCTCTAAACGCTATATCAAAGAGACCGCGATTTGGGCAGCACATAACCTACCTGAAGACAGCTTAGTGATGACCGATGATGAGTTTATGCTTTATTACTTTAATGCTGAAAAAACATCGCTAACACTATGCGTTAAACCACTCCATCAACAGACCGACTTCACCACAGAATATGCTGATAAAATGCCCTATACATCAGGTCCTTGCTCTGATATCCACTCAAACGATTACCAATATTATGATTACCTGATTGTCGTCGAAAAGCGACGTTATTCTGAACTTCGACGCTTCCTCAAAACGCTCGATCTTGAACTGGTTTTTCACACCGGAACCAAACGTAAAGACGGTGCATCTGTCTATAAAGTAATCAAACACTAAACAATGACAGATCACTTTGGCGACAATTGGCAAACCGTTTT
>JAIBDY010000042.1 GCA_024685995.1 Piscirickettsiaceae bacterium | reverse complement strand
CTTTAATTAATTAGGAGATAATGTAATGGAAAACCAAATTTTCCAACTCCAGTATGCTATGGACACATTCTATTTCCTAGTTTGTGGTGCCTTAGTTATGTGGATGGCAGCTGGCTTTGCCATGTTAGAAGCTGGCCTTGTTCGTGCAAAAAACACGACAGAAATTTTAACGAAAAACGTAATGTTATTCGCGATTGCATGTACAGCCTACTTAGTTGTCGGTTATGACATTATGTATGGTGGCGGTATTTTCCTTGCGGGTATCGACGGTGGTGAAACCTTAGTTGCAGACGCATTAGCGGCATCAGCTGAAGCAGGATTTGATGGCGGCTCTGTCTATTCAGGCGCATCTGACTTCTTCTTCCAAGTAGTGTTCGTTGCCACAGCAATGTCTATCGTATCGGGTGCTGTTGCCGAGCGGATGAAGCTCAGTGCATTTGCTTTATTTGCTGTCGTGATGACTGCATTCATCTACCCAATGGAAGGCGCATGGACATGGGGCGGCAACTCTGTCTTTGGTCTATATTCATTAGGTGATGACTTTGGCTTCTTGGATTTTGCCGGCTCAGGTATCGTCCACATGGCTGGTGCAGCTGCAGCCCTTGCTGGTGTTATCTTCTTGGGTGCTCGTAAAGGCAAATATGGTGAACATGGCGAAGTTAAACCGATCCCAGGTGCCAATTTACCTATGGCAACACTCGGTACATTCATCTTATGGATGGGCTGGTTCGGTTTTAACGGTGGTTCGGTTCTAAAGCTCGGTGATATCGCCAACTCAAACGCTGTAGCATTGGTCTTCCTAAATACCAATGCCGCAGCTGCGGGCGGTGTTATCGGCGCTTTAATCATCGCTAAAGCCTTATTTGGTAAAGCTGACTTAACCATGATCCTGAATGGTGCTTTGGCTGGCCTTGTCGCTATCACAGCAGGCCCTGATACGCCAACGCCGCTTGCAGCAACATTAATTGGTGCAGCGGGTGGTGTGTTAGTTGTGCTATCAATCATCATGATGGATAAGTTCAAAATTGATGATCCCGTTGGTGCTATCTCGGTCCATGGTGTTGTTGGTCTATGGGGCTTATTAGCCGTACCATTAACCAATAGTGATGCGAACTTTACCGGTCAATTAGTCGGTGCAGCAACCATCTTTGTCTGGGTGTTTGTGACCAGCGCCATTGTCTGGTTAGTCTTGAAACTCGTCATGGGTATCCGTGTTACAGAAGAGGAAGAGTACGCGGGTGTTGATTTAAGTGAATGTGGTATGGAAGCCTATCCAGAGTTCACTGATAGATAAGCTATCAACATGAGTCTTTGACTTAAAACAAAAGGGCAGTTCATTTTGAACTGCCCTTTTTTTATGCTCGGTGTAATATAATCATGATTTTACCGATCTATAGGCCAAGGTTTATGAGTAACTCAGCATCGACAGACCTACTCTCCATTGTCGTCAGATTATTTGGCCTAACGCTCCTTGTCATTGGTCTCTATATTGGCATTAAAGTCATTTTCGAAGCCTGGCACCTCTATGAAGAGCCGCAGCGCATTGAGCGCTTTGCAGAGGCGATTGAGCAGGGTTCAAACTTAGACTCTCTGCTAGCGACCATCTCTTCTGACAAGCCATCGACAAACCCCGCCCAAACCAGTGAAGCGTTACCACAGCTCAAAATGACTTACTTCCTCGCTTGGGGCATTGTCGTTGTCTTGTTAATGGTGATTGGTAGCTTGGCATCTACCGCAATTAAAACGGGGGGCCAACTGGCGCTCTATGACTTACAAGTGAAACAGATCGCCAAGCAATTGCTAACCGATGCCAAAAAAGCGGAACAACATCCTGAGTATCGCCAATTTCCGAAAGATTAAAACAGTCAGCCAAAATAGAATCGCGTAAAATAATGCCATACTCGCTCAAAAGGGCTCCTCAATGATGATCAACCTAGACACAGTTAAACAAACTAAACTCAAAACGACGCCATTTCCTTACTTTGCTATCCCGCAATCGCTTGATGATGCCAAGCTTTCTGAACTGATACAAGAATTCCCAAATATCGAACGTGGCGGAAGCTTCAACAAAGAAGATCTCGAACTGTCAGATAACTATCATGCGCTGCACGATGCACTAGACTCGCCAGCATTTCGCCAAGTTTTATCTGAAAAATTTAATGTTGATGTGATGGCGTCACCATTAATGCTGACCTATCGCGGCTTCTCTCGCAAAAAAGATGGTCGTATTCATACTGATTCTAAAACGAAGCTCCTTACTATCTTAATCTACTTTAATGACGGTTGGCCTGCTGACACCGGTAAGCTTCGTATTCTAAATAGTGAAGATATGAATGATGTCGCCGAAGAAGTCGAGCCAACAGCTGGTTGCATGATTGCTTTTAAAGTGACCGACAATTGCTGGCATGGTTACCCTTCTTTCGAAGGCACCCGTAATGCAATTCAAGTTAATTTTTTAGCCAGTGAAGCCGCTAGCAAAAAACACAAATTCTTCCATAAAGTGAGCGCCAAACTTAAATCTTTTTAGTCCTAAACAACTTTGCATCAGGGCGCAACGCTATGGCCTGCTAAGCACGGTTAGCCTCAAGGTACTTGAGCCATTTTCACTTTTATAAGCGCCCAAAACAACAAAGTTAGAGAGTCTTTGCGCTCTGGCTTTGTTGTTATGATCACACTCCATGTATATAACTAGGCTTTATTGTGAAAACAATGCTTCCGCTTCTTCAGCAATCTTCAAATCAATATTACTATCGTTATATTTAAATGTCGCGGTCAATGTCGCTTTTTTAAGTGAGGTATCGTCATTTCTTAGCTCAATACAGGCTTTGGTCTGGCTAACAATCAGATCCGAATAATCACCGCTTGCCGTGACCCATTCTTCTTTGGTAAACATTCTTTCTTTCGGTTGCTCAACGCATTGATAGCCACAATCCACCGGCATGATTCGTTGGCCGCCGCTCGCGGAACGTCCCCTGCAGCTATGTTCAATGGTTTTAGTCACACTGCCCGTACCCGCTACAGCATAATCTTTCGCTCTCTGTACTTTAAACTCACGTTTTAGTGCCTTCACTTCTTGCTCATAACGTGCTTGTTTTTCACGGAAATTCAGCTCTGTCCTCGACTCCACCATGTCAAAAATAGCGTCGTAGCGCTCTTTATATTCTGACCGGTAATCATCAAGTGGTTTTAACGCAGTTGTTTCACGTCCTTCAGAAAAAGCATTCACCGAAAAAAGCGAGAGTATTAACATTAAAAATCGTATTTTCAGCTTCATCCCATTGTCCTTTTCAGTTTAGCTTTGTTATTTCTTATCATGAGTTGTCTCCAATGCCTTAAAATAGCCTTTAGATTACGTTGAATTAACATCGAATTATATAAGTAAAAAACCCGACCTTAGCACAGAATTAACGACTATCGGCGGTTTAGCATCGGGCATGACGTTGCCTGACAACGTGTGTCACCTTGGTGCGTTAACTAAAAAGTGGGGACACAATAACAAGATAAAGCGACTCAAATTATCTATTTTCCAAACGATTGTAATCAAGTACGCCATAATCGACGGGGAAGTGTTGCTGATAATAATAATGCAACTCATCGCTATATTGCCAAAAATCGGCGTGTGTTCGCCGGATACCGAACTGTTGCATCAGGGCGCTATAATCAGCTTCATCCTTTAACCCTATAATTGCTTTCACAAAATTGGTCAATTCTGCTTTTTCCACTCGCCATAAAGCATCGGGGTAAGCCCCGACAATGCCCGGCATTATTGATACTGAATCCTCTTTCGGCAACCGATTCAAAGCCTCAATAAATAGACTGGTCACATTCGCATGTGCACTGTTTCGAACAATCGTATACACCTGATCAATCTGTTGATTTTCTGTCACCATCAATAAGCCCATCTCGGGCAATAAGTTTGCTACATTACCTTTAACCATACGCAGCAATAAAGCCAATTGCTTATGAATAACCTCTTGTTGCGGATTTAATTGATAAGCATCAGACAATACAGCTGCCAAATGCTGTTTAAGCTGTTGATACAGTTCTATCTTCGCCGCTCGCGGATCAGTATAGGCAATACCCGTCTCAACATTTAAATACGCATGTTGTCCATAGACATAATCTTTTATTGACTCATCGGCATCACGGTACCAATAATCCCTCAGTGCTGGACGTGTTTGCTTCGGCAGTAATGCCAAAAAATTAGATTCGCTTTCCATGCGTAAGAAGTCCATATACAAGCGCGTCGCTAATTGATGACCCGCGTTGCCATACACGTCAAAACCTGCAACCAATAAATAATGAATTCGTTCAAAAATGGGATAATCAATAAGCCAAACCGTCTTCGGTGCCGGTCCGACAAAGCCTTTTACGACAGAGGCGCTATCAAAATGTCTAAACACCGTTAGCCCTGCATTGCTATTATCACCGCCTTGCCAGATCCAATCTAAATTAGGCGGATGACTAGCCAACACATCGTTCAACAGCTTGCTTTTATTCTTCAGGTAACGCGCTTGATTTTTGGCGTACTGTGTCCAATATTCTAGAATACCGGTATTACTAGTCTGTTCTGCGGGTAAGCCCAACAAATCAATGTCCGACGGCAAGCGATTACTTAACACTTGAGAGGCCGGATGCTGAGGATCGGCGAACACCACCCAAAAATGGTCATTGATCACATTTAAGGCGACTTGCCCTCGACAAACTGTCCCTTTCATAAAACCTTGTATCGTGAATTCAGCCTGCTCCAACATGAATTGATAACGCGCTTCAACGGGAAGCTGCTTAAAGACCGCAAAGGGGTTTGAAGCCAATTCAAGGGCATAACCGGGCAGACTTGTCACCTCATAGCTCGGCTCGAAAAACAATGCCTTTATCCGCGCTAACCTTTTATCTGTCAACGCGTATGGAATATGGTTTTTAGCAACCACGGTCTGGTTGATCGCTTGCAGACGATAATACACTCGCTTTACCAGCTGCTTGATCTTGGGGTCCAACATAGGATCTTCATAAGGTCTGCGTGTCGCAATCACTTTTATCGGCACCCCCGGTGGGGTTAACGATCGAACCAATTTAAAATAGCGTACTTCCTCGGCACCCTCAAAAAATAGATCTGCCACAAATAAATGCTCGTAAATGTAACGAATCACCAAACGGCTTTTATTATCGTTTTGGTTAAAAAAGCGTTCCCATTTATCAATTCGCGTTCTGTCACGCTCACTAAGCAATGGCAGCTCCTCGATTGGCATGCCATGTCGCAACCAATCTTTGATCACGAGTTGTTCTCTCGCGTTGAGTCCAGGAAGACCATAAGGCATTCCCCATAAAGCATGGTCATCAGCGTATTGTTCAAATTTATCGGGCTCTGGACATTGATCCTTACGATTTAATCTCAGATCAAACGCATCAGCCGCGAGTTTTTGATTATGCAATGAAGCCATCGACAGCGGCTTACGTTCTTTGAGGGCAAGCATCTGGTAAAGCAGACTTTTCTCACCCCCTTTTTCGCTTCTGCCTGCTTCCACGACAGAGAAAAAGCGTTTATCGCGCCAAGCAGTTACCGCATGCGCATCAATAAATAGACGAGTGGGATCATCAGCAAATAACCGCGTGCCATTATAGATTTTCTTTTTATTCGCACCTCGTTGAATCCCTTCTAACGACGACAGCTTTAACTGGCATGGCGCATCATAACAACCGTGACACACCACGCAGCGCCCATCAAATAAGGATTTCACTTCACCATAATACGCAGGCACCTTGTCATCAGGATTACTATTTACCGTTGAGGATAGCAATAGTAAAAATAACGTTCTCAAGAAAGCCTGCACTTTATGGTTCATCGAGCCCCTTTCACTAACACGCTAAGCTTTCAACATGAATGCAACCTCAATCAACTCAAGTCGTCATCGCTGCTCATGTTTGACCGCTTCGCTGCCTAAGCAATAACAACGGTTGTTGTTCTCATTCAGGCTCTCCCAGCATTCCACATCCCCGTCAAAACTGCAAATGATGACTATCGCATCAATATTGAGTTTTTTGACATCGCGGCGGAATAACCACCGATGTTAAAGTAATGACACAGGCTCCTTCGACAATAGCCATATCAATGCTCAGGCTATTTGTTATATTACTCAGCTCTTACTGGGCATGCTATTCTTCGGCAAGTTTTACTAGATAGTACAGGTTGAAATTGGCCAATCTCGCGGTAGCTTTCAGCTACCTCGCTATTCTCGGGATCAAGTCGTATCGCACACTGAATCGCTTGTTGAGCCTCATCAATACAACCCTGCTTTAAGAAGCTATACGCCAGATTATTCCACGCTGCTGACGCCTCGATGTGCGAACTTAAATAAGACAAGAACCACTGTTCAGCATCTGCATAATGACCTAATGAATAAGACGTATTCCCAGCCCCAAATTTTGCCATTACGTTGTCCGGCCACGCTGCTAATATAGCTTGGTAGGCAGCATGCGCCGATATGGTTTCTCCGACTTGTTCCAACTCACTGGCCGCGGCGACCATGCTCAGCTCGGTCGCTGTTGCAGGCAACTGATCGGCGGGCACGATAACCATCGCCCACGATTGAGTCCGGCGCCACGTTTTTATAAATAAATCTAACCCCAGTTCATGCTGTACATCCCTGCCAGATCGTAAACTGATCGTTTGTGTCTGTAGGTCATAGCCAATGGCGACACTAAAATGCCACCGTGGCATCCAGTCAAAAGCTAAGTTTTGCATTACCATCACTGGGTTGCCGGCGTTGATTTCTGCTAATACATCGGTTATTTCTGGTGCTAACACATAAGCTACAAGGCCATACCTCCTCGCCCTCGCTACTATTTCGGTCGTTAGTGTGCCTTTCTTATCTGGGATATATATTTTGTCGCGTAATTGTTCAGGGCTAACGTCTATGCCGCGCATGACAAGCATCGTCGCTAATGAAGCAGGTCCACACTGGTCTTCAGTTTGTGGAAAATAAGGTATGTCTTGTAAGGTATAACTAGGGTCTAATTGAGCATACCTACGACTGGTGTCTTGCGTAGGCATGCTCGTACAGGCAGTTAATAAAGATAAGCTTATCGTCAGCAAAATCCTTAAACAGGAGGCCATGTTGTTGTTATTTATTAATACATTTTACAAAGGTAAAGACATCTGTAGCGCACAGCATATCGGTCACAATAAACACAATAAAGATAGTCAACAATACGCCCACTATCCCACCAGCGGGTTGCGTTGCTAATTCTGCATTCAGCTGTTGAATTTCCGTAGGCGTTAAACTGGCAACGCGATCATTCAATTGGTCGACATCCACTCCCATGCCAGCAAGCTGCTGTTTTAATTCATCTGATGCCAAAGCCGATTGCAGCTCGTGCTGACTATAAGCCATGCCATCTGACTGAATTACAGCCGTAGTCGCGATCATTTTTGCTTGGGCAAAACTGGCCATAAAGCCATTTAAAACCATCAGGATGATTAAAAAGTGCTTGAACCCCTTGCTGCTTAAAAAAGTTGTCATTGTTTGCTCCAATGAAAATAAGAAATTATTTTCAACACAACGGTTGAAGCTTCAACTGTAGTTGATAACTCACTTTTGGACAATACAAACTTTATGCGTTTTTAAAATAAAGCGATTCTGACTCATTTTACCTTCTGCCAAATGTGTTATTTTTGATGGTATGGCTCACTCAAGCGATGAACAGAGTCCACCAAGCGTGTCATATTTTCAGGCGCAATCGTTGGGTGAATACCATGCCCTAAATTAAAGACATGCCCTGTGTTTCCATCGCCAAAACTAGCCAATACATTTGCCACTTCTTGCTCCACACGATCGGCGGAGGCATATAGTACACAAGGATCCATATTGCCTTGTAACGCCACTTTATCGCCGATGCGTTGGCGCGCTGCGGTCATATCCGTCGTCCAATCTAAACCCACGGCATCGACACCCGTCTCGGCCATCATTTCCAACCATTGCCCGCCACCCTTAGTGAACATCGTTATCGGCACTGTTCGACCTTCATGCTCACGAGTCAACCCTGCGACAATTTGCTGCATATACGCTAACGAAAACTGTTCATAATTACCTTGGCTTAATGCGCCACCCCAAGTATCAAACAGCATAATTGCTTGCGCGCCTGCCGCTATTTGGGCATTTAAATACGCAATGACCGACTTCGCCAGCACAGCTAATAAAGCGTGCAGTTGCTCTGGCGCATCGAACATCATACCTTTTACTTTGGCAAAGTCTTTACTCGAACCGCCTTCAACCATATAACACGCTAATGTCCAAGGACTACCACTAAAACCAATCAAGGGTACTTTACCGTCGATTTCACGCCGCGTTAAACGAATCGCATCCATCACATAACCCAGACTATCTTCCATATCTGGCACACCTAATTTGGCGATATCGGCAGCACTCCTAATCACATTATTAAACTTGGGGCCTTCTCCGGAGACAAAATGTAATCCCAAACCCATCGCATCTGGGATAGTTAAAATATCTGAAAAAATAATCGCCGCATCTAAATCAAATCGACGTAAGGGTTGTAAAGTGACTTCGCAGGCTAATTCAGGTGTGCTGCAAAGTGTCATAAAGTCACCCGCTTTTGCACGGACTTCGCGGTATTCAGGCAAATAACGACCGGCCTGTCGCATGACCCAAACTGGCGTTTTATCGACAGGTTGTCGCAATAATGCTCGCAAATAACGATCGTTTTTTAATTCAGACACAACAGCCCCTTAAAGGTGAGTAAGTATTTACTTTATTGATGGGATTTAAACAGCGAGGTAATCTAATATACCTTTTGCGGCTTCACGCCCTTCCCAGACTGCGGTGACAACAAGGTCTGAACCACGAACCATATCACCGCCGGCAAAGATCTGAGGGTTGGTTGTTTGAAAAGCACAAGCTCCCGCTTCTGGGGCAATCACGCGTCCACCGGCATCAATTTCCACGCCATAATCACTAAACCATGGCGCCGGGCTTGGGCGAAAACCGAACGCAATAACAACGGCATCAGCAGCAATAATTTCTTCACTACCCGGAACAGCTTGCGGGCTACGGCGTCCCCGTTCGTCAGGTTCACCCAACTCGGTCGTGACCACTTTTATGCCTTCTACTTTGCCATTCCCGACGACTTCAATCGGCTGACGGTTCCATAAGAATTCAACGCCTTCTTCGCGTGCATTATTCACTTCGCGGCGCGAACCCGGCATATTGTCTTCATCACGACGATAGGCACATTGCACCGAGGCCGCACCTTGCCGTATGGCAGTACGATTACAATCCATCGCGGTATCACCACCGCCCAATACCACGACTTTTTGTCCCGCTAAATCAACATAGTCAGGCGAGCCGAGTTCCAACTGTTTCTTATTATTAGCAACGAGATAAGGTAGAGCTTCATACACACCATCCTTCTCTTCGCCAGGGAAGCCGCCTTTCATATAAGTATATGTCCCCATACCTAAGAAAACGGCATCATACTCTTCAAGCAGTTGATCAAATTGCACATCTTTGCCGATTTCGGTATTGAGCACAAATTCAACACCCATGCCTTCCAAGACCTCACGGCGACGCTTAACGACATCTTTCTCAAGCTTAAACTCAGGAATACCAAAGGTTAATAAACCACCCACTTCAGGGTTTCTATCAAACACAACGGCCTGTACACCGTTGCGTGTCAAGACATCTGCACATCCCAACCCTGCTGGACCCGCACCAATGACCGCCACCCGCTTACCGGTGGGTACAACATCTGTCATATTTGGGCGCCAGCCTTGCGCTAAGGCAGTATCAGTAATATATTTCTCAACCGAGCCAATCGTCACGGCACCAAAGCCATCATTTAGTGTGCAAGCACCTTCGCACAATCGGTCTTGTGGACAAACACGGCCACAAATCTCTGGCAAGGTATTCGTCTCATGGGATAATTCCACAGCTTGAACTAAATTGCCTTCGCTGACCAGCTTTAGCCAGTTTGGAATGTAATTGTGTACTGGACACTTCCATTCACAATAGGGGTTACCACATTCGAGACAACGGTCAGACTGCTCTGCAGACGCCGCCTTATCAAAACTGCCATAAATCTCACCCGAACGTTTAATACGCTCTGAAGCATCTAGTTTTTTCGGATCGACACGGCCGACCTCTAAAAATTGAAAAGTATTTTTAGCCATAATATTTTTATTATTTCTCTAGATTAAGCCGCTTTCGCTTTACGTTTATTGACCAACTCAATTAAACCATCGACAGCAGCCGCTTTCGGCTTCACCAACCAGAATTGTTTCAAGCGTTGTTCAAACATATCCAATAGTTGATTGCCCCAAGCACTGCCAGTCTCACGCACATGATCTTCGATCATCGCCTTCAAATAAAGTGCATGTTCTGACATCTCTTGCCCATCAATGCGTACTAGCTCGACTAACTCTTTGTTGTAACGCTCGGCGAAGCTACCGTCCATATCAAGGACATAGGCAAAGCCCCCAGTCATACCCGCGCCGAAGTTCAAGCCCGTTTCACCTAAGACAGTCACCACACCCCCGGTCATATATTCACAACCGTGATCGCCAACACCTTCAACCACGGCAATCGCACCTGAGTTACGAACAGCAAAACGCTCACCCGCCATCCCTGCCGCATACAAAGCACCGCCCGTGGCACCATATAGGCAGGTATTACCTATAATGCTGGCTTCTTGCGTTGCAAAGTGGCTTTCTGCTGACGGGTAAATTGATAACTTACCATCGGCCATGCCTTTACCGACGTAGTCATTGGCATCACCTTCAAGGCGCATCTCAAGACCACCCGCATTCCAGACACCAAAGCTTTGGCCGGCCGAACCTGTTAATTGGACACGGATGGGCGCTTCGTTCATGCCATAGTTACCGTGATGTCGAGCAATCTCACCCGACACCCGCGCACCTATAGAACGGTTGATATTGCGAACATCATACTGAAAGAAGCCGCCGGCTTTGCTTGCAATAGCAGATTGCATATCTGCCACCATTTGCTCGGCCAATTCGCCTTTATCATACGGTTCGTTATGCGGTTCAACACAAAATTGTGGCTTATCATCAGCGATACCCGCTGTCGATAGCAACGGTGCCAAATCTAATTTACGTTGTTTATCCGTTGTGCCAGGCAAAATGGTTAACAAGTCGGTACGACCAATCAACGCTTCTAAACTTGACACGCCTAATGCAGCCAACCATTCCTGTGTTTCACGTGCAACAAATTGGAAATAGTTCATCACCATCTGAGGTAAGCCAATAAAATGCTGCGAACGCAATTTATCATTTTGCGTTGCAACACCAGTCGCACAGTTGTTCAAGTGACAGATTCTCAGGAACTTACAGCCTAATGCCACCATTGGACCGGTACCAAAACCAAAACTTTCTGCACCTAAAATTGCCGCTTTCACAACATCTAAACCGGTTTTCAATCCCCCGTCGGTTTGCAGACGAACCTTATCGCGCAAATCATTCATTCGCAATGTTTGGTGCGCTTCAGACAAGCCCAGCTCCCACGGCCCACCAGCATATTTAACCGAGGTTAATGGGCTTGCACCAGTACCACCATCATAGCCCGAGATCGTGATTAAATCCGCATAGGCTTTTGCCACACCGGCTGCAATCGTACCGACACCGGCTTCAGAGACCAGCTTCACAGACACCAATGCATCTGGATTGACTTGTTTCAAGTCAAAAATCAACTGCGCCAAATCCTCAATCGAATAAATATCATGATGGGGTGGCGGAGAAATCAAAGTCACACCCGGCACTGAATGGCGAAGCGTCGCAATCATTTGATTCACTTTACCACCGGGTAATTGTCCACCTTCACCTGGCTTCGCACCTTGCGCAATTTTGATCTGCAACACTTCGGCATTCACTAAGTAATGCTGTGTCACACCAAAACGACCTGAGGCAATCTGCTTGATTTTAGATACTTTTTCAGTGCCGAAACGGATAGGGTCTTCACCACCTTCACCCGAATTAGAACGACCACCTAAGCGATTCATTCCCACTGCTAACGCTTCATGCGCTTCCGGAGACAAAGCCCCCAATGACATCCCCGCGCTATCAAAGCGCTTTAAAATATTGCCGATGCTTTCCACTTCTTCTAAAGGCAAAGGCTTGTCAGCGAGGTTTAAGGCTAATAAGTCACGCAGTACCGCCACGGGGCGTTCATTCACCAAAGCGGCATACGATTTATAATCATCATAACTGCCGCCTTGCACCGCCTTATGAAGCTCTGCAATCACATCTGGGTTATAGGCGTGGTATTCACCACCATGGACGAATTTTAACAATCCGCCTTGTTCGCGTTGTTGACGATTATTCCAAGCCTTGTTTGCTAATGATTGTTGCTCTGCTTGCAACTCTTCATAACTTGTCCCACTAATCCGACTTGTTGTTGCAACGAAGCACTTGTTTACGATCGCTTCATTCAGGCCAACGATCTCATAAAGTTGTGCGCCTCGGTAACTCGCAATGGTTGATATACCCATTTTAGAGGTAATCTTATACAAGCCTTTATTGATCCCTTTCCGGTAGTGAGCGCACACATCGGCATAATCCTTGTTCTGGATTTCTCCCGTTTGTATCAAGTCATTCAAACAGGCATAAGCCAAATAAGGGTAAATCGCCGTCGCCCCATAGCCCAACAATACCGCACAGTGATGAGAGTCACGCGCCGTAGCTGTTTCAACCACAATATTAGCGTCACAACGTAAACCGGCTTTGATCAAGCGATGATGTACCGCGCCCGTCGCCAATAAAGCATGGATTGGCAAACTATCCGCTGTCGCATTTTTATCGCTCAACACCAGAATAACGCTACCATCTCTAACCGCTTGCTCCGCCTGTTCGGTGACAGCATCAATTGCCGCTTCTAAACCCGTACTGGCATCATAATGCAGTGATAATCTCGTCGTTTTGTAATCTTGATTCTGTTCAGCCAAAGCCAATAACTGGTTAAAACGGCTGGTTGACAAAATTGGCGAGTCGACCACCACACGCTTAGCATGCTCTGGCCCTTCTTCAAATAAATTATGCTCTTTACCGAAACAGGTCTCTAAAGACATCACAATGCTTTCACGGAGCGAGTCAATCGGCGGATTCGTTACTTGTGCGAACTGTTGACGGAAATAATCAAACAATGAACGTTCGCGTTGGGATAATACGGGGAATGGCGTATCATCACCCATTGACCCCGTCGCTTCTTGGCCTACCTCACCCAATACCCGAATCACTTGGTCGCGTTCTTCGAAAGACACTTGAAATAGTTTTTCCAATGTCGAAAATGCTTGCTTGTCGATAGCCAAAGGCACTTCATCTTCAACCTTATCTTGCAAACGCTGTAAATTACTTTCTAGCCATTCGCGGTAAGGTTGCGCCTGCTTTAAGCTATCGTTAATGGCACCGGGTAACAATAATTCGCCCGTTGACGTATCCACCGCCAACATTTGGCCTGGCTTCAATCGCCCTTTAGCAACAACGTCTTCAGGTTTATAATTGTATACGCCCACTTCTGATGCCAAGGTAATATGACGATCGTTAGTGATGATGTACCGTGCTGGACGCAGTCCATTTCGATCAAGCGTACACGCCGCATAACGGCCATCCGTCAACACCACGCCGGCAGGACCATCCCAAGGCTCCATATGCATAGAGTTGTAATCATAGAATGCTTTTAGATCTGCATCCATTGTGTGGTCGTTTTGCCATGCCGGTGGCACCAATAATCGCATCGCACGGAATAAATCCACCCCACCGGCCAATAAGGCCTCAAGCATATTATCCATACTCGATGAATCTGAGCCGGTCATACCAACCAAGGGACGAACATCATCCATATTCTCGATCAAGCGGGTCGCAAATTTAGCACCACGCGCAAGTGCCCAGTTACGATTTCCTTGAACAGTATTGATCTCTCCATTGTGGGCAAGGTAGCGGAAAGGTTGAGCTAAACGCCATTGTGGTAAGGTGTTGGTCGAAAACCGTTGGTGGAAAACACAAATCGCCGTTTTCATTCTTGTGTCTTTCAAGTCGGTATAAAAAACCGGCAAGTAAGCGGGCATGACAAGCCCTTTATACGACACGACATGTGACGACAAGCTGGGAATATAGAATGCATCATCTTTCACTGCTTTTTCGGCCAAACGGCGTGCAATATAAAGATGGCGTTCAAAGGTCGCTTCATCCATACCGGCGGCGGCATTCACAAATACTTGACGCATAATCGGCAGTGAGCGCATTGCTTGTTCACCACAAGCCGCATCAGGATCAACGGGCACATCACGCCAGCCCTGTACATCCAAGCCTTGTGCTGCCAATTCTTTCGTGACCAGATCTTGGTTAAGCGTTGCTTGTGCAGAATCTTGCGATAAAAATACCATGCCGACCGCATAATAAGTCGACAAATTGAAACCTAGTTCATCAGCAATGGCACGGAAAAACCCATCGGGCTTTTTCATTAATAGGCCGCAACCATCTCCGGTCTTACCATCTGCACCAATCGCGCCTCGGTGGGTCAAATTACCCAACGCTTCGATCGCTGTTTCAATAAGCCAATGACTCGGTTTATCATCCATCTGAGCAATCAGACCGAAACCGCAGTTATCTCTTTCAAATTCTGGCCGGTAAAGGCCTTGTGTTAATTCTGTTGGCTGACTCACGTCCGTCACCTTCAAACAATGTGTTAATGCCCGGTTCCTCATGACCAAATAATATTGGAGAAACACTGTCTTCACTAAAATTAAAGACGGCAAAATGGACCGTCCATTATAGCCGTTAATAAGCCCTCATTCAATCATCCCCTAATACAACACAATATAGAGGCAAACCCAACAAATTTCCCTAATT
>JAIBDY010000051.1 GCA_024685995.1 Piscirickettsiaceae bacterium | reverse complement strand
CGCTTCTTTCAAGATGCTAATCGAGTCGATTTGCAAAATGCCTTGGCTCCATAAGCTGCCTTGGTATGAGTTATAAGTACCACGTTCGACCGCCAAGTTTGAAGAGGCTTCAATCGTGTAGTAACTCACCGCTTCCATTGAGGTATCAGCAAATTGTACTGCGGCTTCGGTGCTGTATGGCAGACGCATTTTATAAAGTGCATCTTGGAAACCCATAATGCCAAGGCCGACAGGGCGATGTTTCAGGTTTGAATTGCGCGCTTGCGGCACGCTGTAATAGTTGTATTCAATGACGTTATCTAACATACGCATTGCCGTTGTGATGGTGCGTTTAAGCTTGTCTAGGTCTAAAGCGCCATCGACAACGTGTTGTGGCAAGTTGACACTGCCCAAGTTACACACTGCGATTTCATCGTTAGACGTGTTGAGCGTGATTTCGGTACATAGATTTGAGCTATGGACAACGCCAACGTGTTGTTGTGGGCTACGCAGATTACAAGGATCTTTAAAGGTGACCCAAGGATGGCCGGTTTCAAACAACATGCCGAGCATTTTGCGCCATAAGTCATTGGCAGGCATCGTTTTGAAGTTACGAATATCACCGCGGGCGGCTTTTTCTTCGTACGCTGTGTACGCCGCTTCAAATTCGAGTCCCATTAAATCATGTAGGTCTGACACTTCTTCGGGTGAGAACAAAGTCCAATCGGCATTTTCTGCTACCCGTTTCATGAATAAATCAGGGATCCAGTTGGCGGTATTCATATCGTGGGTACGGCGACGATCATCACCGGTGTTTTTACGCATATCGAGGAATTCTTCGATATCGATGTGCCATGTTTCTAAATACGCACAGACCGCGCCTTTACGTTTACCACCTTGGTTAACGGCAACGGCAGTATCATTGGCGACTTTTAAGAACGGCACAACACCTTGTGATTTACCATTGGTGCCTTTGATATGTGAGCCTAGACCACGAACACGCGTCCAGTCATTACCCAAACCACCGGCATATTTAGACAGTAGAGCATTATCACGCATGGCGTTATAGATGCCGCTTAAATCATCTGGCACTGTGGTGAGGTAGCAAGATGATAATTGTGGACGCAAGGTGCCTGAGTTGAACAGGGTGGGGGTACTACTCATAAAGTCGAAAGATGACAATAAGTTGTAGAATTCAATGGCACGGGCTTCACGGTCGATTTCATTGATCGCTAAGCCCATAGCAACACGCATATAAAATGCTTGTGGTAACTCAAAACGGGTACCATCTTGGTGAATGAAATAACGGTCATATAAGGTTTGTAAACCAAGATAAGTGAAACTAAAGTCATTCTCTGGTTTTAAAGCATCACCGAGTCTATCAAGATCGTACTGAGCGAGTTCGGGTGCTAATAATTCGTGATCAATCGCACGGCCAATATAGTGTTTGAAATAATCAGCATATTGCTCTGCCATTTCAGCTTGTGACGCATGACGAGGGCTGTCATAAACATAACTCAAGGCTTCGCGACGAATACTATCCATCAACAGGCGAGCAGCGACGGTACTATAGTCCGGATCTTTTTCAATAAAAGTCCGAGCTGCCATCACTAGGGCTTTTTCGACATCAGTCTCAGCAACACCGTCAAACAAGTTTTGTTGGGTATCGCGTAAGATGGCCGCGCCATCAACTGCGGCAACGCCTTCACAGGCTTCGGTGATGAGGTGTTGTAGGCGGGCAACATCTAGCGGAATTTTTGCACCATCGGCTGTGGTGACAGTCAGGGAGTTGTCACTGATGATAGTAGGGTGTTGTCTTTCTTCTTCGGCCCGTTTTTGCGCTTGCTGTTCGCGGTAAAGTACGTATGCACGAGCGACTTTGTATTCGCCTTCACGCATCAAGGCTAATTCAACTTGGTCTTGGATGATTTCAATATGAACCGTGCCGCTTTCTTCTAAGCGACGGGTTAGACTGCTGACGATTTGCGCAGTGATTTTGGCGACAATTTCATGAATACGACGACTATCTTGCGCTGCATTGCCTTCAACGGCTAAAAACGCCTTGGAGACCGCGACCGATATTTTATTGCCGTCGAAAGGGGTTAATTGGCCATTGCGGCGAATGACTCGGTATTGAGATTGGGGGGCTTTTGTTGCTACTGCTTCGTTTGCCATAATTTAAGGATCCCTGCGTTTTTCGAGTAGATGTTGAAAATCATCAGACCACAACTTGTAGTGGTCTGTTTGAACTTAAACCACAAGATAGTGTGTTTTATTGAAAATGGCAACTCATTTTTTTGTGGACTATTTGTGAACAAATTGTGGATAAGTTTGAATAAAAAAGCGTATCCCAAGTCAGAGCAAGGGATACGCGTCGATGCCCCTGAATTGTCGTTTGAAAATTTAATGTCAATAAATAAAGACGGGGCAAGATATGACAGAAAATAGTCGTTATTCTGGTTACTAATTTATCCCAAGATAAATGGTTTTTAATAAGGCGACGCGGGTATTATTGAATTATCGCGAACTGACTTGGAAAACCCCCACTAATTGCAATAATTTTTGCGCAGTTGACCTCACCATGACGGCACGCGTTTGTAATGCTTCGATAGCGTCGGACATTAAGCCTGTGGACATACCGACATCACGCGCGGTTTCGCCGTGGATGATACTGCTTTCTTCCAATTGTTTTATCGTCGCAAACATCCGTTCCACAAGTTGATGTAGGGTGGTGTTTTCTGATGATGCTTCTTCAGTGATCTTGAGGCTTCGATCAACATTATCAACGCCTGATTTCATAAAGGTCACCGCTTCTTGGGTTTCTTTTTGGATCGCTTCGATCATACGTTGTATTTCTTCTGCGGAAGAGGCGGTACGTGATGCTAGACCGCGGACTTCGTCTGCCACAACCGAGAACCCGCGACCATGTTCGCCTGCTCTGGCAGCTTCAATGGAGGCATTCAGCGCGAGTAAATTAGTCTGATTGGTAATTTCAGTAATGACAGCAATAATTTGATGAATTTCATTGGTGCCGTCATGTAAAGATTGCACCATTTTGGAGGAGGTCTGAACGACATCTCGGATTTCATGGGTGCCATTGCGGACAGATTCATATTGATGACGCGCTTGTTCGACAACCTCATCCATGGCTGACTTCATCTCTTCGGCGGTCGATGATGCTTGACCAATATCATTGATTTGGTCTGCTAATAAAGACAGCATTTTTTCTATCGCTGCAGCGACTTCACTGGACACTTGATACGCTTCGCGGTTGGTCTCTAACATCGCTTCATTGGTGTGGCTGACATTACTGCTGGTTGTGATGACTTGTCCAACAATACCATCTAAATTATCGATGAAACTATTGATCCATCGTCCCATATCGCCGGTTTCATCGAAGGCCATTTGATCGGTTTGTAGCCGTTGTGCCAAATTACCTTCACCTTCTGCAATTGTCCGTAAAACATCGGTCATTTTATTCAAACGATTGGCGAGCGGATTACTGGTAAAGCGTTTGAATAAAATGGCAATAATCAGGATGGTCGAGGCGGAGATAGCATTGATGGCAAATATAGGTAAATCGGTGAAAGTATGCAGACCAATATTAATGCCTAATAAGCTGACCATGGAGGCAATAAAGCCTTTCATCAGGCTGATATTAATTGATCGGCGACGGTAGACTTCTTCTAAATCACCTTCACACATCATACCCCAGCGATCTTCACTGCCTTTAAGCTGAAAGGTGATGCCTTTACCGATGACGGGGATATGACGATAATCGGAGTAACCAGGATAAGTGACAAATAGGTTACAACCATTGGCAATGGTTTCTCTAACACCGGGATGCAGTTGCCCCGTCGCTGGGTCGGTAAAGCGTATTTCAAATTCAGTATGGTCTCGAATTTGAACCGTACCCCAATTGGTATTGACGCCACTTTTTAAGTTTTCACCGTGGGAGAACGCGTTATCTTCAAAACGAGAGCGAGACAAGGCAATACCTTGTTTAATCGAACGGTCAAATTTGGAATCAACCATAAAAATATAGTTGTCGCCAGACTCTGGATAAATATGACCGGCTTCGCGTTGAATCAGATCACTCATGACATCATTTGGAACTCGTCCACACACAATAGCAACAGTCTTACCATTGATAATGACAGGTTGGTAAAACATCAAAGTGACCTCGTCGTGAAATCGAGAAGTGGAGGGGCCAATTTGTCCCGTCAAGGCGTCAATATAAGGTCCGTGTAAAAAAGGCGCTTTCAAGCCTTTTTCAAAAGCCGCTTGGTGCGATAGGGTCTGTAATTGATGCGCGGGATAAGTGCTCTGCGTGACTTTGCCATCGAGGTTGACGACGAAAATCTCTGAAAAATCGGGGGCAGAGATAATACGGTCTAGTAAAATTTGCGTGTCGACCGTGGGGTGGCTTTCGGTCAATTGCGTGGCAAGAAGGCTCATTTGGTCCCATTGGCTATTGACCCATTGATGTAATAGGTTAACCCGCGTTGCAGCAATACCTTCAAATGTTTTTTCAACCGTGTCGTATTGCGAACGATTCAGAAAACATGACCATGACATGGCGAGTTTGCCTGTTGCGCCAAACCAAGGTAACCATTTCCGCTCCTTTTGGGTTAAATTCATCGCGCGGCTTTTTAACTCAGGCATTACATTGCTCCAACTCACAAGATCGAATATGTTTTATAAGCAATTCACAGACCAATACCTGTTTTTAAGGACTTAGCGAACAAAAACATGGGCGGGAAAACATTGGCGCACCACACTAGCGCGCCTATGATGGCGTGCAAATTGACTTTGCACCATGTGGGAGCGCTATCTATAAAGCGTTGACGGCCTCAAGGACTTCTTTTAAATGCGTTTTGACTTTGACATTGCGCCATTCGTGACGCAATACGCCGGCTTTATCGATTAAGAAGGTACTGCGCACAATCCCCATATATTCTCGACCATAATTTTTTTTCAGTTTAATAACATCAAAAAGCTGGCAAGCCAGTTCATCGGCATCGGATAATAGTTCAAAGGGGAAACTTTGTTTTGTCTTGAAACCTTCATGAACGCGAACACTATCGCGCGATACGCCAAAGATTAGGGTATCTTTGGCTTCAAACTTGGCAATATGATCACGAAAGTTTTGACCTTCTAAAGTGCAACCGGGCGTGTTGTCTTTAGGATAAAAATAAATAACCAGGTTTTTACCTTGGTGTTCTGATAAGCGGAATGTCGTACCACCGGTGCTCGCTAATTCAAAATCGGGTACAGCTTGGCCCAGCGCGACTTGTTGCATAAAACACATCCTTATTTAGAGAAAATAATGAAAAACGACACCATACACAACCGGAAGGGATCTTGTCATCTTGCCTTGGTCAACGTACCATTGCGGTTTATTTTTTTGGAGATGTGCAGTCATGTTTAGTGGCAGTATGGTGGCACTTGTTACGCCTATGCGAGTCGATGGCTCGATAGACAGTGACAGCCTGCACAAATTGATTGAGTTTCATATTGAAAACGGTACGGACGCGATTGTGGCGGTCGGAACGACAGGCGAGTCCGCGACGTTAAGTGTGACGGAACATTGCGCGGTGATCGAGCAAGTGGTTAAGCAGGTTAACGGCCGCATTCCCGTGATTGCCGGTACTGGTGCAAATTCAACCACCGAAGCGATAGAATTAAGCCGACATGCAAAAGACTTGGGTGTTGATGCGGTGTTATTGGTCACGCCTTATTATAACAAGCCAACCCAAGAAGGCCTTTACCTGCACTACAAAGCAATTGCTGAAGGCGTAGATATTCCCCAAATTTTATACAATGTCCCTAGTCGTACAGCGTGTGATTTATTACCAGAAACAGTGGCGCGTTTAGCGGGTCACCCTAACATCGTTGGTATCAAGGAAGCGACGGGTGATGTGACACGCGTCAAGCAGATTAAGGCGTTATGCCAAGACAAGCTGGAGCTGTACACCGGTGAAGATGCCAACACAGTTGACTTTATTTTGGCAGGTGGGCAAGGTGTGATCTCGGTTACCGCCAATGTCGCGCCCGCAGCAATGCATGAAATGTGTCTGGCGGCATTAGACAATAATGAAGTTCGTGCTCGACAAATTAATCAAAATCTGGCTTTATTGCATCAGAGCTTGTTTGTAGAGTCTAACCCTATCCCAGTTAAATGGGCGCTGCATGAAATGGCTTTGATCCCCGCTGGGATTCGGCTACCCATGACGGTATTATCAGAGAGATATCATCAGCCTGTGCGCGATGCATTAGCGGCTGCCAACGTACATAATTAATGACGAGTGAAACAAAAATTACATGAACGTTAATCGTATTAAACAGACCGCCATTGCGATGTCGATGGTGACACTTTTTTCAGGCTGCGGCGTAATTTCCGGCCTAGATGAAGTGGTGAAAGATAATAGTCAAAAATATCAAAAAGCGGAGACATTACCGCCCCTCGATATTCCACCCGATCTCAGCACAACGCGTATCAATGACGAGTTTGCTGCCAATGATGACGGCGCAACCTATTCTGATTACGCGGTGTCTGGAACTAACCCATTGGCAGAGAAATATAATGTTGCCCCCAGCACTAAACCAGCCTTAACCGGTGAAGGTGGCAGCCGCCATTTGATTGTCTATGGTGAAACAGACGTGTTATGGCAACGTATGCTCGATTTCTGGGCAGAAAGTGGTATTGCAGTTAAACGCCAAGATCAAACGATTGGTTTGATGGACACAGAAGCGGATGACGATGGTTATGCATATCGGACACGTGTTGAAGCGGGCGATTTACCGAATACCCTTGAAATGTATCTTGGCGCGGCTAACTTTGACGCCAATGAGCAAAAGAATGAAGCGAAATTGCGTCAGCTCGCCGACTATATGGGCAAAAAGCATCAAGCTGACCGTCAACAAGTTGCAGTACAACAAGCCGCACAGCCTACTGCGCGGGTCACTATTAATGCCGTCATGATCGATGAGGCGGGTGACCATCAAGCGTTAATGGTAGATCGTGATATGGATTCATTGTGGCGTAGTGTGGGCCGCATTATCGATAGCAAATACTTTATTGTGCAGGATCGTGAGCGTGACCATGGGGTTTACTTTGTACAATATTTAGACCCTTTCTTGATGGCCAAGCAAGGTGACGAAAGTATGCTTGGCAAATTGGCTTTCTGGCGTGATGAGATGGATAAGGCGCCAGAGACGTTTTTCTACATTAAGTTAGTGTCCGATGTTGATGAAACAAAAGTGATTATCCTCGACATTGATCAAGTGAGAACCTCATCGCCTTCTGCTAAACGATTGTTACGCCTTATCCAGGAAGAATTGGACCGATAATGCGCTTTGCATCGCTCGGCAGTGGGAGTCGAGGTAATGCAACATTGATGTCACATGGTAAGACGACATTATTGGTGGACTGTGGTTTTTCGGCACGCGAAACTGAAAAACGGCTACAACAATATCAGCTGAGTACGACTGATTTAACGGCGATTGTTGTGACCCATGAACACGCCGATCATATAAACGGTGTGCGAGTGTTGGCACGGAAATATCAACTGCCGGTCTATGCTACGGCGGGGACGGCGGGCTGTTTGCCGGCCGATGTGATGGATTTGGTGCATGAATTCAGTTGTCATGAACCGTTTGAAATCAATGACATTGCAGTGGAACCTTTTCCTGTTCCTCATGATGCCCGTGAGCCAAGTCAGTTTGTCTTCAATGATGGTCAACATCGTGTGGGGCTTTTAACCGATGTTGGCTCAACGACCCCGGTGATAGAACAAGCACTATCACATTGTCATGCCTTACTATTGGAAGCCAATCATGATATGACGATGCTAAACGAAGGCGAATATCCAGATCATCTAAAATATCGCGTCGCTGGCAAGCTAGGACATTTAAACAATGTACAATCAGCTAGTTTGTTGAAGAGAATCGATATTAGCCAACTACAACACTTAGTCGCAATGCATTTAAGTGAGAAGAATAATCACCCCAGCATCGTGAGAAGCGTGTTTTCAGAGACGCTAGGTTGCGATCAAGAGTGGATTGGAATTGCTGATCAAGAGCTCGGCTTTCAATGGCGAGAAACGCATAATAATTAGCGACTCTGATAGCACGAAGACACTAAAATTAAAGAGTAAAACGAATGGAAAAAAGACAAGAATTATATGCCGGTAAAGCCAAAAGCGTTTATAAAACAGACGACGATGACTTTGTTGTATTAAGCTTTCGTGATGATACTTCTGCCTTTGATGGCGAAAAAGTAGAACAACTTAGCCGTAAGGGTGAAGTCAATAATAAATTCAATGCTTTTATTATGGAATACCTAGCAAAAGCAGGTATTCCCACCCACTTTGAACGCTTATTGAATGCCAATGAGTCTTTAGTTAAAAGTATGGCGATGATGCCCGTTGAGTGTGTGATTCGTAACGTGGCAACAGGCAGTTTGTGTCGTCGCTTAGGCGTTGAGGATGGGCTCGAACTCAACCCACCCGTCTTTGAGTTTTTCTTGAAAAATGATGCGTTACACGATCCGATGATCAATGAATATCATATTGAAACATTTGGCTTGGCGAAAGCAGAAGATGTTCTAAAAATGAAAGACTTAACGTTTAAAGTTAACAAATTACTTAAGAAGTTGTTTTCTGATGCAGGCATGATTTTGGTTGATTACAAACTTGAATATGGTTTATTTAAGGGCCAAGTTGTTTTAGGCGATGAGTTCAGCCCAGACGGTTGTCGTCTTTGGGATGCAGAAACGCGTAAGAAATTAGATAAAGACCGTTTTCGCCAAGGTCTTGGTGGTGTTATTGAAGCGTATGAAGAGGTTGCGTTACGTATTGGCGTGCCGCTTTAATCTTCACTATCTAAAATATCAAAAAGCCGCGTAAAAATACGCGGATTTTTGATATTGCTTTTGCTAAGCAGTGTGGGTGGTGATGAATGACCACCTTGTCACGAATTGGCTTTAACAGACCAATATAATTGCTCGTTTGCCCGCATAGGGATAAGTTTTTGTTCACCCAAAGTATAGTGTGCCGGCACAGTCCAAGTTTCTTTCGTCAACGTAATTGTGTTTTGGTGACGAGGTAAGCGATAAAAATCGGCACCGAAGTGGCTGGCAAAACCTTCTAACTTGTCAAGGGCATTGGCTTGTTCAAAGGCTTCCGCATAGAGTTCGATGGCAGCATGGGCACTATAGATGCCAGCACAACCGCATGCACTTTCTTTGGCTTGCTGATGATGTGGTGCACTGTCTGTACCTAAAAAGAATCGCGGGTTACCACTGGTCGCCGCATTAATCAGTGCTTGTTGGTGGGTATTGCGTTTTAACACCGGCAGACAAAAATGGTGTGGTCGGATACCGCCGACCAGTAAGTCATTGCGATTCAATAACAAATGGTGGGGTGTGATGGTGG